>JBOGYJ010000145.1:0-24458 GCA_050696795.1 Solirubrobacteraceae bacterium | reverse complement strand
GGGCACGCACCCAACGCCGGCTGGTTTGACTACGTGCCACTGGCCTCCAAGCGCTACGACCCGGGCGTCAACATCGACTTCTACGGGTTCGGGCTGATGTTCAACAGCATCTCGAGCACCGCCGCCGCGATCAACTTCATCGTGACGATCTTCAAGATGCGGGCGCCGGGGATGTCACTGAACCGCATGCCGCTGTTCTGCTACGCCTTCCTGGCGGCCTCCTTCGCTCTGCTCTTCGCACTCCCGGCGCTGAGCCTGGCCGCGCTCTTCCTCGAGCTCGACCGCAACCTCGGCTTCCACTTCTACGATCCCTCGCACGGGGGCAGCGTGCTGCTCTGGCAGAACCTCTTCTGGATCTTCGGCCACCCGGAGGTGTACATCATCATCCTGCCGGCCTTTGGCATCGCCACGTCGATCATCCCGACGTTCACGCACCGACGGATGGTGCTGTATCCGCTGGTGGCGCTGGCCGAGGTGATGGTCGCGTTCCTCGGCTTCGGCGTGTGGGCGCACCACATGTTCACCGTGGGCCTGCCGACCTCGGCGACGATCTACTTCGCCGCCGCGAGCCTGATCATCGTGATTCCCAGCGCGATCCAGCTGTTCTCGTGGATCGCGACGATCCTGACCGGCAAGCCCGACTTCAAGACGCCGCTGCTGTTCATAGTCGGCTTCATCATCTACTTCATCCTCGGCGGCCTGTCCGGGATCACGCTGGCGGCGATTCCGTTCGACCAGCAGGTGCACGACTCCTATTACGTCGTCGGGCACTTTCACATGGTCATCTTCGGCGCGGCCGTCTTCCCGATCCTCGGCGGCATGTACTACTGGTTCCCGAAGCTCACAGGCCGGATGTACAGCGAACGCGTCGGCAAGACCAGTTTCTGGCTGACGTTCGTCGGCACGCTGGTGACGTTCTTCCCGATGCACATCGTCGGTCTGCTCGGGATGCCGCGCCGCAACTACACATATCCCGCCCACCTGGGCTGGACGCTGCTCAACTTCATCGAGACGATCGGCGCCTACATCCTCGCGGCGGGGTTGCTGCTGATCGTGCTCAACCTGTTTGTCAGCATGATCTTCGGCGAGCACGCCGATGACCCGTTCCACGGTGACACGCTCGAGTGGGCGGCCAGCTCACCGCCGGCGCCCTACAACTTCGTGGTGATCCCCACGGTCACCACGCCCTACGGCATGTATGACACGGATGACCGCGCCCGCGACAACAAGCGGCTGGCGCGCGGCGAGGGCCTGCTGGACGAGGGCCATGAGACACCGATGACCACCGCCCAGGACGCGGACCTGGTCGAGGTCCTCGAGATGCCGCCGCACTCGATCTGGCCCCCGGTCTGCGCGCTGGCGCTGTCGGGCATGTTCGCGATGCTGCTGCTGGTCCACTACTGGATTGCCGGCGCGTTCCTGGTCCTGGGCGGCCTGGCGCTGTTCGCCTGGCACTCACACGAGGAGCACGCGTGAGCTCCGGGGAGGTATCGGGCGGGGGCACCACGCGTGTCGTGAAGGCGCTCGGCACGCCGGATCCACGGCAATCCGCGCCCAGCGGCGTCTGGGGCATGGCGCTGTTCCTATGTGCGGAGGTGGCGCTGTTCGGGACGCTGATCGGCAGCTACTTCTATCTCGAGTCCTCAGACAAGAGCTGGCCGCCACATGGGATCGATCGTCCCGAGGTCCTGCTCCCCGTGCTCGCCACGGCGTACCTGCTGCTCACGCTGGTGCCGATTCACCTCGCGGCGCGCGCCAGCCGCCGGGGTGAGCGGGGACGAACCGTCACCGCAATCGCGGTGGGACTGATCTGCCAATGCGGGTATCTCGCCTGGCAGATCGTGCTGTTCACCGACGACCTCCACAAGTTCTCGCCGCGGCAGACCGCCTACGGATCGATCTACTTCACGCTGCTGGCCGTCCATCACGCACACGTGCTGCTCGGCCTCACGCTCGACCTCGCCCTGATCTGGCAGGTCACGGCCAAGGGCCTCAGCCGCTACTGGCTGATCGCCGTCCGGAACCTGGCGCTGTACTGGTACGTGGTCGGCGCGCTGGCGGTGTTCGTCCTGTTCACCCAGATCTCACCTTCGCTGTGAAGACGGCGCACTCGAATCTCGTGGTCTGGTTCGGGGTCCTCGGCGGCTCCGCCGCCTGGGCCATCCAGTTCGTCGCGAATCTGTTCCTGACGTTCTACGACTGCGGCACCGAGGCGCACGGGACGGTGGAGCTGCACCCGATCGAGGTCGTGCTCGGGGCCGCCGCGATCCTCGTCGGCCTCGCGTCCACGGGCGTCGCCGCCTGGCTGTACCGCGACACCCGGCGGGCGCGCGAGATGAGCCTCGACGTGATCCGCGGCTTCGGCGGCGAGCCACCGCTCGCGCGCGTGCACTTCCTGGCGATCGTCGGGCTGACGGTGAACTTCCTCTCGCTCGCGATCGTCGTGATGACCACGATCGGCAGCCCGGAGCTGCTCAATTGCCGGCAGTCATGAGCGCGTTCCGACTGACATCCGCGGCCACGGTGGTAGCG
Source organism: Solirubrobacteraceae bacterium (assembly GCA_050696795.1). GTDB lineage: Bacteria > Actinomycetota > Thermoleophilia > Solirubrobacterales > Solirubrobacteraceae > Palsa-465. The sequence goes on along the minus strand of JBOGYJ010000145.1, from coordinate 21,926 downwards.
CTCGTGCTGGCCGCCTGCGCCGCGCTGCCCGGCGGACCGCTCGACGCGGGCGTCGCTTTGGCGCAGCCGCCGTCCGGGATCGTGCGCCCGGACACGGAGCCCAAGAAGCCGACGCTCGAGCTGGGCAGCGAGCTGTTCGCCGCGAACTGCGCGAGCTGCCACGGGATCTCCGGCTCGGGCATCACCAAGGCCCGCCCCGGGGCGGGCGACGTCTACGGCCTCGGGCCGGCGCTACACGGCGTGGGCGCGCAGGCCGCCGACTTCTACCTGCGGACCGGCCTGATGCCCCTGGATAACCCGCACCACCAGCCGTCCAACGACCGCGTGCTGTTCTCCGACAACGAGATCCGCTCGCTCGAGCGCTACGTGGCCTCGCTCGGCAAGGGCCCCGGGATTCCGCACCCCAGGCCGCAGCACGGAAACCTCTCCGAGGGCGTGCAGCTGTTCACCTCGGACTGCGCCGGCTGCCACCAGGAGGACGCCCGTGGCGGCTTCGTGACCGGCGCGCGAGTCCCGCCGCTGCAGGGCTACACCAATACCGAGGTCGCGGAGGCGGTGCGCATCGGCCCGTACCTGATGCCCAAGTTCAGCACCGCTCAGATCTCGGACGCCCAGCTCAACTCGATCGTCAAATACGTCCAGAGTCAGAACCACCCCTACAACCGCGGCGGCTGGGGGATCGGCAACCTCGGGCCGATCCCGGAGGGCCTGGTGACGTGGCTGATCGCGGCACCGCTGATCCTGCTCTGCTGCCTCGTGCTCGCCAGGAGGATCCGCCGATGAACGGGACACACCGCGACACCGAGTTCGCCGTCGTCGCACTGCTCGTGGTCGCCACCATCTGCGCGGTCGCCTTCATCTTCGTCTACGCGTTCTTCAGCCCCGGCGGCATGCCCGACGAGCTGCTGGGGATCAGCCTCGGGCTGTGCCTGATCTTCATCGCCTGCGCCCTCGCGCTGGTCGGCAAGCAACTGGTCCCCAATGAGGAGCTCGAGGATGACTATCCGCAGGAGCACCCTGAGAAGCAGGCGGAGATCATCGAGCAGGTCCACGCGGCGGGGAGCATGATCACGCGCAAGCGCCTGCTGCTCGGCGCGGGCTCGGTCGCGGGCTGCGCGCTGGGAGCGGCCGCGCTGACGCCGGTGCTTTCGCTCGGTCCGTTCTGGGACACCGCGCCGCTCGACCAGACGCCATGGAGGCGCGGCGTCCGCCTGGTCGATGAGCACGGTGACGCGCTGGCCGCCGGCGACATCTTCAAGGAGACCTTCTACACCGCCTTCCCGGAGGGCGCGGATCCCGAGGAGCTCGGCTCGCCGATCGTGGTGCTGCACCTCAACGCAGCGGATCTCCGCATGCCTCGGGATCGGTCGGGCTGGACCCCGCGGGGGATCGTCGCCTACTCCAAGATCTGCACCCACGCCGGCTGCGCCATCGCGCTGTTCCGCAAACCGACGTTCCCGACCGTCGAGCCGCAGCCGGCGCTGATCTGTCCCTGCCACTACTCGACGTTCGATCCGTTCACCGGCGGCACCGTCACCTTCGGTCCGGCCGGTCGGCCCCTGCCGCAGCTGCCGCTCGAGATCGATGGTGCCGGACACCTGCGCGCGGCGGGCAACTTCTCGGCGCGCGTCGGTCCCGGTTGGTGGAACGTCAGGGAGCAGCCGACGTGAGCGACACCGGCGTGGAGAGGCGCCCCGACCCCACCGATCCCTTCGCCGATCCGGTGCGCTTCATCGACGAGCGCACCGCGGCGGCGCCGCTGCTGCGCAAGACCCTGGGCTACCTGTTCCCCGACCACTGGTCGTTCCTGCTGGGCGAGGTCGCGCTCTACGCCTTCATCGTGCTGATCGCGACCGGCACCTACCTCGCCCTGTTCTTCGACCCGAGCACGGCCAAGACGGTCTACCACGGCTCCTATGCGCCGCTCGACGGGCAGACGATGAGCGCCGCCTATAAGTCGGTGGTGAACATCTCGCTGAGCCACAAGGCCGGGCTGCTGATGCGCCAGACGCACCACTGGGCGGCGGACGTCTTCGTGGCATCGATCGTCATGCACCTGATGCGCGTGTTCTTCACCGGCGCCTTCCGCAAGCCGCGCGAGCTGACGTGGATAGTCGGCCTGATCCTGCTCTTCACCACCTTCCTCGAGGGCTACCTCGGCTACTCGCTGGTGGACGACCTGCTCTCGGGGATGGGCCTGGCGATCGGCTACGGGGTCGGGCTGTCGCTGCCGGTGATCGGGGGCCCGCTGATGCTGGGAATCTTCGGCGCGCCGTTCCCCGGCAACCACGACTTCTGGAGCCGCATGTTCATCATGCACGTGTTCGTGCTGCCCGCGCTGCTGGCCACGCTGATCGGCGTCCATCTGGCGCTGGTGATGGCCCGTCACCACACCCAGTTCAAGGAGAGCGAGCGGCAGACCAACAGCCGGATCGTCGGGCTGCCGCTGTTCCCGGCTCAGACCTTCCGATCGCTGGCCCTGATGCTGTTCGTCGTCGGCATCCTGTTCCTGCTCGGCGGCCTGGTCCAGATCAACCCGATCTGGCAGTGGGGGCCGTATGAGCCCTGGATGGGCACCAACGGGGCGCAACCCGACTGGTACCTCGGGTGGCTGATCGGCGCGCTGCGGCTGATGCCGGCCTTCGACGTCACGATCGGCCACTACACGCTGATCCCCAACCCCTTCTGGGGTGGCGCGCTACTTCCCCTGTTCGTGCTCGGCGTGCTGCTCACCTTCCCGTGGGTCGAGCGCTGGCTGACCGGCGACAGCGCCGTGCACAACCTCGCGGACCGGCCACGCGAGCATCCGTTCAGGACGGCGTTCGGCCTGGCCTTCCTCACATTTATCTTCCTGGTCTTCTCGTTCGGCGCCGCCGACCGGCTCTACGTGCTCTTGGGTCTCAGCTACGTTGCGCAGCTCACGATCTTCCGCATCGCCGTGTTCGTGGGCCCGCTGGTCGTCTTCGTCATCGCCCACCGGATCTGCCGCGAGCTCCAGGTGGCGGAAAGCCTCGACCGAGTCCACGAGCAGGTGGCACAGCTGAACATCGAGGCTCACGAGGAACAATAGTGATCGCCCGTGGCGGCCCACATTGGCTCGAATTGATCCCGCCGCTAGGCGCGGCGGTTGTTTATCTCGCGCTGTATGCGCACCGGTTCAGACAGCTCACGGGGACCCACCGCGCCCCGACACGCTGGCGCGCGAGCGCCTTCGGTGCCGGGATCGTCTTGCTCGTCGCAGTTCAGGTCGGGCCGCTGGACGGCCTCGCCGATCAGATGCTCGCCGTGCACATGGCCCAGCACATCGTGATCGGCGACATCTGCTCGCTGCTGATCGTGCTCGGGCTCAGCGGACCGATGCTCCAGCCACTGCTGCAGGTTCGCGCGACCCGCCCGCTGCGCAAGCTCTCGCATCCGCTTGTGGCGTTCGCGCTGTGGGCCGTCGACCTGTACGCCTGGCACGTGCCGCTGCTCTACCAGCTCGCGATCCGCCACGACCTCGTGCACGCGCTCGAGCACGCCTGCCTGCTGTGGTTCGGGGCGCTCCTGTGGCTGGCCCTGGTCGGACCGCTGCCCAAACCGCGCTGGTTCTCCGGCTGGGGGCAGGTCGGCTACATCGCGCTCGTGCGGATCGTGGGCTCGCTGCTCGGCAACGCGATGATCTGGGCGCAGACGGTCTTCTATCCGATCTACCGCTCGACCGACAGCGCCCGCGGCCTGAACCCCGTCTCCGATCAGAACATCGCCGGCGGGCTGATGATGGTCGAGCAGATGCTGCTCACGCTGCTGCTGCTGGGCCTGCTGTTCTACCGCCTGGCAATGCGCGACGAGCAGCGCCAGGAGCTCGTCGACTTGGCGGTCTCCCGCGGCGTCGAGCTGAGCGACGAGCGGGCCAGGCGCGCCGCGGCGGCGGGCGCGGCCGACCGCCTGCGGGCACGCATCGAGGACCACGCGCGCGGGTAGCCGATCACTCACGATGAAGCGACCCAGCGGACGCGCATGAGCCTGACGGGGTGAGATGCGTTCGATTCCGACTATGGTTCCGCTCGAGAGTCGGTGCCAGGTAAGCGAGGCGTGAGTTTCAGGGGGACATGAAGTGAAGGTCGTGGTCCTTGGACTGTCGATCACCTCGTCATGGGGCAACGGGCATGCCACCAATTACCGTGGCGTCGTGCGCGAGTTGGCATCGCGTGGACACCAGGTGCTGTTCTGCGAGCGAGAGGCGCCCTGGTACGAGAGCACGCGTGACCTGCGCGAGCTGCGCGGGGCGCGTCTGTTGCTGTACGGCTCACTCGACGAGCTGGCGCAGAACGCGGGCGCGCAGATCGCCGAAGCGGACCTGGTGATCGTCGGCTCGCACGTGCCCGAGGGCGCGGCGGTGGCGGACTACGTGCTCGCGACCACCGAGGGGCGCACCGCCTTCTACGACATCGAGACCCCGGAGACCCTGGCCAAGCTGGCGGCCGGCGATCCCGACTATCTGACCCCGGCGCTGATCCCGCGCTTTGATCTGTACCTCTGCTCCAGCGGCGGCCCGAGCCTCGCCCGGCTCGAGCAGTACGGCGCCCGTCGTGTGGTCCGCTTTCACCCGTTGGTCGACCCGCGCGGCTACGTCGCGGTCGCCAGCAGACCCTGCTGGGACCTCGGCTATCTCGGCAGCTACAGCGTCGACCGCCAGTCCGGACTGGAGTCGCTGATGCTGACGCCCGCGCGGGCGCTGCGCGCGCGCCGCTTCGTCGTGGCGGGACCGCAATACCCCGAGGGCATGACATGGCCGGCGAATGTGGCCCACATCCGGCACATCGCGCCCAGCCGCCATCCCGTGTTCTACGGGGCCCAGCGCTTCACGCTCAACCTCACGCGCCCGGCGATGCGCGAGGCGGGCTGGTCGCCCGGGGTGCGCCTGTTCGAGGCCGCCGCCTGCGGCACGGCGATCATCTCCGACGACTGGCCCGGGCTCGAGGACTTCTTCACGCCGGAGAAGGAGATCCTGGTCGCGCGCTCCGCCGACGATGTGCTGCGGGCCCTGATCGAAACGGGGATCGAGACGCGCCTGGCGCTCGCGGCCCGCGCGCGCCGGCGCGTGATGCGCGAGCACACCGCCGCGCAGCGGATCGATCTGCTCGAGCGCGAGCTGACCGAGCTGATGCCGATAGGCGGCGTGTCACACCCGGCGCAGCGCTGAGGGCAACGGCGGGCAGCGCCACGCCCCGAAGCTCAGTCGAGCAGACGCAGCACCGCAAGCTCGACCGCGCGCCGACGCCGGTCGCCAATCTCGGCGAGCGTGTCGACACGCTCGAGTGCCGTGTCGATCGTCGTCCCGGAGAGGAATCCGTCGAGCACGCGCGGATCGATGTAGGAGCCCCGCGCGACCGCCGGGGTGTTGCCGAGCATCTCGGCGATCTCCTTGACCACGGCACGGACCACTCGCTGAGGTGAGCGCGGCCGCGATGTCGGGTGGAGCGCGAAGTGGGCAAGCCGGGCGGCCGTCATCGCGGTCGCGTTCCAGGTGCGGAAGTCCTTGGCGCTGAAGTCCTCGCCGGCCTGGGCCTTGATGTACTCGTTGATCCCGTCGCTACCGAGCCGGCGCCAGCTGCGACCGTCGCGGTAGCAGAGCAGCTCGGCCGGACCGGACCGGCGCCGGCCGAGCTGCCTGAGTAGCGCCACGCTGCGGGCGTCCGAGATCTCGAGCACACGCTCGACCCCACTCTTGCCGAGGTAGTCGAAGACGGCGCGCTCGCCCCGCCAGCTCAGGTGCTCACGGGTCAGCGTCGCCAGACCGAAGCCACCGGTCGCATCGTCGGCGTACCGCGCGCCGCCGACGCGGAACAGGCCGACGTCGAGCAGCCGCGTCGCGCCCGCGGCGACGCGCTCTTGACTCGGCTCGTCGTCGGCATCGAGCGCGCGCTGCACACTCGTGCGCAACCGCGGCAGCACCCGCGCGAACTCCTGCATCTCGCGGAACTTCCGGCCGTCGCGCTGCTCGCGCCAGAGCGAGTGATAGAGGTACTGCTTACGCCCGGCGGCATCGACTCCCGTGGCCTGCAGATGACCACGCGCGTCGGCGCAGATCCAGACATCACGCCAGGCCGGCGGGATCGCCAGCGTCTCGATGCGCTCGAGCGTCTCCGCGTCAGCGACCGCGTCGCCGTCGGCGTCCCGGTAGGCGAAGCCCCGCCCGCGCCTCACGCGCTGGAATCCGGGAGCCGAGCAGTCGGCGCGCCGCAGCCGCACCGCCGTGGCTCAGGCCTCGGATGAGGAGGTGACGTTGGCATCGGCGGCGCGCACGCTCAGCACCCCGTCGATCGCTTCCAGCTCAGTCGTCAGCTGCGCCATCGAGCCGCGCCCTCGCAGCGCGACCCGAACGGTGACCGTGCGGCGCCCGGTCTCGTCCCCCTCCCGCGGTTCGGTCTCGCGCGCGACCAGCAGGTCCGAGATGGCAAAGCCAAAGGCCGAGCACTCAGCCACGAGCGTGCGCAACACGCCCGCGCCATCGACGTAGGTGATCAGCAGCGGCGAGATCAGCGCCGCGGAGCCCGGGATGTGCTTGGTGATGTACGGGTAGCCGACGGACACCAGCAGGTACGCGACGGTTCCGGCGGTGGCGAGGACCGGCAGGTCGCCGCCCGCGGCCAGCCCGACGCCGGCCGTGGCCCAGACACCGGCCGCCGTGGTCAGACCGCGCACGTTGTTGCGCTGCACGAAGATCAGGCCGCCACCGATGAAGCCGATGCCGGACACGACCTGCGCGGCGACACGCGAGGGGTCGAGCACGATCAGCCGGCTCTGCAGCACCCCGGAGAAGCCGTAGGTGCTGACCAGCATGATCAGTGCCGCACCGGTGCCGACCAGCGCGTAGGTACGCATGCCGGCATTCTTCTGGCGAACCTCGCGCTCGACGCCGATCGCGCTCGACAGCACCAGCGCCAGGCCCAGCCGCCAGAGCAGGTCCCACTCGGAGAAATGCATATGGTGCAACCTACAGACCTTTACCGCACTTGTGGACCAGTTGTGTACATTCGGCGGCGCTGAGCAGTCACCGCAACGCCAGCAGACAGATCGCGCCAAAGCTCGCGGCGCCGGCCGTCCACCAAGCGATGTAGTCGCCGATGTGGCCAGAGTGAGCGCCGCGAACGGCCCCCACGAACCCCCGCGCGGGCTCCCTGATGTTGCGCGGCAGCGCTTCGCGCAATGGCCGTCCGAACAGCCCGAGCGCGGCCAGGCCCACGGTCAACACGACGCCGCCGCAGCCGATCAGCACCTCAGTGACGGAGGCATGATCGTGCGGTTCGGTGGGCAGCGGCACGTGGGCGCCGTGCAGCACCCACGCGGCATAGGCATGGTGATCGGTCAGCAGTCCCGCGGCCCGCGAAGCCCAATCGAGCGCGCCGGGCACGAAGTTCAGCCCGGTGGCCAGCACGAGCAGGATCGCCGGCACGATCACCATCAGCGGCGGCGTGTGGTCGCGCTCGTCGCGGGTCTCGTCGACGCGCTCCTCGGCAGCGCGTGCCTGGGCCTCGTCGGCGCCCTCGCTCGGCCCCCAGCCCAAGAACACGCGTCCGGCGATGCGCAGCACCGCACCACCGGTGGCGGCCGAGATCAGCATGAAGAGCGCAGCGAGCCAGCCGTATCCGGCAGCCGAGGCCGCCCCCTCGATCTCCGACTTGCCGTGGAACAGCGTGAACGGCGGCAATGCCGCCAGCAACAGCCCGCCCATCACGAACAACACCCCGACGATCCGCATGCTCGTGTCGGCCGGGCCACGCCCGTGCAGGTCGAACTCGTCGACCGTGCGGAAGCGGTGCAGCAGCGTCCCGCAGAGCATGAACAGCGCCGCCTTGGTGAGCCCATGGGCGGCCACGTAGACGATTACTCCCGCAAGCGCACGCTTGTCCAGCAGTCCGACCCCGCACAGACACAGCCCCACATGGCTGATCGTGGAGAACGCCAGCAGCCGCTTGATGTGTCGCTGCAGGAAGCACATCCAGCAGGCCGTGAGACCGGTGATCGCCCCGGCCGCGATGAGGATCACCCGCAGGGCCGCGGCATGCGGCCCCAGCACCCCGGCGAACACCTCCCAGTAGAGCCGCGCGACCGCGTATAGCCCGAGCTCTACCATCACGCCGCTGAACAGCACGCAGACCGGCACCGGGGCGACGGCGTGCGCGTCCGCCAGCCAGAAGTGCAGCGGCACGATCGCCGCCTTCGTCAGGAACCCGAGGAACAGCAGGACCATCGCCATGATCACCAGCGGGTCGGCCTGGTGGCCGTCGAGTGCCGCGCCGATCTGCGCGAGGTTGAGGGCGCCCGTCCGCGCGTACAGCATGGCCGTGCCGATGAACATCGCGTAGCCGCCGATGCTGTTGGTGACCGCAAAGTTGATCGCACCCTGGATCGGGGCGCGCTCCTCGATCTGGTAGGCGGTCAGGGCATAGGCGACAACGCTCATCAGCTCGAAGAACACGACCAGGTCGAACAGGTCACCGGTCAGCGCGAAGCCCGTCATGCCCATCAGGAACATCAGCATCAGCGCGTGGAACAGCCCGGCGACGGCGTCGAAGTAATGCAGCGAGTAGACGAACGCGGCCAGCACCATCAGTGCAGCAAAGGCCGCAAGTCCGGCACCCAGCGGGTCGATGTCGAGCGCGATCCCGAGCGGGACCCCCGCGCGCGGCCGCCAGCCGCCGAGCCAGTACGCGATCGCGTGCCCAGCCGAGTCGTGCGCCAGCAGCACGCAGAAGGTCAGGACCGCCAGCGTCACGCCCGTCGCGAGGCCGTCGTTGGTCCAGCGTGGAAGCACCGATCCGAACGCGACCAGCAGCGCCGCCGCGATGAACGGCACGGCCATCGGCAGCGCGGCGAGGCTCGTCATCTGTTTCTCCTAATGCCGCAGTGCGCGCAGCTGCGCGGGGTCGACGCTGCCGAAGCGACGGTGGGCCTGCACGATCAGCGCCAGCAACAGCGCCGCCACGGTCGCCTCGATCACGATGTCGGTCAGCACCAGCACCTGCACCACCGGGTCGACCAGCGTCGAGTGCGGGGAGATGTCGGCGACGATCGGCGCCTTGCCGCCGTTGCGGTAGCCGACCCCGAGCAGCACCAGGTAGGTCGATGTCTGCACCACGCCGAGGCAGATCACCGTGCGCACCAGGTGGTTGCTCGTCACCACACCCCAGAGGCCGACGACGAACAGCCAGGCGGCAACCGCGAACGGCAGAAAGCTCATCACTGCCCCTCGCTCGTCGACAGCAGCGCCTGGTCGAGGAATTCGCTGAAGATCAGCAGCAGCCCGCCGGTCACCTCGAGACCCACGGCGATGCTGACGATCGGCATCATGCCCGCCGAGAGCAGCTCGTCGGGCGTCCCCAGCGGCAGGAAGTTCTCCAGGAAGATGCCGCTGAACACCAACCCGCCGATGCCGATCAGCACGAGGCCGGCCGCCCCGCCTGATTCGAGCGCCTCGATCACCCATTCGGGCGCGACCTTCTTCAGCGTCAGGTAGCGACCGGCGAGCATCACCACACAGGGGCCGGCGGCGAGCACCACTCCCGCCTGGAAGCCGCCACCCGGTGTCAGCGCGCCGTGCAGATCGAGATAGATGCCGAAGGCGACGATCAGTGCGACCATCAACAGCGCCTGTACCCGCAGCGCCTCGCTCGCGCCCTGGAAGCGATGTTCCTCGGCCCGCGTGCGACGCTCGGATTGATCCTCGTCGCGCATGTGGCGCATCAACATCACGACCCCGGTGACGGCACCGAACAGGATCGCCTCCTCCCCGACGGTGTCGAACCCGCGCAGGTCGAAGTTGAGCGCGGTGACGTAGTCGGTGGCGTGGCGCGCCTTCAGCTCACGCGCCATCACCGCATGCCCAAGGGATCCGTGGAAGTCACCGAACGCCGGCAGACCGTGCAGGCCGATCAGCAGCACCGCGAGCAGGCTGGCGCCCGCCACCAGGAACAGCATCATCCGACCGCGTGGGCTCATTCGTCCTCCTCGTCGGTGCCTTCGCTCCGCGGCTCCTTGGCGCCCTCGACTTCCGTACCGGGCGGCTGGTCGGCAAGTCGGCGCAACGCGGCGAGGATGATCATCGGCATCGCCACGCCGGCAACCACCAGCTCTGAGAGGGCGACATCCGGCGCCTGGAAGGCGAAGAACAGAGCGGTCAGCGAGAAGCCGAAGATCGCCATCAGCAGCGTCTGCCGCAGCGGCGAGGGGGTCAGGACGATGGCCGTCCCGCTCAGGCTGACGACTATCAGCGACGAGACCTGCAGCGCGGTCATTGCTCTGGCTCTTCCACGGGATAGTCGTCGAGCGCACGCCAGTCCCCGCGCGTGCGGATCCGGAAGCTGCGGCCGGTGGTGTGCACCAGCACCGGCCCCAGCAGCACGGTGAGGAACCCCGCCAACAGCGCCTTGTCGCCGAGCAGCGAGAACGACTGCTCGACGATGATCGCGGCTGCGACCAGCAGCGTTCCCCAACTCGCCAGCGAGACGCAGTGCAGGCGATCGAGGCTGTCGCGCATCACGCACATCCCCAGCACCGAGATCAGTTCGATCAGCACGCCGGCGGTCAGCAGCCCATACGCCACCACGTCCTTCAAATGTCCTCCTCCATCATCCGCGCGAACGCCAGCGAACCGACGATCGAAACCAGCACGAAGGCCAGCGCCAGGTCGATGAACGGCTGGCGCTGCAGCGCGATCGACAGCAGCATCAACACGGTCGTCAGCATCGTCGAGCCGAGCTCGACCGCCACCAGCGCATCGAGCTCACTGCCGAGCAGACAGACGACAAGGCAAGGCAGCCACGCCAGCACCAGCACGACGGCGGCGAGCAGCCAGGCGTTCATCGTTGCGGTCCGAGACGGTGCAGCAGCAGCCTGTCGGACTCCGGATCGACCCCGATGACGACCGTGTTGGGAGCGAACGAGCGGAAGCCCTCGGCCAGCGCCCGACGCCCGAGGTCGTAGGCCGTGCCCTCACCCGCGTCGAACGGGTCGGCCTCGATGACGCCGCGGCGCCCGCGCGGCGCGAAGGTCTGCGCGAAGATCTCGCGGCACACGATCAGCGTGCCCAGTGGAACCTTGGCCGTCTCGCGCAGCGCGAGCGTGAGCCAGCCCAGCCGGATCGCCGCGTTCTTGCTCGACTCGAGGTAAGCCGCGCTGTAGATGCCGGCCGCGATCACGGCGGCGGCACCGCCGACGTACAGCTCGGGCGAGCTCGTGGTATCGATCAGCACCCAGTAGAACGGTGCCGCGATCAGCAGTCCGAGTACCGCACTCCGAGCTCTGCTCATCTCTCCCCGCCCGCGCGCCGGCTACCTGCCGCCCGCGTGCGCCAGCTCGCGGTCGTCCTGGAAGTGGGGCAGCACGTCCTCCTGGAAGGCCCTGAAGAAGGGGTCCTGGTCCGGCCCGATCTGCTGGATGTAGAGCTCGTCGAAGCCGGCGTCCTGGTAGGCGCGGATGGCCGCGACGTGCTGCTCGAGGTCGGGACCGCAGGGCACGTCCTCGCTGGCGGCCTCGACGCTCACGAGCTGGCAGGCTTGCTCGAAGTGCGAGGGCGTCGGCAGCACCTGGGCGAGCTCACCCGGCAGCGCCTCGTTGGGCCAGAGCCGGTGCACGGTCTCCTTGGCGCGCTGCTCGTCGGCGTCGTAGCAGACCTTCAGCCCGCCCGCCACGAGCTTGCCGCGTTTCGCCTGCGACCGGAAGCGCTCGACCGATTCGGCATCGGGACCGACCGTGACGAAGCCATCGCCGATCTCCGCGGCGAGATCCACCGACCGCGAACCGAAGCCCGACACCAGGATCTTCGGCGTCTCGTCGGGCAGGTCGTAGATCCGCGCGTGGTCGACCTGGTAGTGCTTGCCGCGGTGGCTCTGTACGCCGCCAATCCACAGCTGGCGGATGATCGAGACGGCCTCCTCGAGCATCTCGCGACGCTCCGGGGCTGAGGGCCAACGGTCGCCGAGGATGTGCTCGTTCAAGGCCTCGCCGGTGCCGACGCCGAGCGCGAACCTGCCGTCGAGCAGCAGCGCCGCGGTGGCAGCCGCCTGGGCGATCACCGCCGGATGGATCCGCACCGTCGGACAGGTCACGGCGGTCGTCACGCCCATGCCCGGCGCCGCCTGCGCGACGGCGCCGATCGTCGACCACACGAACGAGCTATGCCCCTGCTCGTCGTTCCAGGGATGGAAGTGGTCTGAGATCCAGAGATCTTGAAACCCGGCCTGCTGTGCCTTCACTGCCTGGGCGACGAGCTCACGCGGGCCGAACTCCTCAGACGAGAGGAAGTAGCCGAGCTTCATGACCGGCCGCCTTCTGTACCTGCAAACACCTCCACGACCTTCCTGTTGAAGCTCGGCAGATCGTCGGGCTTGCGGCTCGAGACCAGCCGGCCGTCGACGTGCACCTCCTCGTCGACCCACTCCGCCCCCGCGTTGCGCAGGTCGGTCTGCAGCGTCGGCCACGAGGTCAGCGTGCGGCCGCGCACCACACCGGCCTCGACCAGCGTCCATGGGCCGTGGCAGATCACGCCAACCGGCTTGTCCTGCTCGAAGAAGTCCTTGACGAAGCGCACCGCGTCCTGATCGCCGCGCAGGAAGTCTGGGTTGGCGACGCCGCCGGGCAGCACCAAAGCGTCGTATTGCGCCGCGTCGGCGCTCTTCGCGGTCACGTCGACCTTGATCCTGTCACCGTGGTCGAGGTGGTTGAAGGCCTGGATCTCACCGGAGTTGATCGACACGACCACCGTTTCGGCGCCCGCCTCTTCTACCGCCTTGCGGGGCTCGACCAGCTCGGCCTCTTCGACGCCGTCGGCCGCCAGGAACGCGACCTTCTTGCCGTTCAGCTCGCCACTCATCACGCCTTGGCCTCCTGCTCGTACTCGCGCAGGAAACCCTCGAACAGGCGGCGATGCCCCTCCTCGTCGTGCAGGATCGCGATCACCATGTCCTGGGTCACCGGGTCGATCTCCTCGGTCTCGGCGACGATCCGGCTGTAGTGCTCGATCGCGCCGCTCTCGGCCTCGATCACGCCGCGGATCAGGCCGACGACATCTGTCTGATGCTCAGGTGGGCGCATGAAGTCCTGTTCGGCCCTGAACTCGGTCGAGCTCGGCACGACCCCGTAGAGCTCCTTGATCCGCTCACCGAACATCCGCGCGTGACCGAGCTCCTCCTGGACGTCCTGCTCGAGTGAGGCGGCGATCTGCCGTGCCCGCACGCCATCGGGGTTGATCGAGCCCGCGACGTAGTTCATCACCGTCTCGATCTCCATCCAGTACGCCCTGGTGAGCAGCTCGACGACGTGCTCGCGCTCCTGCTTGCGTGAGTCATCGAGGATGCTCACGGCACTGTCGGTACTCGACATCGACTTCGGCTCCTTCGTGGTGCGGAGCGCCGAAGCGCTCCGGTTTTACTGACTCCTCTGGCGGGCCTCGACGTACTCGTCGGGCGTGACCGGAACCTCGCCCGCAGGCGGTCCCTGGCCACGCCGCGCGCGCCCGGTCGCCTGCGGCTCGGGCTGCTGGGTGAGCGTCGCGGTGATGCCGGCGGCGCGCGCGCTCACGACTGCCGTCGCGGCACCCACGGCGCCGATCACGGCCAGCGGGACGAGCACGATCGTGAAGACCCCGCCGGCGAAGATCCCGACGAACGCGAAGAGAATCGCGAGGACGACTAGAACAAGCCCTAGATACATGCTCGTTCTCTACCCATGGATGGCCTGCTCGACTCGGAGTCACCGTCCGTGCTTGACATATGGGCGCCGATCGCGCCCGCGACCGCCGCCGAGCCCGACACCGCCCACGTTCATGACAGACGCGCGGATAACGGCGATGTCGCGGGTAGGACCACGACATGACGACCAACAAACAACGCCAAGCCGCGCGGCACAACGTCAAGAAGGCCCAGACCGCAGCACGGGGCAAGCGAACGATCAGTCACCTCTCGTCGGAGACCCGCTCCGCACTCGGTCGTGAGGGCGCCAAGGCAGCGGCCCGTAAGCGCGGAGCGACGACCGGCACGGGGACCGGAGCCGGCGCGATGACCGTCACGGAGCTCCGCCACGAGGCCGCCCGCCTGCGCATCGAAGGCCGTTCGAAGATGGGCAAGGCGCAGCTGATCCGCGCTGTCGGCCAGAAGCGCGGCTCGCGGAGCGGCTGACACCCGAAACCACCGACGTAAGGAGGCAGCAAGATGAGAGCACTCGTCTACAAAGGCCCGTTTGAGATCAGCGTCGAGCAGGTCGAGGACCCCCGGATCGAGCACCCCGGCGACGTGATCCTGCGGCTGACGACCACCTGCGTCTGTGGCTCGGATCTGCACATGTACGAGGGTCGCGCCGGCGCCGATCCCGAAATGGTCTTCGGCCACGAGAATCTCGGAGTGGTCGAGGAGGTCGGCGACGCCGTCGTCAGCCTGCGCAGGGGCGACCGCGTGGTCGTGCCCTTCAACATCTCCTGCGGCTTCTGCAAGAACTGCGTGGCCGGCTACACGGCCTTCTGCCTGACCGTCAACCCGGGGATGGCGGGCGGTGCCTACGGCTACGTGAAAGCATGCTCTGGCAGAAGGGCATCCGGCTCGGGACCGGCCAGTGCGACTGCAAGCGCTACATGCGGCGACTGGGCGACCTGATCATCGCCGATCGGGCCACGCCCAGCTTCATCGTCAGCCATGACCTGCCCCTCGAGGAGGGCCCTGACGCCTATGAGAAGTTCGACCGGCGTGTTGACGGCTACACCAAGGTCGCACTGCACCCGACAATGACCTGAGCGCCACCCACCTGACGCTCAGCCCCCAGCCGCATGCCACCCACCTAACGCTCAGCCCCCAACCGGACGAGCGCCACAGCTTAGCCGTGACCGCGCTCGCAGCCTAACCGCGACGGCGCTGATTCTCGTGTTCGCGATGCGGTGGCAGGCTCTCGGGATCCGAATGCTGATCGGTGTCGCCGAGCGGATCGGTATCGCTCGGATGGTCGATCAGCCATTTCGCCGAGTTGCTCTCGTCGCCGCCCTCGGCGCCACCGGGCTGCTCGCCGCCTCTGTCCACGCGCAGCTCGCGCTCGGCGTCCTCGTCGGACCTGCGTCTGATCTCATCGGGCATCTGGCATGAGCTTCCCGCAAGCTGGTGGTGGGAATCACAGAATCAGCTAACTTCTTGTCCGATGGCATCGCTCGGAGCAAGCTGTCTGGCATGAGCAACACATCACTTCTGGGCGACAAGCCCGTCAACCGCATCGGCTTGGGCGCGATGCAACTCGCCGGTCCGGGCGTCTTCGGACCGCCCCGCGACCCCGACGCCGCCCGCGCCGTGCTGCGCCGCGCGGTCGAGCTCGGCGTCGATCACATCGACACCTCGCAGTACTACGGACCCGATGTCGTCAACGACCTGATCCGTGAGACGCTGCACCCCTATCCCGAAGATCTGAAGCTGGTCACCAAGGTCGGCGCCCGCCGCGACGACAGCGGCGGCTGGCAGCCCTGGGACGATCCCGCCGCCCTGCGCCAGGGCGTCGAGGACAACCTGCGGGCGTTGCGGATCGAGCGCATCGACGCGGTCAACCTGCGGCTGATGGACGAGAACGACTCCGAGGGCAAGCTGGCCGAACAGCTCGGGGCGCTCGAGGACCTGCGCCAGGAGGGCAAGCTCGACCTGATCGGGATCTCCAACGCCGGCACCGCCACGGTCCGGCGCGCGCTCGAGCTGGTCGACATCGCCTGCGTGCAGAACGCCTTCAGCGTCGTCAACCGCGCCGGCGAGGACGAGCTCGCGCTGTGCGAGGAGCGCGGCGTCGCCTTCGTGCCGTTCTTCCCGCTCGGCTCGGCCTTCAGCGGCGGCCCCAAGCAGCTGGCCGCCGACCCAGCCGTCGCCGAGGTCGCCGACCGGCACGGCGTCACGCCCTCACAGGTCGCGCTCGCCTGGCTGCTGCACCGCTCCGAGCGGATCCTGCTGATCCCGGGAACGAGCACTGTCGCGCATCTGGAGGAGAACATGGCCGCCGGCGAGATCGAGCTCGACGCCCAGGACATGGCCCGTCTCGACTACGCCAGGGACCTCGGCAACCCCCTGCCCGACTGATGCGACTGGGGCGGTCCCGCTGGACCGCCCCCTACCGTGGCGCCCTGAGCAGATCCGTGCTCAGTAGCAGGCGTCCCAGCGCGAGCCAGGCGGCGCCGTAGTAGGTCGGATGCTGTCGGTTGAGCGTCGTCGCCTCGTTGAGGAGACCGTCGACGGCTCCGTCGTCGCCGGCGGCTTTGGCCGCAGCCGCGACAGCCACGAGCGTCACCGGGTTGTGATCGCTTCCGGCTGGCGCTCCATCGAGCTGGTGCTCGGTGACGATGTCCTTCGGCGCGGTCGCGCTGAACACGCTCCAGGCACGGGCGACAGCCGTACGGTCTGCGGCGGCCGGCCCGACCGCGAACCAGACCAGCGTACGCGGAGCATCGAACGTGAACATCCCAGGACCGCTCGTGCTGCTGGCTGCGCTCACCGGCGTCGGAACGCCAGTGGTCGTGTTCACCGTCGCCCAATCGGGCGGGAGTGGGCGGGTCAACTCGTTGACGAGTGTGCGCCCGTCCGAGGCCAGCTGCGAGAAACGGGGATTGCCGGTCGCAGCGGCCAGCGCGCCGAGCGCGGCAGGATCGATATAGCTCGGGTCGACGACGACGTATGAGCCCTTGCTCGCCCAGGGACCGGCGATCAGAAGATCGAGCCTCCCCGCGCGGGCGGTCTCGTGCGCGAGGATCGCCTTACCAAGGCTGATCGCGGCCCTCGTTATGGAGCGCTCGCCGAAGCGGCGGCCGGCGAGGAGCAGTGCGCGGGCGCTCTCGAGGTCCGCGTCTGCCGCCGGGGTAGCGCTGACGACGTGGCCGCCTGACCAGTGATAGGCGAGCAGGCCGTCACTCTGCATCAGGTTCGCCCGCGTCCAGGACCAGATCGAGTCAAACGTCTTGCGCTCGCCGAGCGCTGCGGCCATCAGCATCCCGTAGGCCTGGCCCTCGCTGACCGTGTCGCCACCCTGGTCAATCCGCTTTACGCGTCCGCTCGAGCTCACGTAGGTCGCGAGGAATGAACGCGCGGCTGCCTTTGCCTGAGCATCCGGAGACGCCGAGGTGGTGGCCGAGGGTGCACCGTGGCCCACGTGCTTCGCCGCACCCCCGCCGCAAGCCGAGAGCAGCAGGGAAGCGATCGCGGCGGCAGCCATCAGCTGATGCCTCCTCATGGTCGCATGACATCGGCGCGAGTGCCCGAGGGAGCCTTGGCCGACGGCGCCGGCGCGGGCGCCGAGACTGGCCTGGCAGCCTGGGGCACCGCCGCTCCGATCGATGACTGTGGTGGTCGCCGCAAGGCCGGCCAGCAGCCGGTCAGCAGGATGCAGATGTGAAACAGCGCGAACGCGACGTTGTTGTAGGTCGCCGATGTGTGGCTGTGAGCCAGGCCGTAGACCGAGACGACCGTCAGAAAGGCGATGGCGGCCAGAGCCGGCCAGACGGCCCGAGGTTGGCGGCGGTTGGCGGCGGTCTTCGGCGTGACCTTGAAGGAGCTGCGGCGGCGAGCCACCGTCAGCCCCGAGGCGACGATGAACACCCAGAAGGAGGACGCCGCCAACGCCAGCGCGCCGAACGTGTATGAGCCGGCGCCGGCGAGCGCGGCGGTCGAGAGCGCCAGCAGGAAGTACGGCGAGAAATGAAGGAGGAAGATCGGGGCGGTGAGGTGCGCCAGCGGCTGCACGCCGAACAGGATCCGAACCGCCGGGAACGCCATGTAGAAGAGCACCGTCCACCCCGAGAGCCAGTAGAGGCCGGACAGGAGGTACTGGGCGCGCAACCGCCACGGCAGGCGAGCGGTGACGATCTGAGGGATCGCGGCCAGGCAGCCGCGAGCCCAGCGCAGCTGCTGCGTGGTGTAGGCGGCCATGTCCTCGGGGCCAAGGCCGGAGGCGAGGATCTTGGGGAGATAGGCGGTGTGCCAGCCACGCTCGTGCAGGGTGATCGAGAGGGCGAAGTCCTCGGTGATCGAGTGGGTGGGGAATCCACCTGTCTCCTCGAGCGCCGCGCGGCGGAAGATCACGTTGGTTCCGCAGCAGAAGGTGGCACCCAGCCCGTCCTTGCCGCGCGCGATGGCGCCAAAGAAGAGGGTCTGCTGGTGCCAGGCCGCGCCGGGTACACCGGGTTGGTCGCCGTTGGCGTAGTACTGAGGGGTCTGGACGAACGCAAGGCGCTCGTCCTCCTCGAAGTGGCCGAGGGTTGCCTCGAGGAACTCCGGGAAGACGACGTGATCGCAGTCGATGATCGCCACGTACGGCGCGCTCACCTGGTTGAGCGCATTGTTGATGTTCCCGGCCTTGGCGTGATCGTGTACGGGCCGGGTGATGTAGCCGACGCCGTTGGCCTCGGCGATCTGCCACATCTCAGGGCTGTTGCCGTCATCCAGCAGCCACACGCGGACGTCGTGTCCGCGTAGTCCGGCGGCCGCCGCGACTGTCAGCTCGACGATCTCGGGCGGCTCGTCATAGCGTGGAATCAGGACATCGACCGCGACGGGCTGCTTCGGCGTCTTCGGCTCGCGAATCCGTTCGTGTGCGCAGGTCCACCAAAACCCGATCGCCTGGATGACGTTGAGCAGCTCAGCGCACAGCAGCATCGCGTAGAGGATCGGGTTGCCGATCCGCGAGGGGTCGATCAGCCAGTAGAGGTAGAAGATCACCAAGGGCACGCCCACCGTCGCCCCCAGCCGCACCCTGGTGCGAACCGGCAGTCCCCGAGGGATCGGGTCCCAGGTTGGCCGTCTCAGCCGGATGTCGACGCCGTCCGGACTCACCTGAACAGCCAGACTCTGACGTCGGGATAGGAACGCTCGAGCACGAGATGGCGGGTGGCGCGCAGGGCGCCGATCTCACGGTTCCTCAAGCTCAGGGCGGAGGGGTCGTTCTGGAAGGAGGTGACGACGAACACCTCGTGGTCGGCGGCTCGGGTCGGAAGCGTCCGCGTGAGCGGCCGCGCCGAGAGCTTCGGCGCGAGCCGGCGCAGGACCAGCTTGAAGTCGCTCGGCTCGTACAGGACGACGCTTCTGGCCGAGGCTCTCGAGTGCACGAAGGTCAATGCCTGGCCGTAGTCGGAGCGGCGCGGATTGGCGTGATTGAGCTGCTGATTGATGAGCGCGCCGCCGAGCAGCAGGAATACCGCGCCGACGATCAGCCCACGGCTGATGTTGCTGTGAGGCCAGCCCAGGCCGAGACGGGAAAACAGCAGGACGAGCAGCGGCGTGGCCGCAGCGGCAAAGCGGACGTCAAACGCCCCCGGGACAGCCACCCCGAGCGCTAGCAGCCCGAGCAGTGGAGTGACGGCACAGCCCACCAGCACAAGCCCGCGGCGGGGGACGCCGCGCCCGATCGAGAGCAGACAGGCCAGCATCGCCAGCGGCCAGACTGCCGAGAGGGCGCTCGTGATAACCGACGGCTGAAACCCGAAGATCGCCCACGACGCGTTTGACACCGCCGTGTAGAACGACACGCCCGAGGCGGACACCGAGAAGGGGCCGACGAGCCCGCCTCCCGTCCGCAGCTGCGATGCGAACAGCAGGACGAGCGGGACGAGCTGGTAGGCCAGCGCCAGCGACGCGGCACCCCACCGCAGAAGCATCCGACGGAGCGCCACCCGGTCCGTTCGCCGATCGATGGCTGCGCCGAGGAGCACGAGTTCCGTAGCCGCGAGGATGAAGACGCCCGACCAGTCTGACCACACCACCAGTGCTCCCGCGATGGTGTGCAGCGTCCAGTCCGCGCGTCCGCCGCGACGGGCGGCACGGACGGTGCCCGTTACCGCGAGCGTTCCGAACAGCGCGACCAGCGCGTAGGGGCTCGCCTCCTGGCTGTACCAGACGAGAATCGGGGAGACCGCGCTCAGAGCGGCCGCGACGAGCGCCGTGCGACGGTCGAAGAGCTCGGCGCCGAGCCAGGCGAGCGCGGGGACGGTCAGGATGCCCGCCACCTCGCCGGGCAGCCGCACGGCCGCGTCGCCGTCGCCGAAGAGGTGCACGGCGAGCCAGAGCAGTACGGGATCAAGAGGCGCGTAGACCCCACGGTGGATGAGGTGCGAGATCAGCGTCCCGAAGGACACGCGGACCTGGTCGATGTTGCGGATCTCCTCCAGCGACAGCCCCCGGGTGACGTAGAGCCGCAGCACCGCGGCGGCGAGCGTTATCAGCAGGAGCCCGACGAACAGCTGGGCAAGCGGCAGCTGCCGCGTAAAGGGCAGGCGCCGGCGGCCCCGGCGGCCCAGCGGAAATGGCTCGGCCTGGGCGGCGGAGACGCCCGCGCGTTCCTGGAGCCTCTCGATGCTCTTGGTCGTGCCTGAGGGCGTGATGCTCTTGTGCGGGCTCTGGATCGTCATGGGCGTGACGCAGTGCGCCGTATAGGCACAGCGAGAGAGGGCATGGCTGCGCACGGATCGCGCAGATCCCCCCCCTACGCTCGGCTACCCCCGGCGCGGCGCGCATATGCGTGGAGGCCGCTTACGGGCCAGAAGATCGGCGTTTAGCCCACGGGCTACGGTGGAAGGCCCACTGGGTGCAGCCAATGACGGACCGGTTCGCCGGTTATGAGCTAGAAGAGCTGATTGGCGAGGGTGGGATGGGCACGATTCACCGGGCGCGCGACACACGACTTGGCCGGAGGGTCGCCCTACGAACAGTCGCGCCGGAACTCGCGCGAGACCCCGTCGTGCGGGCCCGTCTGAACCGCGAGGCAACCTTGATCGCCTCCTGCGAGCACCCCAACGTGCTGCCGATCTACGAGGCGGGCGAGGTGGATGGCCACCTATTCATCGCCACGCGCTGGGTGGACGGGCGATCAGTCGATCGCATCGTCACCGAAGACGGACCGCTTCCGATCGAGCAGGCGGTATCGATCCTCACCCAGGCGGCATCGGCGCTTGAGGCGGCTCATGCGCTCGATGTCATCCATCGCCGAGTCCGCCCTTCCAGCGTGCTGGTGACGCCCCAGGGCATGGCCTATCTGACTGACTTCGGGCTTGCCAAGCGCAAACACGACATGACAGGTCTCACCATCCAAGAACACCTGATCGAAGCCTATGACTACGTGGCGCCGGAATACATCAGTGGCGAGGAGGCCGACTTGAGGGTCGACATCTACGGACTCGGCTGCGTCCTCTACGTCGCGCTCACGGGCCAGGTCCCCTACCCGGTGGAGAGCTCGGCCGCCAAGATGTACGCGCACGTCTCGTCGGCACCTCCGTCTGTCCGGGCGGTTCGAGACGAAATACCGACCTCACTGGACGCCGTGGTCGAGCGCGCGCTTAGCAAAGGCCCAGATCAGCGACAGTCAACGCCGGCGCAGTTTGCTTCGGAGCTCGAGGAGGTCATCGGCCGCATGCGTGCGTCGCCCACCGCTATCCCTCAGCCTCGAGTTGAGGCTGATAGTGCCGGGGCCGCGAAGACTCAGGCTCCCGAGGCGGAGGCCGGAGCCTCTGCCCAACCGAACGCACCGGATGGCGCCGGATCTACCGCCAACCAGCCCGAGACGACCAACCAGCCCGAGACGACCTACACGGTCTACACCGATGTACGGCGGAGGCCGGTCGCGCTTCGCGCCCTCGTTGTGCTATGCGCGCTGGTGTTCGTGGCGGCGCCGATCCTGCTGCTGGCCGCCCTCCTGCACTGAACCGGACACCGCCGCGCCGCGAAGGGGAGGAGGCGACCACTGCTTCTAGGAGGGGTGTACCAGGGGTCGCATTGGCCCCAACACGCGGTCGAGCTCGGCGTTGGCGAACAGCCCCGCGGGGTCCATGCGCGCGCGCACCCGAGCGAACCGCTCCCACTCGGGGTAGCGCGGCGCCAGCGTCTCGGCGGTCTGGAAGTGGCGCTTGCCCCAGTGCGGGCGACCCTCGAAGCCGTTCATGATCTCCTCGA
>JBOGYJ010000144.1:0-12096 GCA_050696795.1 Solirubrobacteraceae bacterium | reverse complement strand
CGCGATTCTCTTGCAGGCGAGCGTGGGGGCGACGGCTGCGATCAAACGCACTCCGCTTACGTATGACCCGGCGACCCAGTCGCACCCCGGTGCGTGTAGCCAGGACACGCTGAACGTCGGACAGGCCGTCGGCGATCTGAGCGCGAACGGCGTGCTCGGCCAGTACGCGGTGCTCGTCGGTGTGCATGCGACCGGCAGCGCCTTGACTGCGGACATGAAGCAGACGCTGACGGTGCTGAAGGTCCTCAAGACCACGGTCACCGCCAACCACGGCTGCACGACCTACGGGGTCATCTTCCGGGTCGGTCAGCGCACCCTGACCAAGGGTGAGACAGTTGGTGTAGCGCTGCCGGCGAGCATCCGGGCGAAGCTGTGCCGGGGCCCGGCGGCGGGCTGCCGGCGCCGGGTCCTGACCGAGCGCACGGTGTTCCCGACTAACTGCTGGAACCTTGATCAGGGCAACGTGCAGGTGGCCGTCTACCTCCACAAGCCGAAGCCCAAGCCGAACCCCAAGCCGAAGCCCAAGCCGACGCCCAAGCCGACGCCGAAGCCCAAGCCGACGACCAAGGCAAAGGTCAAGCTCGCCCGGCCATCCGCGCATGCCGCCAGCACCTGCGGGGTCAACGGTCCGGGATATGAGACGCTCACGCTGAGCAACGGCGCCGGCGCGACTGCGGCCGCGACGTTCGAGGTCAACGGCAAGGGTTATGGGCCCGTCGCAGCGGGCAAGAGTCTCACGGTTACCGTCGGGCTGGCGAGCGGCAACACGGCGCTCAAGGTCAGCTCAGGTGGTGACGTGCTGCTTCACCAGAGCGTCCCGTCAGACCAGTGTCCCGTGGCGCCCGCCTCCCCTCCCGTGGCGCCCACCTCGCCTCCCGTGGCGCCCACCTCCCCTCCCGTGGCGCCCACCTCCGCTCCCATGGCCACCGCCGCGCTCAGCTGCCAGGCCGGTGGCGTGATCGTGACGCTGAGCAACGGGGCCGCGGCGACCGCGGTGGCCAGCTTCGACGTCAACGGCACGACCTATGGCCCGCTGAATCCCGGCGCGACCGAGACCGTCACGGTTCCGGTGAGCTCGGGCGCCACCGGGAAGCTGACGGTCACATCGGGGACGAGCACGTTGATCAACGGCGCCTCCTACATAGACTCCTGTGCCGCTCACGCCGGCGCGACGTTCGTAGGTCTGTTCTGCACCCCAACCTTCGGCGAGGCGGAATTCCCGCCCGGTGGAGGTGTCCTGGTGGTGCAATTGATGAACGCCGCCGATGCGACGTTGCCGGCGAGCTTCACGGTCAGTGCTACCGGTAGCACGACCGCCGGCTACGGTCCGGCGACGATCGGCCCGCTCGCGGCAGGAGGCAGCCAGACACTGTTGATTCCGGTCGACGCCAGCGGCAACACGATCACACTCTCAGTGACCTCCGGTGGGGTGCCGGTCGCTGGTGGCGTCCAGACGATCACCGGTGGGTGCCTGGGGCGTCAGCAGGAAGCGGGATAGCCGGAATCCGACGGCGAGCCGGCAGGTGGCGGCAACCGATCGATGCCGGACAGGGCGGGGGCCCAGCGGGGCCCCCGCCGGTACAGTGCCGGATGCCATGACCGACGTCCATCCGGAGACGCAGGAGCACGCGCTGCAGACCTACGCCGAGAAGCTGCGGCAGCTCGAGGCGCTGAAGCACGAGGCGATCCATGCCGGCAGCGCCGCGGCCGTCGAGAAGCAGCATGCGAAGGGCAAGCTGACGGCGCGGGAGCGGATCGAGAAGCTGCTCGATGCGGGCTCGTTTCAGGAGCTGGACGTGTTCGTGCGGCATCGCACGATGGACTTCGAGATGCAGCGCAACCGCCCGTATGCGGATGCCGTGGTCACCGGCTACGGCACGATCGATGGCCGGCGGGTGTGTGTGTTCTCGCAGGACTTCACGGTGATCGGCGGGTCGCTGGGTGAGGTCGTCAGCGAGAAGATGTGCAAGGTGATGGAGCTGGCCGAGAAGATCGGCTGCCCGATCGTCGGCATCAACGATTCCGGGGGCGCGCGGATCCAGGAGGGCGTGGTCGCGCTGGGCGGCTATGGCGATGTCTTCTTCCGCAACGTGCGCGCCAGCGGCGTGATCCCGCAGATCAGCCT
Organism: Solirubrobacteraceae bacterium; assembly: GCA_050696795.1. GTDB lineage: Bacteria > Actinomycetota > Thermoleophilia > Solirubrobacterales > Solirubrobacteraceae > Palsa-465. The sequence goes on along the minus strand of JBOGYJ010000144.1, from coordinate 9,971 downwards.
GATCATGGGTCCGTGCGCGGGCGGGGCGGTGTATTCGCCGGCGATCACCGACTTCATCTTCATGGTCAAGCAGACCTCGAACATGTTCATCACCGGCCCTGACATCGTCAGGACGGTCACAGGCGAGGACGTGGATGTCGAGCACCTCGGCGGGGCGATCGCGCACAGCACCCGCTCGGGGGTGGCGCACTTCGCCTCCGAGGATGAGGACCAGTGCCTGCGGGACGCCCGCTACCTGCTGTCGTTCTTGCCGCAGAACAATCTCGAGACGCCGCCGCGTGCGATCTCGGCCGATGATCCGCAGCGCGCGGATCCGGAGCTCGACACGATCGTTGCGGACAACCCGAACCGGCCCTACGACATGCGCGCGGTCGTGGACCACATCGTCGACGACGGCGAGTTCTTCGAGGTGCATGAGCTGTTCGCGCGCAACATCATCTGCGGGTTCGGCCGGCTCGACGGCTACGCGGTGGGCGTGGTCGGCAACCAGCCGGCGCAGCTCTCCGGGGTGCTTGACATCGAGGCATCGGAGAAGGCCTCGCGGTTCATTCGCACCTGTGACGCGTTCAACATCCCGATCGTGACGTTCTGTGATGTTCCGGGGTTCCTGCCGGGTACCGCGCAGGAGTGGAACGGGATCATCCGTCACGGCGCCAAGCTGCTCTATGCCTACGCGGAGGCGACCGTGCCGAAGCTGACCGTGATCACCCGCAAGTCATACGGTGGCGCCTATGACGTGATGGGCTCCAAGCACCTGGGTGCCGACATGAACTTCGCGTGGCCGACCGCGGAGGTCGCGGTGATGGGCGCCGAGGGCGCCGTGAACCTCATCTACCGGCGTGAGATCGCCGCCGCCCAGGACCCGGCGGCCGAGCGCGTCGAGCGCATCGAGGAGTACAAGGCGCACTTCAACAACCCCTACATCGCGGCCGAGCGCGGCTACATCGACGACGTCATCATCCCGCACGAGACCCGCCCGAAGCTGATCGAAGCGTTGCGGATGCTCGAGACCAAGCGCCAGCCCGGACCGCGGCGCAAACACGGGAACATCCCGCTCTAGCGGTGGCGAGCGCCCCGCAGCCTCAGATCGTCACGCGCGGCGCCTCCCCGGAGGAGGCGGCAGCTGCCGTGGCCGCGATCGAGCGGTTCCGGCGCGACACAGCGCCCGTGGCGCTCCCGGCCGGGGCGCCAGAGCCCGGCCCGTGGAAGCGGGCCGCGCTGGCCGAGGCCGTCGCCCGCCAGCCGGATCTGTCGCTGTAGTGCCGCGTCAGGCTGTGGAGCCGCGTCAGGCGCTGTGGAGCCGCGTCAGGCGCTTGCCGCGAGCGCCCGACCAGGGGTTCAGAATCGTGTCATGCTGCCGAAATACCTATAAGCTGGTCCGGATTTGGTATTTTGTCCCTTCCGCACGTTCCGGCGGCCTACGACCCGCCGGAAACACGGACTCGAGCCCCCCATCCAGAGGAAGACAGATGGCACCGAACGCCTCGCTGGAAGCTGAAGAGCACGGATACGCCCAGCCCAAGGAGGGCTCCCTGGAGAACCCGGAGCTGCTCCAGAACGTGCCCGGGCGTGTGATCCCGATCCTCACGCGTGAGTTCGACGACTTCACCACCGAGGCCGGCAAGTTCCTCGCGGGCCAGCTCGAGGAAGCCGAGTTCGTCAAGTTCCGCCTCAAGCAGGGCGTCTACGGCCAGCGCCAGCCGGGTGTGCAGATGGTTCGCGTGAAGCTGCCGTTGGGTGGGGTCACGCCGGACCAGTTCGATGCCTTCGCCGAGGGGATCGACAGGTACGTGCCGCTGCGCAAGGGCCACATCACCACGCGCCAGAACATCCAGTTGCACCATGTGCCGCTGGACGATGCGGCCAAGCTGATCGCGGAACTGGGCGACGCGGGCCTCTCGAGCCGCGAGGGCTGCGGCAACACGATCCGCAACGTCACCGGCGACCCGCGCGCGGGCACGCTGCCGGGCGAGCTCTTCGACATCACGCCCTACGCCGCGGCCTATGTCAGATATTTCGTACGGCACCCCACGACCCAGGCGATGCCGCGCAAGTTCAAGACGGCGTTCACCGCGACGGACGCCGATAATGCGATCACCAAGATCCATGACATCGCCTTCATCCCGGCGCTCCGGGACGGCATCCGGGGCGTCACGGTGCTGGCCGGCGGGGGCACCGCGATCATGCCGCGGCTCGGTCACCTGCTGTATGAGTTCGTGGAGCTCGACAACGGTGACTACCTCAAGGTCACCGAGGCGGTGGTCCGCATCTTCGACCGCCAGGACTTCCTGCGGGTCAATCGCGCCCGCGCGCGCCTGAAGGTGCTGGTCGACAAGATCGGGATCGATGCCTTCCGTGAGATGGTCGACGAGGAGCTGCAGGGCGACTGGGTCGCCGAGCGTGACTTCTCGCTCGACGGGCTGCTGCTCGAGCACGACGAGCGGGCGCACGCTCCGGCGAAGCCCCTGAGCACGGGTTCGCCCAACGGCGATCAGCGCGCCTTCGACCGCTTCCTCGAGTCAAACGTCCAGCGCCAGCGCCAGGCGGGCTTCTCGACGGTCGAGGTCATGGTTCCGCTCGGCGACCTCACCTCCGATCAGCTGCGCGGTCTCGCCGAGGTCATGCGTGAGTTCTCGGGCGGGTATGCCCGCACGACCCTGCATCAGAACCTGGTGCTGCGCTGGGTCCGCGACGAGGCGGTCTACGACGTCTGGAAGCGGTTGCGTCAACTCGGCCTCGGCGATCACGGCGCGGACGAGATCACCCACGTCGTCAGCTGCCCCGGGACGGACTCCTGCAAGCTCGGGATCACGAGCTCGATGGGGCTGAACCGGGCCGTCAGCGATCGCCTGCTCGAGATGAACATCGAGGACCCTTTGACGCGCCGGATCCACATCAAGATGAGCGGCTGCCCGAACGGCTGCAGCCAGTTCCACATCGCCAACATCGGCTTCTACGGAGCCTCGATCAAGGTCGGCCAGCACACGATCCCGGCCTATATCGCGCACATCGGCGGCTCCTACGAGCAGGGCGAGGTGCGCTTCGGCGACCGGCTCAAGACACGGCTGCCGGCGAAGCGCGTGCCGGACGCGATCGAGCGCTGGGTCCGCTTCTACGAGGCCGAGCGCCAGGACGGCGAGGAGTTCAACGCCTTTGCCGCCCGCGTCGGCGTGCAGGCCTTCGAGGAGCAGGTCAAGGACCTGGCGATGCCGGTGGAGTTCACGCTGGAGAACATGAACTACTTCATCGACTGGTCCAAGAATCAGCCTTTCGAGGTAATCCGCGGGGAGGGCGAATGCGCACTTTGATCACCAGCTTCGCGCGGACAAGGCTCGCATCGAGCGAAGCTCTCTTGTAATTCGATCGCTACGCTGAAGAAGCCTCATGTCCACCACCACTCCCGATCTCGAACAGGCAAGCGCCGAAGAGGTGCTCGCCTACGCGGTCGAGCACTTCCACCCGCAGCTGAAGACGGCCTGCTCGTTCCAGAAGGAGGAGACGGTGCTGGCGCACATGCTGAGCGAGATCACGCGCGAGGCGAAGCTGTTCACGATCGACACCGGTGTGCTGTTTCCCGAGACGCTCGCCACCTGGAAGCGCTTCGAGGAGCGCTTCGGCCTCGAGATCGAGGTGATCGACGTGTCCAGTTCGGGCGCACCGTGGACGCGGGAGAACTGCTGCGGGCAGGCCAAGGTCGACGGCCTCGATCACGCGCTCGCCGGCGTCGAGGCCTGGGTGAGTGGGATCCGCCGCGAGCAGTCACAGACGCGCGCCGGCGTCGCGAAGCTCGAGCGCGACGAGAAGCGTGGCATCTGGAAGCTCAACCCGCTGGCCGACTGGACCGGCAAGGACGTGTGGAGCTACATCGTCAGGCACGACCTGCCCTACAACCCGCTGCACGATCACGGCTACGATTCGATCGGTTGCGCCCCGTGCACGCTTCCCGGCAGTGGCCGCGAGGGCCGCTGGGTCGGCGAGGACAAGACCGAGTGCGGATTGCACCTGTGACGCCGCAGCGTTTTGCCGCGGCGCGTGTTTAAGAGATGCTTACCCTGCCCCGACAACCGCGACCATGACGACACAGGCTGAAACCGAAGTGACCACACGCGCCAGATACGAGCTCTCCCACCTCCAGACGCTCGAGGCCGAATCGATCTACATCATGCGCGAGGTGGCCGCGCAGTTCGAGCGCCCGGTGCTGCTGTTCAGCGGCGGCAAGGACTCGCTCGTGCTGACGCGCCTGGCCGAGAAGGCCTTCCGCCCCGGCCGCTTCCCGTTCCCGGTGATGCATATCGACACGGGCCACAACTTCCCCGAGGTGATCGAGTTTCGCGACCAGCTGATCGAGCAGTTGGGCGAGCGGCTGATCGTCGCCAGCGTGCAGGAGTCGATCGACAATGGGCGCGCGCGTGAGGAGAGCGGTCCGCGGGCTTCGCGCAACCGCCTGCAGATCGTGACGCTGTTGGACGCGATCGCCGGCCACGGCTTCGACGCCGCCTTCGGCGGCGCCCGCCGCGACGAGGAGCGCGCCCGCGCGAAGGAGCGCGTCTTCTCCTTCCGCGACGACTTTGGCCAATGGGATCCCAAGAACCAGCGCCCTGAGCTGTGGTCGCTGTATAACGGCCGCATCCGCAAGGGCGAGCAGGTGCGCGCCTTCCCGATCTCCAACTGGACCGAGATGGATGTCTGGCAGTACATCGCCCAGGAGCAGCTCACCGTTCCCTCGATCTACTACGCGCACACGCGCCAGGTGTTCGAGCGCGACAACATGCTGTACGCGCTCAACCCGCACATCGAGCTGATTGACGGCGAGGTGCCCTTCGAGGCATCCGTGCGCTACCGCACCGTCGGCGACATGACCTGCACCGGCGCCGTGCGCTCGACCGCGCTCACGCTCGAGGCGGTCGTGGCCGAGATCGCCGCCACGCGCATCACCGAGCGCGGCGAGACCCGCGCCGACGATCGCGTCACCGAGGCCGCGATGGAGGACCGCAAGCGCGAGGGCTACTTCTGATGGTCGTGGGAATGCTGATGGCCGTTGGGAGCTGCTTCTAGATGGCGGCGGTCAGCGAGCTGCTGCGCATCGCCACCGCGGGGTCGGTCGACGACGGCAAGTCGACGCTGATCGGGCGGCTGCTGCATGACACCAAGTCGATCCTCGAGGACCAGCTCGAGCACGTCGCGCAGACCTCCGAGCGCCGTGGCGACGGCTACCTCAACCTGGCGCTGCTGACCGACGGACTGCGCGCCGAGCGTGAGCAGGGCATCACCATCGACGTCGCCTACCGCTACTTCCAGACCGGCACCGCCGCCGGCGCGGCGAACGTGGCGAGCGCAAACGGAAACGGCGCCGCGGTCGCCGTCGAGGCACCGCCCGCGGGCGGCTTCAAGGGTGGGCGCAAGTTCATCATCGCCGACACCCCGGGGCATGAGCAGTACACGCGCAACATGGTCACCGGCGCCTCCACCGCCGATCTCTCGATCGTGCTGATCGACGCCCGCAACGGCGTCAGCGAGCAGACCCGGCGTCATGCCTTCATCAGCTCACTGCTGCGGATCCCGCACCTCGTCGTCGCGGTCAACAAGATGGACCTGGTCGATTACTCCCAGCAGGTCTTCGACGACATCGTCGCCGAGTTCACCGACTGGGCCACGCGCCTGCAACTCTCCGACGTCGTCTTCATCCCGATCTCGGCGCTGAAGGGCGACAACGTCGTCAATCGCTCCGAGAACATGCCCTGGTACCAGGGCCCCTCGCTGCTCTACCACCTCGAGCATGTCGTGATCGCCACCGATCGCGACATGGATGACGTGCGCTTCCCGGTCCAGTGGGTGGTGCGCCCGATGAGCGACGAGCACCACGACTACCGTGGCTATGCCGGCCAGGTTGCCGCCGGGGTGATCCGTCCCGGCAGCGACGTGGTGGTGCTGCCCAGTGGCCGCAAGACCAAGGTCAAGACGATCGACAGCTTCGACGGCCCGCTCGACGTCGCCTTCCCGAGCATGTCGGTGACCGTGCGCCTCGAGGACGACATCGATATCTCCCGCGGCGACATGATCGTCGACGCGGACGAGGCCCCGACCGTGGCACGTGAGCTCGAGGCGATGGTCTGCTGGATGAGCGAGGAGCCGATGCGGGCCGGTGGGCGCTACGTGATCCATCACACCACCCGCTCCGCCAAGGCGATCATCGACAAGCTGGAATACCGCGTGGACGTCAACACGCTCGATCGCGAGACCGAGGCCGACCAGCTCGCGCTCAACGAGATCGGCCGTGTGCACCTGCGTAGCTCGACGCCGCTGGTCGTCGACCCGTATTCACGCAACCGCACCACCGGCAGCTTCATCCTGATCGATGAGACGACCAACGACACCGTTGGCGCCGGCATGATCCGCTCGTCGCGCTGAGCGACTCCGGCCGCCGCTGATCCGCCACGGACGCTAGCTTCACGCCGGTGAACCGGTCCTTGACCGAAGGCGACGCACCGATGCGGGAGGCGAAACGCACCGTAGGGGTGCCAAAGGCGTCCCGCGTACCGAGCGGGTTGATCCCGATCGTCGTCGCGGCGGCCGTCGGGGCGCTGCTGGCCGCTGTCGACCTCGGCACCCGCAGCCTCTGGCTGGACGAGGGCTCGACCTTCGCGATCGTCTCCCAGCATGGGGCCGCGCTCTGGCGCGGGATCGCGCACGACGGCGGAAACATGCTCCTCTACTACCTCGTCATGCATGTGCTCGTCGCCTGGTTCGGAGACGCCACCTGGGTGATGCGGCTGCCGTCGGTGATCGCCAACGGCCTGACCGGAGCGCTGGTCGCGGCCCTGGCGCTGCGGTTGTTTGCCGGCAACAGGCGGCTCGCGACCGCCGCCGGACTGCTCGCCGTGGTCAGCCTGCCGCTCGTCTTCTGGGGGCAGAACGTACGCGGCTACGCCTGGCTGGTGACGCTCAGCGTCGGTTCCTTCCTGGCGCTGCTGGCGATCCTGCAGACGCCCGGAGAGAGGCCACCGTCCCGGCGCGCGATCTGCGCCTACGTGCTCACCACCCTGGCCGCGCTCTACATCGGCTACGACGTGGCGCTGCTGCTCCCCGCCCAGCTCGCGCTGCTGGCGCTCTATCGCGAGCGCGCACGGCTGGTGATCGCCTGCCTCGCGCTGGTGGCGCTGCTGAGCGTGCCGCTGCTGGTGCTCGCTGCGCAACGCGGCTCCGGCCAGCTCTTCTGGGTCACTCCCCTCGGCTGGCCGATCGCGGGACGGGCGACGCTCGCGCTGTTCTCGGCCGCGTTCGTGCCCAACTTCCACCGCACCTCGACCACGGCGCCCACCGTGATCCTGATGGGGTTGGCGGTGCTTACGGGACTCGTCCTGGCCACGCGAACTGTGATCCAGGCCGCGCGCCGCCGCGAGCACCGGCGTGAGCACGCCGCGCCGCTGCTCTTGATCCTCTCCTGGACGCTCGTGCCGACCGTCCTGACCGTGGCCGTCTATGCCGCGGGGGAGCCGATCGAGCTGTCGCGCGTGACGATCCTCGAGCTCCCCGCCCTGGCGCTGCTGGTCGCCTGGGCGCTGCTGCGGGCAGAGGTCAGGCCGGCGCTCGGCGCCGCCGCGGTCGCGGTGCTGCTCGCCCTGCGCCTGCTGCAGGTGATCCCCAACTACGGCGTCTCACCGGAGCCCTGGAATACCGTCACCGCCTACGTGCTGCACGCGACGCCCGCCAGCCGGCCGGCGTGTGTGGCGTTCTACCCGCAGGACGGACGGGAGGCCGTCGATTACTACCTGAAGGCGTCCCCGCAGGGCCTGCGACTCGACACGAATGGCCCGAGCTCGGGCCCGGCGCGGGGCGCTGATCCAGCTCCGAGCCTGCGGCCCATGCTGCCAAGTCTCCCATGGGGAGCGATCAGACCCTACGTCGAGCGCTACGGCACGCTCGATCCCACCCAGCAGGCCCGCATCGCCGGAGAGTGCCCGCGGCTATGGCTGATAGCCAGCCACGAGGGCCAGGCCCACGGCACCCACCAGTCGCTGGCCAACCTCCGCCGCTACCACCGGCTCGAGCGTGAACTGCGGACCCGCTACCAGCACAGCAGCCTGCGCAGCTTCGGCTGGGCCTCGCCGATCAAGGTGCGCCTGTACTGGTGATGGATTGGGATCGAGATCAGGCCTGATCTGGAACCAGGCCTGATCTGCGCGCCGTCAGGGCCGCAGCCACGTGCCGACGTAGGTCAGCGGCGACATCACGACCGTGGCGAAGATCGTCCACCACATCGCGCGGCGGTGGCCGTGTCGCGTGAGCGTGGCGCCGGCGGCCAGCACGAGCGGGAAGGCCAGGACCAGCAACCGTGGGTTCGGGGGGGTGTTGGCGGAGGTCAGCGCCAGCACCGAGACGCACACGGTCCACACCCAGGCGGTCAGCGGCACGCGCGCGCGGTGCTCCCACAGCAGCTTGAACCCCCACAGCAGGAAGGCGGTGCCGAGCAGCGCGAGGACGCCGTTGAGGTCGATCCCGCCGGGCCCATGTGTACCGACACCGGAGATGTAGAGCTGATGGATGACGTGGATCGCCACGCGCGGCACCGCCAGCGGTGTGGTGTACTCCGACCACTCGATGTGCTGTGCGGTGTAGTCGGACAGGGGCGAGCCGGTCCAGATCCAGAGGTAGATGCCGAAGCCGATCGCCCCAGCGGGTGCCAGGATCGGCGCGATCAGCGAGCGTCGTGCCTCGTGGTCCCGCCAGCCGCGCCGCACGACGTCGAGCAGCGAACGTGATCTCTCGAGCAGCGAACGTGGTGTTTCGATCAGCGAACGTGGTGTCTCGATCAGCGAGTGGGGCGCCCGATCCTCGCGCGAGCCGGACCGGTAGATCTCGAGCAGGGCGGCGGCCGCGCACATCGGCACGGCCGAGAGCGCCGTCGGCGCGATCGCCGTCGCGAAACCCGCGCACACGCCGGCCCAGAGCCACTGTTTGCGCTGCAGCAGGATCATCGAGCCGGCGATCAGCGCGATCGTCGGCCCCTCGCTGTAGACCATCGAGAACACGATCGTCCCGGGGAAGAAGCACCAGAAGGCGATTGCGCGGCGCGCGCGCTCCGCACCCCACCACTGCTCGGCGAGCTGCCCGACCAGGATCGTGGCGATGCCGCCGCTGACCATCGCGATCAGCAGCCCGGCGCCGAAGTAGCCGATCACTTGAGCGAGCACCCACATCAGCATCGGGTACAACGGCATGAACCCGAGCGTCGTGTATGAGCCAGCGTGCGGCACGACGTGGTGGAAGTACCCGGTCTGCGAGGTCAGCAGGTACCACCTGCCGTCCCAGTTGGACATCTCCGACCCGAGCGTCGACTGCCCCAGCGGGTTGCCCTCCCAGTTGTGCGCACCGGACAGACCCGTGTGCGACCCGACGAGGTGGAGCACGGCCATCGAGACGGCGGCGATCACCAAGTAGAGCACTCGCGAGGCGAGGTACATGTAGACCGTGTAGCGGACGCGCGAGCTATCCCTCAGCCCGGCTCTGATCGCCTCGAGGATCAAGCGGCGCGCCTGGGGGGCTTGCGCCTCCTGAAGCGTCGTCACGGACGAAATATTAGGCCGCTAAAGTCCGGCGCCGCATGTTCACGAAGATTCTGATTGCGAATCGTGGTGAGATCGCGGTGCGCATCATCCGGGCGTGCGAGGAGTTGGGGGTCCGGTCGGTCGCGGTGTATTCGGAGCTTGATCGCGATGCGCCGCATGTGCGGCGGGCCGATGAGGCGTTCCTGCTCGGTCCCGGTCCCGCGAGCGAGAGCTACCTCAAGATCGAGAAGCTGATCGAGGTTGTGGAGGCCTCAGGCGCCGACGCCGTGCATCCTGGATACGGGTTCCTGGCGGAGAACGCCACGTTTGCCGCACGCCTGGAGGGGCTCGGGATCACGTTCATCGGCCCGTCGGCATCGGCGATCGAGGCGATGGGCTCGAAGACGCGCGCGCGCGAGTTGATGG
>JBOGYJ010000143.1:0-5590 GCA_050696795.1 Solirubrobacteraceae bacterium | reverse complement strand
GCGGCGTGCTCCGCCCGGTCGCAGTCTTGACCCCGAGTCGGTCCCGTGCAGCCAGGCGTTGCGAGCGGTGCTCGAAGGACCGTCGCTGAGATGGTCGCGGAGAAGCAGTAGCCGCCTGAATGCCTAGCCGAAGTTGCGGTAGAATGGGCGTACGTAACGTACAAGCTGTACGCTGCCGATAAGAGAGGACCCTATGCCAGAACCCATCACCATCTCGACCTTCCGTCAAAAGGCAGGGCCCTACTTCACCGAAGTTGTCCACCGCCACGCGCCGATGGCGATTTCCCGCGGCGTCGGGGACTTGGGCCTGCTCCTGGGCCGAGACGAGGTTTGGGCGCTTCTGAGCGACCGCTCCTTCTCGCCGCAGGTGATGCGGTCAGCGGGCGCAGTCAGCATCTGGCTGCCCGAGTTCGCTATCTACGGCCAGGGAACAAGCTACGTCGACGCAAAACAGGACCTCCTTGAGGAGGTCCGCGTCTACGTCTCAGAGTATTTGGAGAACAGCGAGGAGTACGTACGCGCTCCTAATCGGAGCGGCCACTTGCCGTTCATCATCAAGGCGTATCTAGCCGACTTGCGGGGCGAACTGGAGCCACTCATCTTCCCGGGACCGCCGGCGCATGCGCAGGTCTCCCAGGCGGTCGTAGCGGCTGTCCGCTAATGCCGCTACGCCGTGCCCATTCCGGACAAGAAAGACCTCCGTCGCTTCTGCGAGCTTGACGGTTGGGAGGAAACCGAGGCGGTCAGCCCTGACCACGACCGCTACCGCAAGAAGCTCGACGACGGCGGCATCCTGCGCACCAAGGTCTCGCACGGCCGAGGCCCCGTCTGCGATGACATTGCGCTCTGGACGCGCATCTGGCGCCACCAACTCGGACTGGAGAGCGAGGACGAGTTCTGGGAGGTGCTCAAAACACGCAAACACGCGCCGCGAGGGCAGCCCACGGGGGAACCGACGGGCGAGGCACTCGACGCCTGGCTGTTCGAGTTCCTCGTCAACGTCGTAGGTCTGAGCGAAAACGAAGTGCTCGCGCTCTCGTCCGAGGCCGCAATGGAGCTGTACCTCCAGCAAGTCGGACGTCAGGCCGGCTGATGCGGAAAGACGTCATCGCAGCGCACTGATACCGGTGCACGCGACCGCGAAGCACTTATTTGCTCGGCGCTTGCACAAGCGCCCACTCTTGCCCGCTCGCATCCTTAGTCTTCACCGGTCGTTCGGCTCGTAAAACAGCCTTACGCACAGCTCGCACCAATTCGGTACGGCTGAGGTCCGACGAAACCGGGGAGCGGTCAGCCTCCTTCAGCCAGGAGCGCAGCGCGGCGGTCTCAGCTTCGGCGACCACGAGCTTGACCAGCGCCGAGGTGTCGAGGTAGTGCGCCACTCAGTAGCGTTCGGAGTCTCTCGTCGCCGCGAGCGCGCCGGCAAGGGCGGGACCAGGCTGCGGATCTGGTAGCGCCCTGATGTCATGTCGCGGCGCACGCGGCTGTCGCATCGACAGCCGGCGTTGCTTGGTCCGCTGCCACCCGGAGCGTGTCGCACCACTTTGTGCGTGTCGTACGACATTGGTGGTAAGCTGGGTCACGTGACTTTGACGGCAAGACAGCTCAGCGGCAATGAGGTTCGCGTCCCGGACCCCGTGCAGGGCGAGGCCGCGGTGATCTCCCGCTACGGCAAGGAGCGCGCGATCGTGCTCCACCCCAGCGACTTTCACCGGCTCACCGAACTCGAGCAGCTGCTCGGCGCAGCGGCTGAGCTTGATCCGATCGAGCTCAGCGACGAAGCGATCCGCGCCCACCGCGAGGAAGACGCACCGGGCGAGCCCGTCACCGATCCAGCCATCTTGGCCAACCTGTTCGGCTAGTGCAGCCGCCGCTCGGGCACTGCTACTGGGCAGTAGCACCATTCGCGCCCGAGCCACCGTTCCGCCTCTACCAGGAGGGTGCCTCCCCGCGAGAGGTCGCTTCGGCCGAGGCGTTCACGGATGCGGCACGCAAGCGGATGAGCGAGTTCGTGATGCTCACGCCGGTCAGGGCGCGTCCGGTGCTGGTCATCACTGGGGTTCTGCCTGAGTACGACGGGCTGCTTGTCCTGCGCCTACGGCGGCTGCAGAGGCTGGCGTCAGACTCCGCACGGGAAAGCGTTCGCGCTGGCCGGGACGAAGGTCTGTTCTACCTGCGCCCCCAGGCGTTTCCCGGCCTTCCAGTTGAGAACGCAGCGATCATCACATCGCTGCTGCGGCTGCCTGCCGCCGCGCTAGACCGGCGCACCTCGCTGGGCGCCTTGAACGAGAACGAGCTGCGGGTCCTGCACGAACGGGTCGCGCGCGCCCACGAGCTGCGACTCGACGCGATGATTCTCGAGCGAGCGCGGCGGCTACTGGACGCCGCCCGCGAACAGTGGCAGCGCCCGCCGGCCAGCTGACGGCTCCGACAAACGCGGAGATTCCCGCTTGGCTGCGGCCAATCGGAATCAGCAAACAGTGGGTTACTCCGCTCGACCGTTGGTTCCAATTTTCCTTACTGGATTGAAAGGTAGGGTTTGGTGGTGTTATGTAGAACTGGAATTAGTCCACCATCACCACTGGCTACCCGTCCGCATCCCACAGTGGTATGGTATTGGTATGAGCCAGCAGATTGCCGTCAGGCTCCCGGAAGACCTTGTGGAGTTCGTGGACAGGCAGGTTCAGGCAGGCACTGAGCCGAGCCGGGCCGCAGTTGTCACCAAGGCGCTGGAACGAGAGCGCCGCCGGGCCGTGGCGGCGCGCGACGCGGAGATCCTCGCCGCGGGAGAGCCATACCCTGACCTGGTCGGGCTCACGGAGTTCGCGTCACACGTGCCGCTCGACGACTGATGCGGCCCATCCATGTCGCACAGATGGACAAAGCAAGGCCAGTCCTGATCCTCACCCGCGAACTTGTTCGCCCACACCTGAAGCGGGTTACCGTGGCTCCCATCACGACAACCGCGCGCGGACTCTCCACGGAAGTCATGTGCGGGACAGAGAATGGGCTAGAGAGCGCCGGTGTAATCACCTGCGACAACATCACCACGATCTCCGCTTCGTCGCTCGGCAGGCAAATTGGACACCTGCTCGACTCCCAAGAGGCCGAACTCACGGCAGCCATCCATGCGGCCTTCGACCTGGAATAGCCGATGCGACTGATCGTTGCGCGTTGCAGCGCGAACTATTCAGGACGGCTGGCCACACATCTGCCCGAAGCCGTCCGTCGATCATGATCAAGGCAGATGGCACGGTCATGCTCTGGGCCGGTGGTGGGGGGTCCTCTGTCAAGCCGCTGAACTGTGGGAGTGTGCCGCCAGAGCGTCGCTATCCGTCGGATTTGACTGATCGGCAGTGGGGGTTGATCGAGGGGGCTGGGTAGTCGAGCGCACCTTCTCCTGGCTGATGCGCTTCAGGCGCCTGGAACTTCGACCACGGCGCTCTTCGAGCGGTCGCGAGTCTGCTCACAACGCGGTGAAGCTCGAGGGCTCGGGTAGGGGCGCCGTACGGACGCGTCTCGTGACACCGTCTCATAGAATCGAGGCGATGCTGTCACGGCAAGAGGTTGATCACGTCGCGCGCCTGGCGCGGCTCGAGCTGAGCGACGCCGAGGCGGAGAAGATGGCGTCCGAGCTGTCGAAGGTGCTCGATCACATCGAGGCGATCCGCTCGCTGGACCTCGATGGCGTCGAGCCCACCTCGCACGTCGTCGACGTCGTCAACGCGCTACGCGCCGACGTTCCACACCTGTCGCTCACTCCGGAGGTTGCGCTCGCACAGGCGCCCGAGCCGACCCCAGCCGGGTTCGGCGTTCCAAGCCCGGGTGCCTCGGCCGAATGAGCGTCGAGCTGCTGGACCTCAGCGCGGCCGCCGCGGTCGCCGCGATTCGCGCGGGCGAGCTGGATGCCGCCGAGCTGTTCGACCTCTACCGCTCGCGTGCCGAAGCTGACGAGCTGAACGCGTTCACGTGGGTGAGCGAGGAACCCTTCGCGGCCGCGGCCGCTGGCGCGCCGCTCGCTGGACTCCCGCTCGCCGTCAAGGACCTGTTCTGCACCGAGGGTGTGCCCAGCCAGTCCGGCTCGAAGATCCTCGCGGGCTACCGCCCGCCGTACACGGCCACGGTCGTGCAGAAGCTCACGGATGCCGGCGCGGTGTTGCTGGGGAAGACCAACCAGGATGAGTTTGCGATGGGGTCCTCGAACGAGAACTCTGCGTTCGGACCGGTCTTGAACCCCTGGGACCGTCGCCGCGTACCAGGCGGATCATCCGGTGGCAGCGCCGCGGCCGTCGCAGCGGGGCTGGTGCCCTGGGCGCTTGGCACCGACACCGGCGGCTCGATCCGCCAGCCGGCGGCGTTCTCAGGCATCGTCGGCTTGAAGCCGACCTACGGAGCCTGCTCGCGCTACGGGATGATCGCCTTCGCCTCGTCGCTGGACCAGGCCGGTCCGCTGACCCGCGACGTCACCGATGCCGCGTTGCTGCTGCGGCACATGGTGGGCCAGGACGCCAACGATTCGACCTCGCTCGAGTTCCCCGGGGACGTCGTGCTGCCGTCGCGGCGGGACCTCGCCGGGATCCGGCTTGGGGTCCCCGAGGAGCTGATCGGCGCCGAGGGCGGAATCGAGCCCGGTGTACGTGAGAGCTTCGATGCCGCGATCGCGCTGGCCGAGAAGCTCGGTGCGAGCGTGCAGCCATGCAGGCTGCCGCACGCTACCTACGCGCTGTCGGCCTACTACATCATCGCCCCGGCCGAGGCCTCGGCAAACCTGTCGCGCTTCGACGGGGTTCGCTATGGCCTGCGCCTGGCGGGTGACTCCGATCTCACGACCATGTACAGCCGCACGCGCGCGCAGGGCTTCGGGCCCGAGGTCAAGCGCCGGATCATGCTCGGCACCTACGCACTCTCCAGCGGCTACTACGACGCCTACTACGGCACGGCGTTGCGCGTCCGTACGCGCATCGCCGATGACTTCCGCGCGGCCTTCGACGCCGTCGACTTCATTGTCACCCCGACCGCCCCCAGCACCGCGTTCGAGCTGGGAGCGAAGTCAGATGATCCGCTGGCCATGTATCTCAACGACTTCTGCACGGTGCCGATGTCGCTGGCCGGGATCCCCGCGATCTCGATTCCATGTGGCCTCAGCGATGGCCTGCCCGTAGGCCTGCAGCTCGCGGGCCCGGCGTTCAGCGAGAGCCACATCCTCGACGCCGCCTACGCCCTGGAGCAGGCGCTTGGCTTCGATGCCAGCGCCGCCCGGAGGGGAGGGGAGACAGCGTGAGCGCTGAGGTCGAGTACGAGCCGGTCATCGGGCTGGAGATCCACGTCCAGCTGAGGACGCGAACGAAGATGTTCTGCAGCTGCGAGCTGTCCTTCGGCGACCCGCCGAACGTGCACACCTGCCCCCGCTGCCTCGGACTGCCGGGAACCTTGCCGGTCGTCAACGCGCAGGCGGTCCACTACGGGATCATGATCGGCCTCGCGCTCGGCTGCGAGATCGCGCCGCGCTCGCAGTTCCACCGCAAGAACTACTTCTATCCCGACCTGCCCAAGGGCTACCAGATCTCCCAGTACGACGTGCCCCTCTGCG
>JBOGYJ010000142.1:0-12708 GCA_050696795.1 Solirubrobacteraceae bacterium | reverse complement strand
CTCGCATACCGAGCGTCTGGACGCAATACGAGCAGTTGCCATTTTGGGACGCTTACCCGCAGGGCGCTCCTCGGCTGGGGCATGCCCACGCGGTTCTCGCCCAGCGGACCTGACGACCGGACTGCCGCGTGAACGCAATCCGCGTAAGGGCAACCGAGGGCGCGTCCTCGTCTCGGACCCTCCCTCCCACACCCAAGAGCACGTCCCTGATGCTGGCATCCTGCGGGGGATGCGTGTGCTGCGTGAAAGCAGCGAGGAAGAGATGGTCGCGTGCTTCCTGCAAGCGGAGCTCTTGAGCGAGCGGTTCGCGGCGGCCATTCGCGAGCAATTGGCCGTCATGGACTTGCCTGAGGAGCTCCTTGGTCGAGCCTGACCTTTTTTGGACCCATCTGCGGGAGATTGGCCCCCGCGAGCGGGCCATGATCGAGAACCTTCAGCCGTACCGACAATCATTCACCGGAGACGTAACCCGCTCACGCTCCTCAGCGCCTGCACAAGGACAAGCACCGACTCCATGGAGTTGCTTGAGCGCGTTGGCCTGGCTGGGCGTGCCGACCACTACCCGCGTGAGCTGTACGGCGGTCAGCAGCAGCGGGTCGCTATCGCCCGGGCGCTCGCCGTGGAACCGCGGATCCCGCTGTGCGACGAGCCCACGTCGGCACTCGATCCTGAGATGGTGCACGAGGTGCTCCAGGTGCTCGGCGAGCTCGTTGCCGAGGGCATGACGATGGTGACCGTCACCCATGAGGTCGGTTTCGCGCGCGAAGTGGCTCAACGCTTCGTGTTTGTGGAGCACGGAACCGTGGTGGAGGAGGGTCCTGCTAGCCGCCTCACCACCGACGGCGTGACCGAGGAACGCACCCGGAGCTTCCTCGCCAAGGTGCTCTGAGCAGGTGCAGTCTGCCAGGACGATCACGCCCCGTCTTCGTCGCTCAGGCCTCGGTGTTGCGCCACAGAGGCTGTTCTTCTCGATGACGTCCAGGAGAACATCGACGGAGCGATCAGCACAGGAATGCACGCGATCACCTACCGCAATAACAGCCAGGTCATCGCTGAGCTCAACGTCCTGCCGAGCGACTGGCGGCTCCGCTCGCCGCTACGGGAACTCAACCAGAGGTTCTGGTCGCGTTTGGTAGCCAACAGTGGTAGCCAAGGCGCCGAACATAGCTGAACGGCTGCCCTAGAAACACAAAACCCCCGCAATCGCGAGGGTTTCAGTAACGCGCCCGAGAGGATTCGAACCTCCGACCTTCGGTTCCGTAGACCGACGCTCTATCCAGCTGAGCTACGGGCGCAGACTCGGGGGAGGATGGTAGCGCTCGTGCGCCGATGCCGGCTGCTGGAAACAGCAGCGCAAAGCAAGCCACGCCCCTAGCGTGGCTTTAAAGATCATTTAGGTTTAGTCTCATCCGGGCTGGGTAGTCGCGCCGGTGCCTGGTGCCGTGCTTTGGGGGCGCGGCCTGTCTCAAGGAAGTAGAGAGGATCCGCGCGATGTCGATTCAAGTTCGAGGCACTGAATCAAACGGCCCGCCCCATAAACCCAAGCGCGAGGCGGCGCCGGCCCGGGATGAGACCGAGGCCGGTGTCGGCGACAGTGGCGGCTTCGACGCCGCCGAGCACGTCGATCGCCGGGATCTGTCACAACTGCTCGAGGCGTTGCACGCAGCGCGCGGCGGTGACTTCTCCGTACGTCTGACACCTAACGGCGATCCGAAGTTCGCCGAGGTCGCGCGGGCCTTCAACGAACTGCTCGACCGCAACGACCGCATGTCGCGCGAGATCTCCCGCGTGGGCAAGATCATCGGTCGCGAGGGTCGCATGACCGAGCGCTTCTCGCTCGCCGAGGCGGACGGCGAGTGGGCCCGCAGCGTCGACTCGCTGAACGCGCTGATCGACGACCTCGTGCGACCGACGACCGAGGTCGCGCGCGTGATCGTCGCCGTGGCCGAGGGTGATCTGACCCAGAAGATGGCGCTGAAGATCGGCGGCCAGCCGGTCAAGGGCGAGTTCCTCCGCATCGGCACCACCGTGAACACGATGGTCGAGCAGCTGCGCTCCTTCGCCGCCGAGGTCACCCGCGTCGCGCGCGAGGTCGGTACCGAGGGCAAGCTCGGCGGTCAGGCCGAGGTCGCCGGCGTCTCCGGCACCTGGCGCGACCTGACCGAGAACGTGAATCTGATGGCGGCCAACCTGACCGGCCAGGTGCGCAACATCGCGCAGGTGACCACGGCGGTGGCGCAGGGCGACCTGTCCCAGAAGATCACGGTCGAGGCCAAGGGTGAGGTCGCGGCGCTGGCGGACACGATCAACTCGATGACCGACACCCTGCGCGTGTTCGCCGAGCAGGTGACGACGGTGGCCCGCGAGGTCGGTACCGAGGGCAAGCTCGGCGGCCAGGCCGAGGTCGCCGGCGTGGCGGGCACCTGGAAGGACCTCACCGAGTCGGTGAACTTCATGGCCTCGAACCTGACCGATCAGGTGCGCAACATCGCCCAGGTGACGACCGCCGTTGCCCAGGGGGACCTGTCCCAGAACATCACGGTCGAGGCCAAGGGTGAGGTCGCGGCGCTGGCGGACACGATCAACTCGATGACCGACACGCTGCGCGTGTTCGCCGAGCAGGTGACGACGGTGGCCCGCGAGGTCGGCACCGAGGGCAAGCTCGGCGGCCAGGCGGCCGTGCCGGGCGTGGCCGGTACCTGGAAGGACCTCACCGACTCCGTCAACTTCATGGCGGCCAACCTGACCGATCAGGTGCGCAACATCGCCCAGGTGACCACGGCGGTGGCGCAGGGCGACCTCTCCCAGAAGATCACCGTGGACGTGAAGGGTGAGATCCTCGAGCTCAAGAACACGATCAACACGATGGTCGATCAGCTCTCGTCGTTCGCCGACGAGGTCACGACCGTGGCGCGCGCGGTCGGCACCGAGGGCAATCTCGGCGGCCAGGCCGAGGTGGCCGGGGTGTCCGGCACCTGGCGCAGCCTGACCGAGTCGGTCAACAACATGGCGGCCAACCTGACCGATCAGGTGCGCAACATCGCCCAGGTGACCACGGCGGTGGCGCAGGGCGACCTGTCCCAGAAGATCACCGTCGAGGCCAAGGGTGAGGTTGCTGCGCTCGCCGACACGATCAACACGATGGTCGACCAGCTGCGGTCCTTCGCCGCCGAGGTCACGCGCGTGGCGCGCGAGGTCGGTACCGAGGGTGAGCTTGGCGGCCAGGCCGAGGTCGCCGGTGTCTCCGGTACGTGGCGTGGCCTGACCGAGTCGGTGAACGGCATGGCGGCCAACCTGACCGATCAGGTGCGAAACATCGCCCAGGTCACCACGGCCGTCGCCCAGGGTGATCTCTCCCAGAAGATCACCGTCGACGCCAAGGGTGAGATCTTCGAGCTCAAGGACACGATCAACACGATGGTCGATCAGCTCTCGTCGTTCGCCGATGAGGTCACGCGCGTCGCGCGCGAGGTCGGCACCGAGGGCAAGCTCGGCGGCCAGGCCGAGGTGGCCGGCGTCTCCGGCACCTGGCGCGACCTGACCGAGAACGTGAACCAGCTGGCCGGCAACCTGACCACGCAGGTGCGCGCGATCGCCGAGGTGTCGACGGCCGTGACCCAGGGCGACCTGACGCGATCGATCTCCGTCGAGGCTCAGGGCGAGGTCGCGGAGCTCAAGGACAACATCAACCAGATGATCGCCAACCTGCGCGACACCACGACCCGCAACCAGGACACCGACTGGCTGAAGACCAACCTGGCGCGGATCTCGGGCCTGATGCAGGGGCAGCGCGACCTCAGAACCGTCAGCCAGCTGATCATGTCGGAGCTGACGCCCTCTGTCACCGCCCAGCACGGCGCCTTCTTCCTGCTCTCGGCCGCCGACGAGGCCAGCGACCCGGAGCTGCGCCTGATCGCCAGCTACGGCTACGAGCGCCGCAAGGACGTGCCCAAGAGCTTCGCGCTCGGCGAGTCACTCGTCGGCCAGGCGGCGCTCGAGCGCAAGACGATCAGGATCGACGACGCGCCCGAGGACTACATCCGCATCAGCTCAGGCCTCGGAGCCACGCGCGCGGCCAGCATCATGATCATGCCGGTCCTGTTCGAGGACCAGCTGCTGGGCGTGATCGAGCTCGCCTGGCTGCGGTCCCCGGGCGACATCCACCGCACCTTCCTCGAGCAGCTGATGGAGACGCTTGGCGTGGTGCTCAACACGATCATCGCCAATATGCGCACGGAGGAACTGCTCGAGCAGTCCCAGTCGCTGAACGCCGAGCTCGAGCAGCAGGCGCAGATGCTCGAGGAGCGCAACCTCGACATCGAGCGCAAGAACCGTGAGATCGAGCAGGCCCGGATCGGGCTCGAGGAGAAGGCTGAGCAGCTCGCCCAGAGCGGCCGCTACAAGTCCGAGTTTTTGGCGAACATGAGCCACGAGCTGCGCACGCCGCTGAACAGCCTGCTGATCCTCTCCAAGCTGCTGCTCGAGAACGAGAGCGGCAACCTCAGCGACAAGCAGCTCGAGTTCGCGCGCACGATCCGCGCCGCCGGCAGCGACCTGCTGGAGCTGATCAATGACATCCTCGACCTGTCCAAGATCGAGGCCGGCAAGATGGACCTGCTACCCGACGAGCTGCGGCTCTCCGACATCAGCGCCTACGTCCGCAGCACCTTCGAGCCGGTCGCCACCGACAAGGGCCTCGCGCTCGACATCGTGCTCGACAAGGACGTGCCGCGGGTGATCGTCACCGACCAGCAGCGGCTGCAGCAGATTTTCCGCAACCTGCTCTCCAACGCGTTCAAGTTCACCGCCCATGGTGGTGTCACGCTGCACATCGCCCGCGCCGCGGACGACGCCGTCACCTTCGCGGTGACCGACACCGGCATCGGCATTGCCGAGGACAAGCTGGCGGTGATCTTCGAGGCCTTCCAGCAGGCGGACGGAACCACCAGCCGCACCTATGGCGGCACCGGCCTTGGGCTCTCGATCAGCCGCGAGCTCGCGCTCGCGCTCGGCGGTGAGCTGAGCGTCTCGAGCGTGCTGGGCGCCGGCAGCACCTTCACGCTGACGCTGCGACTCCACAGCTTCGGGCTAATTGGAGCCGAGTCGGCGGCGAGCGGCCACAGCGCCGAGCCGCCGGCGCCGGCAGCGCTACCCGCGCCGTCCGCTCCACAGCCGCAGATGCTGCAGACGAACACGCGTCTGGTGGTGATCGACCAGGACGGCGTCACCACGGACGCGATCCGCGGCCTGGTCGGACGCAAGCACGGTGTCGACCTGAGCGTGTTCTCCGACCCCGACGAGGCGCTCGCCGCCGCCCGCGTCGAGCGGCCGGACTGCATCGTCATCGGAACGACCCTCGGCGAAGAGGACCTCTTCCAGCTGCTGGACGCGGCGACGAGCGAGCCGACACTCAGGCACCTCCCGGTGATTCTCCACCCGGCCACCCCGCTCTCCCCGGAGGGCGAGAAGCGACTGCGCGCCTACGGCAGCGAGCTGCTGCCGCGGGTGGCGCTGACCGAGGAGGAGCTGGCGGCCGAGGCGGCCCTGATCCTGCATCCCTCCACACCCGCTGTGGCCGCCCTGTCGAGGGGCGCCGCGAGCAGCGGCGAGCCGGCTGCGCCACCGGTGCTGAACGGCCGCATCCTGCTGGTCGACGACGACGTCCGCAACCTGTTTGCGCTCGCCACGCTGCTCGAGGGCCGCGGGCTCGAGGTGGTCTTCTCCGAGACCGGCCATGGAGCGCTGGAGATCCTCGACACCGATACCGACATCGACCTCGTCCTGATGGACATCATGATGCCCCAGATGGATGGTTACGAGACGATCAAGGCCGTCCGGACAAGACGGGAGCTGCAGTCTCTGCCGATCATCGCCGTGACCGCAAAGGCGATGGAGGGCGACCGCGAGAAGAGCCTCGACGCCGGTGCCTCCGACTACATCACCAAGCCCGTCGATCCGGAAAAGCTGATCACGATGGTCCGGGGTTGGCTCAATGGCTGATCATCAGGAGCGGCCGGGCACGATTCTGCTGGTCGACGACAACCGTGAGAACCTCGCGGCGCTGCAGGCCGTGCTCGAACCGCTCGGCGAGCCGTTGATCCTGGCCGAGTCGGGCGAGCAAGCGCTCCGCACCCTGCTTCACACCGAGTGCTCCGTGATCCTGCTCGACGTCCGCATGGCCGCCATGGATGGACTCCAGACCGCACGCATCATCCGCTCGCGGCCGGCGACACGCCACGTACCGATCATCTTCATGACCGCTCAATCGAGCGAGCTCGAGGAGATCACGCGGGCATACGCGTCCGGCGCCGTCGACTACGTCGTCAAGCCCTTCGAGCCGGAGATCCTGCGCGCCAAGGTCGGCGTGTTCGTGGAGCTGCACCGCGAGCGGGCCGAGCGCGTGCGCGAGTCACGCGGGCGTGCCGAGGCCGAGGCCGTGGCCCGCGCCGTGCGCACGCTGCAGATCCTCTCCGATGCAGCCATGACCTACCTCGACATCGACGAGCTCGCTGGAGCGCTGGTCGAGCGCAGCGCCGAGCTGTTCGGTGCCGACGCGGCCGCGTTGCTGCTGCGTGACGAGAAGCTCCCGGGGCTGCCTGTGCGCGCTCGCGCGGGCGAGCTGACGCTCGAGATCGCTGACGAGGGCGTGCGGGTGGGGGAGGAGCTGCTGGGTGAGATCGCCGCGACGCTCGGTGGCGCGATCCTGCAGGCCCGCAACCTCGATGACGACGATCGCTGCGAGGCTGGCCTCGCCGGGGAGCTCCGGAACCTGATGGTCGTGCCGCTGATCTCAGCTGGTGAGCTGATGGGTCTGCTGCTGCTCGCAACCAGGCAGGAGAACCACTTCGGGCAGCGTGACCTCGAGCTGCTGACGCTGGGGGCCGACCGCATGGCGCTCGCCGTCGACCACGCCCAGCGCTATGCCGACGGCCGCTTGCTGGTGGAGACGCTGCAGCGCAGCCTGCTGCCGGAGCGGCTGCCGCTGCATCCGCGCATGCAGCTCGCCGCGCGCTACCTGCCCGCCGGCCCCGCGCCCCAGGTCGGGGGCGACTGGTATGACGCGCTGGAGCTCGACGAGAACCGCACCGCCGTGATGATCGGTGATGTCGTCGGCCACGGGATCCGTGCCGCGATCACGATGAGCGAGCTGCGCAACGCCTTGCGCGCGTTTGCCATCGAGGGCCACAGCCCCGAGGAGGCCTTGCGCCAGCTCGATCGCGTCGTGCTGGCCACGCGCGGTCCCGGCATGGTCGCGACGCTGCTGTTCATGGTCATCGACGCGGCCGCCGGCACCGTCACGCTGGCCCGCGCCGGCCACCCGCCGCCAGCGCTGCGCGCCGTCGACGGCAGCGTGCGTTTCCTGGAGACAGCGCGCACCCTGCCGCTGGGTGTCGATCCCGAGGAGGTGCCGAGCCAGGAGACCTATCCGATGAGACCCGGCGAGACGCTGCTGCTGTTCACCGACGGTCTGGTCGAGCGTCGCGGTGAGTCGATCACCACCAGCTTCGACCGTCTGCTCGACGCGCTCGCCGAAGCCCCCGCCGAGGTCGAGCTGCTCTGCGAGCACGTGTTGCAGAGGACCGCGGCCGAGCAGGGTCGTGACGACGACATCGCCGTGCTGGCCGTGCAGCTGATCGACGTCTCCGTCGGCGCCTTGGATCTGCGGCTCCCGGCCACAGCGCACTCGGTCACGATCGCCCGCCATCGGCTGCGGGCGTGGCTGGAGGAGAACGCGCCCGAGCTCGACCCTGCCGCTCGCGGCGACCTCGAGGTTGCCTTCAGCGAGGCCTGCGGCAACGTCGTACGCCATGCTTACGGACCGGCCGAGGCGTCCTTCGACGCCAGCGCCAGTCGCGACGGGAACCTGCTGCGCATGATCGTGCGCGACACCGGGCGGTGGCGCTCGCCGGGCGGCCGCTCCGGTGGCCGTGGGCTGCCGCTGATGGAGGTGCTCTCGGACGACCTCGTGATCGATCGGCAGCCCGACAGCACGACGGTCACCATGATCCGCGAGCTCCCCTCCGAAGGGTCAGGGATGGCAATACTTCAGCCATGACGGAGAGCCGGCCTCCACGCAAGCTACTCGGTGATGCCGGCTCCAGCGAGCTCGCGTCGGTGACCGCCGCTGAGCACGGCGCGAGCCTCCTGCTCGCGATCAGCGGCGAGGTCGACATCTCCAACGTCGACCGCATCGCCGAGGTCATCTACGCGCTGCCCAACACCGAAGACGGCCTGCTGATCGACCTCACGAGGGTGAGTTACCTCGACAGCAGCGCGGTGTCTTTGCTGCATGACCTGGCGATGCGTCTGCGCAACCGCGCGCAGCAGCTGATCGTCGTCAGTCCGCCGGAGACACCGCCCCGGCGGATCCTCGACCTCACGGCGCTCTACGTGAACGCGCCGGTCGCCGACGAGCTCGACAGTGGCCTCAGGTTACTCAGGACTCAAACCTGAATATCTGACGACTGCTGATAGCGCGCGACCGTGAACCCCATCAGCGCGGGGACGTGGATTGCGAAGATGACCAGTGAGAGCGTCAGCACCACCAACGTGCCGCCACGCACGTGGTTGTGCACGAACACGAACTCGATCATCCCGCCGATCACCACGTAGGCCAGCAGCGACCACTTCGCGACAGCGAAGAACTGGTTCCAGGCGAAGCCCTTCACTCGCGTCAGCGAGAGCAGGTTGAACGCCATCAGCGCGGCCGAGAGCGCCAGCAGGATCACGGCGGGCGCGAGCGACACGTGCTCGGGCAGATTCGCCGACAGGTAGATTCCGCCCGCGATGATCAGCGCCAGCGATGCCATCGCGATCTGGTTCACGGGTGGGTATTTGCGGTCGTCCATGGCGATCAGCTGCTCGCGAGCTTGGTCATGATCACGAACGTCGCGACCTGCATCAGCCCGGTGATTCCGGCTGCGTAGATGAAGCGCTTCATCAGCCGCTCGATCACGGCCGGGTTGGGGCGCGGCTTCTTCAACTCGATCAGCACCGCGATATTGGCCGGCTCGAGCAGACCGAGCGCGACGATCGCCATCACCCCGACCACGATCATGCTGGCAACCACCCAGCCGTGCTGGGGATAAGAGCTCAGGTTCGTGCCCAGGTGCGTGGAGAGCTGCCACCCGGCCACCAGCGTCGCGGTTACGATCGCGGGCATCAGCACGACCATCTTCGGCATGAACCTGGTCGTGAACTCGATCCGCGCCGGGATCGACAGGCTGCCGAGGATCGGACCGATGATGAACCCGAGGAACAGGTCGATCACCGTCCACCCGGCGCCGAATACCACGTGCATGAACTCCAGCGACCAGAGGCCGCCGGCGGCGACGACCACGATCAGGGCGACGATGATCACCCCGGCCATCGCGAGGCCCACGCGCGGAACGATGTCAAAGTCGGGAATTACCGGAGGCGGCCCGCGATGGGCGGCTTCCTGTGGCGGCTCGGCCGCAGTGTCGCGTGCAATTGAAACCATGGTGGCTGGAATCCTATGTCAGAGCTGATGGAAAACGCAATTAATCAAACGTCTCGGATGAGTAGCGCCGCAGCCCGGCGCATCGCGCTGGCTGCCCAAGGCTTCTCCTCCGGCTCGCGGCCCGCTGGCCGGGAGCCGGGCCTAGCCGCGGTCACCGCCGCCGTTCGCCGCCTGGGGCTGCTGCAGCTGGACTCGGTCAACGTCTTCTGCCGCGCGCATTACATGCCCCTGTTCTCGCGCCTGGGCCCCTATGACACCAAGCTGCTCGACCGTATCGCCGCCCATGGCACAGGCCGGATCGATCGGCGCCTGGTTGAGTACTGGGCACACGAGGCCTCGCTGATCCCGGTCGAGAGCCACCGCCTGTTCCACTGGCGCATGGACGAGCGCCAGCGCATCTGGGCGGGGATGCGGCGCGTGCTGACCGAGCACCGGGACCTGATCGACGAGACGCTGGCGCTCGTGCGCGAGCAGGGCCCGGTCCGGGCGCGCGACACGGGCCATGAGCGCAAGCAGGCCGCCGCCGGGGAGATGTGGAACTGGCATGAGGGCAAGGTCGCGCTCGAGGCGCTGTTCTTCACAGGAGCGATCGGCGCCTCGCGGCGGATCAATTTCGAGCGCCACTACGACCTGATCGAGCGCATCCTTCCGGCCGAGCACCTGGATGGCATCCCCGTGCGCGCGGACGCCCATCGCGAGCTGACGCGACTCGCCGCCCGCGCGCTCGGGATCGCGACGATCGCCGACCTGGCCGACTACTGGCGCATACCGTCACGGGACCTCGCTCCGCGCGTCTCCGAGCTGGTGCTCGCCGGCGAGCTGATCCCGGTGCAGGTGAGCGGCTGGGAGAGTCCTGCGTATATCTGGTACGCGGCGCGGCGGCCGCGCGCGCTGCCGGCACGGGCGCTGCTCTCGCCGTTTGACTCGCTCGTCTTCTTCCGCCCGCGCACGGAGCGGCTCTTCGACTTCCACTACCGGATCGAGATCTACACGCCCGAGCCCAAGCGCATCTACGGGTACTACGTGCTGCCCTTCCTGCTCGACGAGCAGCTGGTCGCGCGCGTTGATTTGAAATCAGATCGCCCGGCCGGGGTGCTGCGTGTGCAGGGCGCCTTCGCCGAGGAGGGGGTCGATCGGGCTCATGTCGCTCGCGAGCTGGCCGCCGAGCTCGAGCTCTGCGCCGGCTGGCTCGGGCTCGGCGGTGGGGTGGCCGTCACCGATCGCGGCGACCTCGCCGCTGAGCTCAAGCGTGCGCTATGACAGGCCCGTAGCTCCGCTGCGGAGCAGCTCGCCTAGGCTGGTGACCACGCCGATGTGCGCGAGCTTGTCCGGGTTCACGACCGACATCACCCGCGTGATCTGTCCGTCCGCGACCTCGAGTGACAGCGCCCCCGCGATGCGGCCCTGAGCGTCGAGTATCAGCGCGCCAGGCCCACCGTTGACCTCGACCGGGTGGAACGTGATGCCACCCTCGATCTGGCCGCGCGCCTTCGACCAGTTGTGCAGCACCCGCGCCACGCGCGAGCGCCCCGTGAGTGAGCGTGCGAGTGCCGGCACCTTGCCGCCGCCGTCTCCGGTCAGCACGACGTCGTCGGCGAGCAGGGTCTCGAGCTCGGCCAGATCGCCGGTGTCGGCAGCAACGAAGAAGCGCCGGGCAAGCTCCTGCTGGTGCTCGCGTGTGGTCTCAAAGCGCGGGCGGTGCTCGGCGATGTGGCGCCGCGCGCGGCTCGCGAGCTGCCGCACGTTGTCCTCGTTCTTGCCGATGATCGGCGCGATCTCCCGGTAGGGGTAGTCGAAGGCGTCGTGCAGCAGGAACGCGGCCCGCTCCTCCGGGGTGAGGCTCTCGAGCACGAGCAGCATCGCCATCGAGATCGAGTCGGCGATCTCCGCCTGGCGGGCGGGGTCCTCCGTATCCTCGGTGACGATCGGCTCGGGCAGCCACTCGCCCACGTAGAGTTCACGCCGGGCGCGTGCCGAGCGCAGCTCGTCGATGGCCAGGCGCGTGGCCACGGTCGTCACGAACGCCTGCGGCGAGGCGAGCTGCTCACCGCCGTCGAGTGCCTGATACGTACGCAGCAGCGCCTCCTGGACGATGTCCTCGGCCTCGGAGACGCTGCCAAGCATCCGGTATGCGACCCGGAACGCCAGCGGCCGCAGCTCATCTAGCAGCTGCTCACGCCCGGTCATCCGCTCAGGCCCTCGCCGCCATCGCCTGCTCGACGAACTGCGCGACCCACGGTCCGGTCGGCTGCCGGGTCGTGGCGTTCAGCCGGTTGAAGGCGTTGATCGCCGCGATCGTCACCACCAGTCCCGCGAGCTGCTGCTCGCTGTAGTGACGGGCCGCCTCGTCCCAGATCGCGTCGGAGACCGAATCGGAGTTGTCGGCCAGCCGCGTCGCAGCCTCGGCCAGCGCCAGCGCCGCACGCTCCTCGTCGCTGAAGTACGGCGTCTCGCGCCACGCGGCGAGCGTGTGCAGGCGCTCGCTGCTGCAGCCGAGGAACTCGAGCTCGCGCGAGTGCATGTCCGCGCACACACTGCAGCCGTTGATCTGGCTCACCCGCAGCTGGATGAGGCCGATCGTCGTCTCGGGAACCTCCGTCTCCCGCGCCGACATGGCAAAGCCGCGGATGCCCTCGAGCGCGCCGGGCACGCTCATCACCGGGTTGTTGATCCTTGCCTGCATGTCCTCTGGTCCTTTCACATCTGACTTGTTCCTGCCCGTATGACGGGACGGAACTTCAGAACGTGACAGCGGGCTGCGAACCACGACAGACCGAAGAAGCAGCGGAGGGGGCGGGATTCGAACCCGCGATGGGCCATGAACCCATGCCGGTTTTCAAGACCGGTGCATTCAACCGCTCTGCCACCCCTCCGGGGCGTGGAGGCCGGAGGCTAGCAGTCGGAAACGGCGCGGTTGCGGATGATCAGCGCCACTGCCCGCATGTCGTGACGTTCTCACGCCGCGATCGAGGGACGTTCAGCGTGATCTTGGTGTGAAGCGGTAGAGGACCGTCCGTGCTCGGCGTGAACTCAGCCAAGCGACACCGTGTCAAGGAGCGGCGTTCATTCCGAGACGTCGCTGCGCTCTGACGCGCGTACAGCCGGTGTCCGCGCGGCCTCGTCTGACACAGCGTCGTCGCCGGCGTCGGTGCCGACCGGCGCAGTGTCGGGTTCTTCGCCACCGGGTTCGGGCACCGAATCCCAACCTGTCGCAGCCAACTTGCGGG
>JBOGYJ010000141.1:0-4607 GCA_050696795.1 Solirubrobacteraceae bacterium | reverse complement strand
CGCGGGCAGCGCCGCCAGGCAGGCGAGAGCCGCCGCGACCCAGGCCAGCCGCAGCGATCCGCGCCTAAACTGGATGCTCGTGCGGCGCCTGGTAGTCATCACTGCCATTCTGGCGAGCGTGGCCCTGATCGCGCCGCCCGCCGGGCTTGCCGACGGCGATCCCGCCAGTGACGTGCTCGTCGAGAACACGCTCTTCAACCCGGTCGACTCGGGCGTCTCGCTGAGCTCGCAGGCGCGGCTCGAAGCGGTCCTGAACGCCAGCGTGAAGGCGGGCTTCCCGATCCGGGTCGCGTTGATCGCCTCACAGGCGGACCTCGGAACGGCCACCGCGCTGTGGCGCCGGCCTGGTCGGTACGCGCAATATCTTGGCTACGAGCTCTCGGAGCTCTACGGTGGCCAGGTGCTCGTCGTGATGCCGGGCGGCTTTGGCCTCTACGGGCCGCGCAGCGGTCCGCGTACGGTCGGCCGGGCGGAGCAGAACGTGCGCGCGACCACGCCCGGTCCCGGCGAGCGGCTGGCCACCGCGGCGCTCTCGGCGGTGCCGCTGCTGGCGCGTGCGGCAGGCCATCCGATCCCGGCGGCCGCGCTCGCACGGGCCGACAGCTCGGCGAGCCAAGGTGAGAGGTCAAATGCGGCGGGAACCGAGTTCACGACGAGCGCGGTGATCGCGCTGGCGCTGGGCGCGCTGCTGATCGCCATCACCTGGACGCTGAGCCTGCGGGCGCGCCCGCTGGGGCTGCGGAGGCCGCTGCAACGATGATCGGCTTTGCCGCTCTGGCGCAGCATCACCGGACTCCGGGCCTGGCGCTCATCCTCGTCCTAATCGTGCTCGGGATCCTGTACGTGGCGTGGCGTACCAGGCGCCTTGGCAAGCTGCGAGCGCTGTTCAGGATCACGCGGATGCGTCGCGAATTGCACGAGGAGCGGATCAGCCCGGTCTCGTTCCTGCCGCTGGCGGTGCTGGTGGTCGTGGTCGTCGTGCTGCTGATCGCGCATTGATGGCCCGCGCGGCCGCCCCAGCGGCACGCCCTGGCCGACGCCGGGGCGGCGGTTGCCGGTGTGCCAGGCGCTGGAATCCTCAGAGGCTGACCTGCGAGCCCATCAGCACGGTGCGCTCGATCGGCAGCCCGAAGTGGTCGATCGGGCTGGCGGCGTTGCGCGCCATCAGCAGGAAGACCTTACGGCGCCAGGCCGCCATGTCCGACTGGTTGGTGTCGGTGATCGTCATGCGCGAGATGAAGTAGGAGGCGCCCTCGAGATCGAGGTTGCGCTCGAGTTGCCCGAGCTTGCGCGCGAGTTGCAGCAGCTCGGGGATGCTGTTGGTGTCGCGGTAGCCGTTGTTGACGATCACGTGCAGGATCTGGCAGCGGCCGCGGCCCATGCGGCTGACCGTGAAGCGCCGGTCGCGCATCACGTGCGGGACGTTGCGGGAGAAGATCGAGACGATCAGGACGCGCTCTGGCAGCGCGTGCGTGTGCTTGACGAGGCTGCGCAGGGCCAGCGGCGTGGTCTCGGCGCTGGCGTTGAGGAAGATCGCCGCGCCCGGGACGCGGTGCACCGGCGGGTCGGCGCTGGCGAGCTGATCGAGGAACTCGTCGAGCTCCCCCTCCTGCTCGATGCGGTTGCGCGTGACGATCACCTGTCCGGCGCGCCAGGTCAGCATGACCGTGGAGGCGCAGACGGCGACCGCGAGCGGCAGCCAGGCGCCGTGCAGCAGCTTGGCCAGGTTGGCCAAGAAGAACGCGACCTCGACCGTCAGGAACATCCCGCCAAGCACCCCCAGGCGCCACTTCGATGTGTGCCACAGCGCACGCGCCACGTTCAGGAAGAGGAGCGTGTCGAGCACGAACGTGCCCGTTACCGCAAGCCCGTAGGCGCTGGCCAGGTGGCTGGAGCTCTTGAAGATAATCACCAGCGCGACCACGCCCGCCGCCAGCGTCCAGTTGACCATCGGCACGTAGATCTGCCCCTCCATCTCACTGGTGTGCACGATCCGTAGGCGTGGCAGGTAGCCCAACTGCATCGCCTGGCGGGCGATCGTGTAGGAGCCGGAGATCACCGCCTGGCTGGCGATCACGGTCGCCGCAGTGGCCAGCACGACCTCGGGCCATTGGAACCAGTTGGGCACGACCGAGAAGAACGGGTCGAAGGGGGTCTTCGCGAGCGGTGCCCCTGGATGGTCGATCAGCCAGGCGGCCTGTCCCATGTAATTGAGCAGCACCGCGGGCCACACGAGGGCGAACCAGGCGACCCGGATCGGCCCCGGACCGAAGTGACCCCGGTCTGCGTAGAGCGCCTCGGCACCGGTTACGCACAGCACAACCCCACCGAGCGTGAGGAACGCCTCGAAGCCGTGGTCGATGAAGAAGCGTGCCGCCCAGGTGGGCGAGAGTGCCTGCAGCACGCCGGGATGGCTGATGACCTCGGGAAGGCCGATCGCGGCCACCGAGAAGAACCACATCAGCATCACCGGGCCGAACAGCCAGCCGACCGTGCCACTGCCCTTGCGCTGGACTGCGAACAGTGCAACCAGGATGACCAGTGAGATCGGTACGACCAGATGTGCGACGCCGGGGGCCGCGATCTCGAGGCCGGAGACGGCCGAGAGCACGGAGATCGCGGGCGTGATCATGCCGTCGCCGAAGAACAGCGAGGCGCCGACGATCCCGAGCGTGACCAGAACCGACGCGTGCGTCACCCTGTTGCGCCGGCACAGGGCAGCGAGCGCCATGACGCCGCCGTCCCCGCGGTTGTGCGCGCGCATGATGAAGCCGGCGTACTTGGTCGAGACGGTGATCGCCGTGGCCCAGAAGATCAGCGAGATCACGCCATAGACACCAGCCAGCGTGATGTGCTCGGTGGCCTTGAAACCGAACGCCACCTGCTCGGTGTAGAGCGGGCTCGTGCCGAGGTCGCCATAGACCACGCCCAGCGCGCCGAGCGCCAGCACCGCGCGGCTGGCGTGGGCCACCACGTCGATCTCGCTGGAGTCAGACGCGTCCGCGAAGCCGTCGGGGCCGTCCGCGTGCGCGCCACCGCCACCACCGCCACGCTCCCCGCCGGGGAGCGCCTGCGGGAGCTTGTGCGCGGCCTCGTTGAACGTGCGGCGCGGCTTGGTGGCCGCCACCGCGGCCGCGAGTCTGTCCTCGTCTCCGGTGCCGGTGTGGGGGCCGGGGTGATCGCCTGGCCCCTCAGGCGCGGGGTCGCGTCCCGCGGCAGGGCGATTCGGATCAGGCGTGGACATCGAGGCTCTAGCTTAGGGCTCGCGGCGGCAAAGCAGGAATGGGGGAGGGCAGCGCGAAAGCTGAACCATGCTGCTACGCAACCGTGCACCGAGCATCGACGTTGTTCCCGTCACCGCCGCCGAGGGCTACGAGCATCTGGCGGCCTCTTCGATCGCCGTGCTGCGCTGGCTCTCCGCCGCGGGCGTGGACTTCGTGCTGGCCGGCGCGATCGCGCGCGCGATCCGCGGGGAGACCGACGCCCGCGGTCCCGTAGACATCGTGCCCGCGCCGTACGGGCGCAACCTCGACCGCCTCGTGCTGGCGCTCGGCGCGGTGCGGGCGCAGCAGCGCTCGCCCGGAGAGCTGGTCGGCGCCGCGCCGATCAGCTCGACCCCGGCGCTGAAGCTGACCGCCGAGATGCTCGTGCGCGCGGAGCGTTGGGAGCTCCGCTGCGGCGAGCACGAGCTCGATGTCGAGGGCCGTCCGGCCGGGTCCCCGAGCTATCAGGAGCTGCTCTACGAGGCGGTCCGCTTCAAGGTTTCGGCGGAGGTGTCGGTGGAGGTCGCGGCGCCCGAGGACATCGAGCATTACGACCACGTGCGCCGCACCGGGATCGCGCCCGAGATGACCGTCACGCGTCTCTGAAACGGCCCGGCTGCCACAGCGGCTCGTCGCCGGCGTTGGCGCCGCGCGCGAGGATGAACAGGAGATCTGAGAGCCGGTTGAGGTAGCGCACGACCTCGGGGCTGACCTGCTCGCCACAGGCGACCGCGAGACGCTCCGCGCGCCGGCAGACGGTGCGTGCCACGTGCAGTTGCGCCGCGGCCTGGGTGCCGCCCGGCAGCACGAACGACTTCAGCGGCGCGAGCGTGGCGTTGACCTCGTCGCAGCGCTGCTCCAGCCACTCGGTCTGGGTGGGGAGCACCCGCAGGCGCTCCCGCTGCGAGTCCTCGGGAGCGGCGATGTCGGCGCCGACGTCGAACAGGTCGTTCTGCACCCGGGCCAGCCAGCCCGCGTACTGCGCCGGCAGTCCGTCGACCCCCAGCGCCCAGCCGATCTGGGCGTTGAGCTCGTCGACGGTGCCGTAGGCCTCGATCCGCGGGTGGGTCTTGGGCACACGGCTCATGTCGCCGAGGTGGGTCTCGCCGCCGTCGCCGAGGCGCGTGTAGATGCGGGTGAGGTTGACGGTCACGCCCCGAGTCTCGCAGACGCGCCGGGCGGGGCCGACCCACCCGCCCGTCCGCTACGATCCCGGCCGTTAAAGGTCGGTGGCGATGGGAAGCCGGTGCAAATCCGGCGCGGACCCGCCACTGTGACCGGGGACGTCAGCCGCACACCGCCACTGGCCGGAGCCGCCGGCCGGGAAGGCGCGACTGATAGGCC
>JBOGYJ010000140.1:0-14936 GCA_050696795.1 Solirubrobacteraceae bacterium | reverse complement strand
GACGCAGTTCCGTTTCCAGCAGATCGGTGCCAACGAGTTCGACATCACTTCGACTACAGAACTCGCGTAGGGCTCCCGATTCCGCCTCCCGCTTGACGAGTTTCGCGGCCGCGCTCGTGTCGAGGTACGCCCTCAGCGGTCGCCTCGTAGATCCGTGAGCGCGTCGAGCACGTCCCCCGGTCGATCGTAGAGCGGCACCTCATCAAAGCCGCGAGCCGTAGCGGGTCGCGTCACAGGCAATTTCGGCTCAATCGCTGAAGCCGGGCTGATCTGCGCCACGACAGATCCGTTATTGCTGATCAAGAGCGACTCCCCCGCCTCGACGTCGCGCAATACGGCGCCAGACTCATTGCGAAGCTGTCGATGCGTGATTGTCCTCATGGCGCTACTGTAGCACAGCCGTCGCACGCCTGCCGCGCGGCCTCACCGAACACGCGTTCGCTGACATTTAGCCCAATGTCATTTGAATGACGTTTACAGGTGTAGCGTTGAGTCCCACAGGGATGTCAGCGAATTCGGTCAGGCGATGCCAGCAGACGTGCGCGTAAGCAGCGCGATCTGCTTGGAGATGGCCTGACGGGCTTCAGTACTGGCTGTCCCGAGCTTGGCTGTCAGCCGGTCATGGCTGACGGTCCGCACCTGAAAAGCCTCGGCATAGCTCATCCCGACCGCGCCCTTGACCTCGAGCTCGATCGGAACGCCCGCTGGCCGTTCGGTGCTCGTGAGCGGGACGACGATCGAGCGTCGCGCACGCTGAGCGTTCATCTGGTCGATGCTGACGATCAAGACTGGGCGAGTCTTTGCGATCTCGCTCCCGACGACGGGATCAAGCGCGCACCACCAGACTTCGCCTTGCCGTGGCGCGACTACCGCCACGAGGAGAAGTCGTCGCCAGGATCGAGACCGTCCATCAAAGTGCCATCGAACGCGGTCGACTCTTTGACGATCGTGGGATCGTTCAGCGAGTCGACGATTCGGCCTAGGAGCTCGGCTTCGTCGAGGCGGGCGACCAGTTGATCGACGTACTCGATCGTCGTAGTCGACGCCGCCCGCGCAAGCTCGTTGAGCCGGCTTCTAGCCTGCACGCTAACTCTGATGGTCGTAGCTGACGCCATAGATGGGAGTGTAGACGGTGTCATAGACACCCGCGTAACCTGGCAAGCCTCGAACGTCGTTCGCTGACAAGGCCCCACCACCGGTGGTGCATGATGTCCAGACGTGCCGCATCCAGCGGCGGGTTGCGGGCCCCGAACACCGCTCGCGTGAGCATGAACAGCGGCAGCGAGATGAAGACGGTGTCGCTGAGCAGACCCGCGCAGACCAGCAGGGCGGAGATCAGAAAGCTCCAGGCACCCACGATGATGCGGCTGTTCAACTCGCCGCGTCGCATCCAGTTATCCGCAAGCCTGCCGCCGGCGATCACGCCCACTAAGCCGGCAAGCCCAACCAAAGTGATCAGTCCCGTCGCCGCACTATGGGTGACGTGGTAGCGGACCTCGAACAGCACCAGCCCGAAGGTCGCCACCCCCGTGAAGTAGAAGTACCCGAGTGCCGAGGTGACAATCAGGATCACATTCGTGCGAACACGCAGGATGTAGCGTGCCGTGCTCCACATGCTCATGTCCGCGGGTCTGAACCCAACACGAGCGCAGTGTCGGGCGCCACGCGCTGCTGCATCACCTGCTCCTGGGCTTCTGACTGCTCGAACTCCTCCTCCTCGACCGGGAACGACTGACGGGCGTCGGCCTTCACGAACTCGGTCACGCCCCGCTCGAGTTGGCTGCGGCCTCCACAGGCCGGCTCCGGGAACGACCGCCGGATCACCAGTGCGGTGATGATGCTTGGGATCGCGAGCGCAAAGAAGGCATAACGAGCTGGGCAGCCCCAAAGCGTGGCAGGGCGCGGCCGGCGTGGTCGGGCTGGTGATCACGGCGGTGGCGGCGTACGCCTTCCTCGCCTTCGAGCTCGAAGGACAGCAGCAAGCGCCCGTCCTCCCGACCTTCCGCCGGGGACGGGGTCACCGCGCAACCCATGCCGGAATCGCAGATCGAAGAGATCGCCAACGAGCCCGGTGTGCGGGAGACCAGCTGATGGCACCGGCTTCGTCGGGCCAAGGACCGGGCAGCTGCCGCCCGCGGCGTGGAGGTTCGGCTCCCGGAGCGTCGCGACGGTGCCGAACACCGATTAGCATCGCGTGGCTCGCCTGGACACCCCCGGGGCGAGCGCTTGTGTCGCGGCACATTCGAGCATAAGGGCATGGACGAAGGCCTGGGGCAGGTTGCCTCGCATCTGGCGCTGGGCGACGTCGAACTCCTCCGAGAGCAGGCCGGGCGGTCCGCAGGAAGCCCGGTTGCGCTCAAACCATCGCGCGGCGGTGACGGGATCGCCTTGCTGGTGGTAGGCGAGCGCCATCAAGAACCCGCACAGCAGGAACGCGCCCTCCGCCTTCCCGAGCGGCCGCTCGTCGGGTCGGTAGCGGTAGCAGTAGCCGTCCTGGGTTAGTTCGCTCTCGATGGCGTGGAGGGTGGCGATGGAACGGGGATCGTCGGCGGGGATCGCGCCCCGGATCGGCAGCAGTAACAATGCGGCGTCGACACGTTCGTCGCCGGGGGAGCGCTGCCAGCGTCCGGTGGAATGCAGTGCGTTGGCCGTCGTGTCGGCGGTGATCCGGTCTGCCAACGTGAGCCAACCGGCGATTCGCTCCCCAGCCGGGTGCCGGGCGCTGATTGCCCGTAGCCCGGCGGCACAGATCAACCGGCTGTGCGTCCACGCGTCCGGGTCGATCTCCCACACTCCGGCGTCTGGTTCCTGCCAGCGCTTGGCTATCGCCGCAGCGGCAACCTCCGCTGCCTGCCAGCCCTCGGCGTCGAGGTGGTCGTGGTCTGAAGCGTCGGCAAACAGCAACAGCGCCTCGCCGAACGCGTCAAGTTGAAACTGCTGGTTGACCCAGTTTCCGACGACGTCTTGCCCGCCCGGGTATCCTCGCAGATTGAGCTGGCGCTGGTCGGGCACCCGTCCCCCCGTGGTTGTATAGGCGGGCTTGAGGTCGGGGCCGTGCTCGAGCAGTCGATGGGAGACAAACCGCACAGCGTCATCCATCAGCGGATGCCCGCCCGCTCGTGCAACGGCTTGGCCCGCGTAGCATTGGTCACGGATCCAGACGTAGCGGTAGTCGTAGTTGCGCCCCTGGGTCGCGCGTTCGGGCAGTGAAGTGGTGGCAGCGGCCACCATTCCTCCGCCGCCGCTGGTCAATCCCGACAGCACGGCGTATGAATGACGCGCGTCACGATCGGCGACGGTGTTCTGGAGTGGGGGGATCCGCTCGCGCCACGCGGCCTCGGTGCCCTGCCACGCATGCTCCACATCGGGCAGGAGGGCGTCGACGTCACGGTCAAAGACGAGCACCAGGTCGTGGTGCTCACCCGCCTCAATCGTCAGGGTCAGCTCCAAGGCGTCAATGTCATCAACGTGCGGCCGTGCGCCCTGCGCACCGCCCCAGCGGACGTGCGCTTCGCCGGCACGGGCTGTCCAGGTGCCGTCGTCGCGGTGATGCAACTGCCGGACGCGCCGATGGCCGAACTCGGCGCGCAGGTCGAGCACGACCCGGACGTGCGCTTCGCCCTGGACAGCCGCGATGCGGCGCAGGATCACCGCTCGGTCCGGGGTGGTGGGCAGCGCGAGCGCTTCACGGCACTCGATGATCGTCCCATCGTCGCCGGTCCATCTGCTGCACCAGATCAAGCCCGGGTGCTCGTAGTAGCCGCCCCACACGAGCCGGCCGATCGGGGTGACCGCGTAGGTGCCGGCACCACCGATCAGCGACGAGAAGATACCGTCATCGCCCCATCCTGGGAAGCACATCCAGGCAAAATCCCCGCGGGGCCCAACAAGAATGCCACGCTCTCCGTCGGCCAGCAAGGCGTACTCGCGCAGCACGTGCGGCGCCGACACGCCCAGCGCATCCGCAATGGGAGTCATCGGATCACCGGGCCGCGGCGACGGCGTGGCCGGTGGGGCGACGGGTCACAGATGGCCTGCCTTTTCCTTGATCGTGCTAGCTGCCGCTTGATAGGCCTTCATGGCCGTTTGCGGCAGCGTCTTGAGGAAGCTCGGGGTGAAGAAGCCGTGGGCGTCGTGGTCGAATTCGCCGTGGGCGCCGTGATCAACATGAACATCGGCGGGCTCATAGAGGTTGCTCGGCCGGTCACTACTGACCTTCTGGGAGGTGAGTTGGCTCTCCCACGCGCCAATCGCGGCGTAGTGATTACCGAAGCCGGGGGTGAGTTGGGCGATGAACACGAGGAGCTTGTTCCACGAACCGATGGTCTTGTGTCGGCGACCGTCAAGTGCGACCTCGACGATGAACTTGGCCGGGATCTCGGGCTGATAGATCGGGGGCGCCGGCTGGGGGTGGACGTCGAACACGGACTGGCACCAGTCGAACTGCGGAGTGTTGACCGCCGGGAGATGCACCATGCTCAGCCGAACGTTGCTCTTCTCATGGATCAGCTCGGCGCGAGTGGACTCAAAGAAGCCCCGGCAGGCGAACTTGGACGAGCAGTAGGCGGACTGCAATGGGATGCCGATGAACGCCAGCGCGGAGCCGACGTTGACGATCTGGCCCCGGTCGCGTGGGCGCATCCGTGATAGCGCCGCCATCGTCCCCCACACCTGACCCAGGAATGTCACCTCCACGGCCCGCTGGAAGTCGGCCGGCTTGACCTCCCAGGCGGGGGCGAAAACGGTCGTCATAGCGTCGTTGACCCACACAGCGATCGGCCCCAGCTCCGCCTCGACCCGCGTGGCGGCACTGTCAACCTGGTCGAACTGAGCTACGTCCGTCGGGATGACCAGGGCTCGTGCCCCGGTGGCTCTGACGTCGTTGGCGGCGCCCTCCAGGCCGGCCTGGCCGCGCGCGAGTAATGCCACGTCGAAGCCACGCGCGGCGAACGCCCGGGCGGTAGCGCGCCCCACTCCCGCCGACGCCCCCGTGACCACAGCTACCTGACTCATGCTTGCCTCTCTTTCTATCCGGGGGCCAATGCCCCACGCTGGTGAACTACTTCCCCAGCACGAGGGTCTGGCAGTCCGTCGCCAGGCTGCGGTGCCTTCGGCCAGCTGATCGCCGTGGCGCGGCTCATCTGCTCGCCGGATGGCACGCCGGCTGGCTGGGCTTCGTCAGGGTCGAGCCGGCTCCTGTTGCGGCGACGCGCAGGTCGTCGAGGACGCAGCCTGGCTGCCCGAACGCTGCGCCCGTGCGGGTCAACCTCAAGGATGCGGTTGAGATGACGGGAGAAGTCGAGTACCACTGCCGCATTTGTGCTCTGACCGTCCATCGCCGTTCCGCCGCCGCGACACAGCAGCGGCGCTCCATGCTTGGCGCATGTCGCGGCTGCGGGCACCACCACCCCGAGCGGCACCTGACGATAGTTGGAGGCATCAGTCGCATAGATGGCGCGCCGGCACCGAAATCCGCATCGCCGCGCAACGCCAATCGCAGGTCGCCTCCAGGGGTTGGGGGCGGCGGCTCGAGACCGCGTCGCTCGAACTAGGCAGGCGCACCCTCAGCGCCCGGGCAGGAATTCTTCGAGCTTTTGCTTGGCCGACTGGACGATCATCTTCTTTGCGTCCGGATCTCCGCGCAGCAGCGAGTACATGAACGATTGGGCCTCCTCGAGGGTGATGTGCGGCGGCAGTGGCGGAACCTCGGGATCGGTGATCGCCTCGATCAGCACCGGCCGGTCGGCGGCCAGCGCCTCCGTCCATGCTCCGGCAACCTGATCGGGTGAGTCGACGCGGATCCCCTTGAGGCCGATCAGCTCCGCCCACTGTGCGTAGTGCACGTCTGGTATGTCCTGGGTTACTGGAACGCGCGGCTCTCCGGCCATCGCCCGCAGCTCCCAGGTCACCTGGTTGAGGTCTCGGTTGTTGAGCACCATCACGTAAAAGCGCGGGTCCGTCCACTCACGCCAGTACTTGGCCACCGTGATCAGCTCGGCAAGGCCATTCATCTGCATCGCCCCGTCGCCCACAAGCGCGAAGACCGGTCGGTCGGGGTGCGCGAACTTGGCCCCGATCGCGTACGGAACCCCTGGGCCCATGGTCGCGAGCGTCCCTGAGAGCGAGCCCATCATCCCCTTTCGCAGCTTGACGTCGCGGGCGTACCAGTTCGCCGAGGAACCTGAGTCCGAGCTGATGATCGCTCTGTCGGGCAGCTGTTTCGATAGCTCGTGAAAGAGCAACTGCGGGTTGATCGGATCGGCGCTCTCATGCGCGCGGGCGTCCATCAGGTTCCACCACTCGCCGACCTCGCGCTCGATCTTCTCGCGCCAGGACCGATCCTCTTTACGCTTGAGGAGCGGGATCAGCTCGCGCAGCGTCTCGGCGCTGTCACCGATCAGGTTAAGCTCCATCGGGTAACGGATCCCGAGCATCTTGCCGTCGATGTCAATCTGTATGCCGCGGGCTTGGCCCTCCTCGGGCAGGAACTCGGAGTATGGAAAGCTCGAGCCCACCATGAGCAGGGCGTCGCAGCCCATCATCATGTCCCAGCTCGGCTTGGTGCCCAACAGTCCGATCGAGCCGGTCACCCACGGCTCGTCGTCGGGCACGACAGCCTTGCCCAACAGCGCCTTGGCCACCCCGCAGCCGAGCAGTTCGGCGACCTCTGTCACTTCCGCGGAGGCGTGCAGAGCACCCTGGCCCACCAGCATCGCCACCTTCTGGCCTGCGTTCAGGATGTCGGCCGCGGCTCGCAGGTCGGCGTCACGGGGCACGCTGCGGCCTCGCAAGAAGCCGGGACCTGAATGCACCGTGCCATGGGTGCGCGGCGGATCAGGAACGGCGTCGCCCTTCTGAACGTCGTTGGGGACGATGATGCAGGTAACAGTGCGCTCGTCCAGAGCGATTCGCACAGCGCGGTCGATCAGGTGACGCGCCTGAGTGGCGTCCATGCACACCTCGACGTACTCGTGGGCGACGTCCTTGAACAGAGTCTGAAGGTCGACCTCCTGTTGGAAGTTACCGCCAAGGCCGGCGCGCGCCTGTTGACCGACGATGGCCACCACTGGCTGATGGTCGAGCTTGGCGTCATAGAGCCCGTTGAGCAGATGGATTGCTCCCGGCCCCGACGTGGCCATGCAGACGCCGACCTCACCGGTGAACTTTGCGTGGGCGCAGGCCATGAACGCCGCCATCTCCTCATGGCGAGCTTGGACGAAGCGCGGGCGGTCCGTTCCCGGTTCGCCGCGCATCGCACCCAAGAAGCCGATGATCCCGTCGCCGGCATAGCCGAAGATCCGATTGACCCCCCAGTCCTGCAGCAGCCTGCGGAGCATGTACTCGCTTACGTTCTCACTCATAACGTCCTCCGGGGGATGCGGTTACGGGGTCTCGCCGTGGTGCTGAGCATCGGTTGCTTGCAAACAAAGTTGGGAAACAGGGACATCCCGTTGTCGACCATGATCGTCGTCCTGGTGACGTAGCTGCCCTGTTCACTTGCCGGCCACGCGGTCTCCTCCGTCAGTCCCCTCCGGCCCAGCGGGATCTCGGACTCACCGATGCCGGTGTCGCCCCCGACCATCTCGGCGCCCACGGAACAGCTCGTCGCTCATCGGGCCGCGCCCGTCGCCAGCTGCTGCGCCAAGCGAGAGGCGAGCGCCATGATCGTCAATGCCGGGTTGGCTGAGCCTTGCGTCGGGCAGACGCTGCCGTCTGAGATGTAGAGGTTCGGAACCGCCCACACCCGGTGGTCTGAGTTGATCACAGAGTTCTCCGGATCTGTCCCCATGCGCGCGCCGCCAACGAGGTGCGCGTAGCGATGGATGGTGAGGATGTCCTGGGCCCCCGAGGCGTTCAGGATGTTGGTGATGACCTTGGTCGAATAATCCATATTGGCTTTGTCGTTTTCACAGTGGGTGTAGTCAAAGCGGGCCACCGGCACTCCGTATGGGTCGGTGTCCTCGGCCAGAGTTACGCGATTCTCGGGGCGAGGGAGCAGCTCGTTGAGCACCCCGATCGTCGCCCAGTGGTTGTAGTCGCGCATGTATTCGCGCATCGCACGACCCCAGTGGCCGTCGGCGAGCACATGCTCCGCCCAACCAATCGGTAGTGGCGACACTGTCTGGATAGAGAATCCGCGCGCGAAGCCCCGATTCGGGTCGGTCTCATAGAACTGCTCTGAGGAGACCTCAGGCGGTGGGCCCTTGTACATCCGCAGTTCATCCGGGTACCGCCCTGCCGTCTGGGCCGCGCCTTGGACCATCACGTACCGCCCGACCTGATCCTCGCCGTTGCCCAATCCGTTGGGGAAGCGTCTGGAGGTCGAGTTCAGCATCAGCCGTGGAGTCTCGATCGAATAGCACGCCAACGCCACCGCCTTCGCCCGCTGCAGGCGCTCCACCCTGTCTGACTCCCGGACGTATGACACGCCAATCGCCCGTCCGCTGCCCTCGTCGATCTCCACCCGCACGGCCATGCTGTCGGCACGCACCTCTACCCCGTGGGCGATCGCATCGGGCAGGTGGGTGACATAGGGGCTGGCCTTGGCGTTGACCTTGCAGCCCTGCAGGCAGTAGCCGCGGTAGATGCAGTGCGGGCGGTTGCCGAAGGTCCCGTTGACAATTCCCACCGGGCCTACACGCATCTCGATTCCCAGCTCCCTCGCCCCCTGCCACATGGTGGACGCGGCACCGCTGATCGGGTGCGGTGAGAACGGATACCGGTGGGGGTACCCCCAGGGCCAGTCTTGCCCGGCTACAGGGAGTTCCCGCTCAACCTCCTCGTAGTGGGGCAGAAGATCCCAATACGAGATCGGCCAATCTGCGCCGACACCGTCACGGGTCAGGGTCTCAAAGTCCGAGGGGTGAAAGCGCGGGCAATAGCCGGCATAGTGCACCATCGAACCCCCCACCCCCCGGCCCGAATTGTTCTTTCCCATCTCGATTGGATCCTCGCCTCCGATCACCCGCTCCTGCGTCCAGTAGAGCGGATGCGAACCCGCCTCATCCGACACCCAGTCCTCGTCCGGATGCCAGAACGGGCCGGCTTCAATGATCACGATCCGCCAACCGTGGCGGGCCAACCGCTGGGCCAGGACAGAGCCGCCGGCACCAGCGCCGACGATCACGAGATCGACCTCGTCGGAATCGTGGTATCGGACCATCGTGTCCTGGCCTGGCATATCACGTCTATGGACATCCAGCAGGAAGCGGGAGTCGTTCGCCTTGGGCCCGACCGACCCTTTGAGCAGCCCCCGGATCATGGTTGAAGCTCGTCGGCGACGCGAACGGGATCCTCGGCGGTGGCGCCCGGGCGCTCATGTGGCTCTAGTGTGCTCACCGGACCCATACGCATGTACCCCTGCGGGTAGGCCGGGCCCCCAAAACCAATCTCGTTCCACGCCCACGGGTGCGAGTAGAACGCCGCCAGGATCGCGCGCATACACACCGACCACGCCCGACTCACGTCGAGCTCATCCCACGCGCCACCGCTCAGATCACCCTGCGAGAGCGCGGTGACGATCGCCTCCCGTGTCTGCGCGTCACAGGCGGCGAAGCTTTCGGCCTGCTGGCGTGCCATGGCGGTCTCGTCGAGACCGCGGAGCACCAGCCGCCACGTGTCGGGATCACGGGGCATGTTGTCGTAGCGAAAGCCATCCAGGCGTCCGGAGGCAAGTTTTTCGTCGACCATCTCCGCTACCGGCACACGCGGGTCGACGTCCTGCGCGGTCGTCACGTCGCAGAACGCTCGCAGCGTCGGCCCCTCCCTGGCGGTGAAGAACCGCAAGGGTCCTGACGGCTCTAGCCGAGCCTCGACCACGCGTCGAGTCGCCTCATCCCAGTTTTCGAGATTGCCGAGCACGTCGTAGTCGGGATAGCGACCAATCATCTGCGGGGTTGTCCCCTGGCGCTGCCGAGGTAGCCAACTCGGGTGTCGCGGCTCGCCGTCCTCGCGCAGCTTCGGGAGGTGATCGGGTCTGCTCAGGTCATGATCAGCCACCGGCGTCAGTCCTCCCGCCGCAATATGGCGGCCAGCACTCCGAGCATGCCAACGACCGTCATCAACCCCGGAGCCATGATTGGTGGCCCCATCGGGAGGTTATAGCTGGCATTCTGGAAACCACCGGGCCGGCGGGCCACTCCGCGGGCGTGGTAATACTCGCCGAGCAGCCCGTTGGCGGTGTAGATCAGCGCCGTTACCGGCAGGTAGGTCTTGGCCCACCGGCGACTGAACACGCCCCCGATTCCCGCCACCATCACCGGCGGGGTGACGATGATCGGGCTCCACATCATCTTGTTGCCAAAGCTCGCCCGGTAGTGCTCAAGATAGATCTCTGCGGTGGTAACGGCGGCGGCGAACGCGGTCACCCCTGACAACGAGCGCTCAAACCGCCCATGCTGGATGTTTGACACGGCCCGGTCG
Source organism: Solirubrobacteraceae bacterium (assembly GCA_050696795.1). Taxonomy (GTDB): domain Bacteria; phylum Actinomycetota; class Thermoleophilia; order Solirubrobacterales; family Solirubrobacteraceae; genus Palsa-465. The sequence continues at coordinate 4,514 of JBOGYJ010000140.1, read as the reverse complement.
ATGAAATGCTCGCCCGGCAGTCGTTCAGCGTTCCTTTTGTCCAGGATCCCCATTGGCCCTCTTTCGTTGATCAGACCGCATAGCGTTCGGCGTCGGCGCGCTTGAACTCGAGCCCATTGCCCGGACGCCCAAAATCGGGATGAAGCGCCCCGCCCCTCGGCTCGAGCACACCGTCGAACAGCATCCGTTCGAGCCGGGCATGGTCGTGGAAGTACTCCAGGTGGCGAAACGGCACCACGGCACAGCAGGGATGGGCGTGAATCGACGGGCCGCAGTGCGCCGAGAGCTCAAGCGATCGCGCCTGGCAGAGCGCCGCGACACGCAAGAACCCGGTTATGCCCTCGCAGCGCGTGACGTCGGCTTGCAGGCAGGTGACGGCGCCGGCGGCGAGCATCTTCTCGAAGTAGTCGAGCTTGTAGCCGTACTCGCCCGCAGCGATGTCCATCCCCGCCGGCGCGCGATCCCGCAGCAGACGCAGTCCTTCCAGGTCGTCGGAGGACACGGGCTCCTCGAACCAGCTGACGCCATAGCCCTCGGCGTAGCGGTAGGCAAAGTGCAGTGCCTGCATCCGGCTGAGCGCCCCGTTGGCATCCACATACAGCTCCGTGGTCGGCCCTATCGCCTCACGCGCGATCCTGACCCGCTCCGGATCGCGATCGGGCTCTCGCCCCACCTTCATCTTCACTCGGGGGATGCCCTGCGCGGCCCATCCCCCAAGCTGCTCGGCGAGACGATCGTTGGGATAGGAGGTAAAGCCGCCCGAGCCATAGACCGGGACCTGCTCGCGAGCGGCGTCCAGCAGCGTCGCCAGCGGGAGATCCAACAGCCGGGCCTTAAGATCCCACAGCGCCGTGTCGACGGCCGCGATCGCCATCGAAGCCACACCGGGCCGGCCCAGGTTGCGGCAGCCGGCGAGCATCGCCTCCCAGGCTGCGCTGACGCGCATCGCGTCGCGCCCCAGCACCAGCTCACGCAAGGTGGAATTGATCACCGTAGCGCTGGCGACATCGCCGTATGTGAAGCCCAGGCCCGTCGTCTCACCCGAGCGCGCCTCCACCAACACGATCGTCGTCGCGTGCCACTCAGCGGTTCCGTCCGACTCCGGGTAGTCAGTCGGGATCCGGTACGCCGATACGTCCAGGCGATCGACCGTTGTCTCAGACGCGCTCATACCCGCGGCGCGCGCCCGAGCCCGAAGCCCAAAACTGTGGCTACTACCACGGTCCGGTTGCGACCGTCCCCGTGTGGGACGCACCATTGCTCCATCTGCAAAAGGCCCCCTTACCCGTCAGAAACACGAATAGTTCGGCGGTACCACGATGGTCGTTCAGCCAAACGCTGCCGGGACGGCACACTATGCGTTCCAAGTCTCTCACGGCGACGGCGGTCATCGCGCTTACATAACCACGCTCTGGCCAGTGTCCTGCGCTACTCGCGGGCGGCGATAAGCGATGTGTGGTTTACCTGTAGCCGGCGTAGAGGCGGTTGTGTTGCCGTCGACGGTCACGGCGGCGGACATGGCATCGAGAGGGACACAAGGAACTGTTGCGCCGCCGTGAGCAGGCCGCTGAGCCGATAACGGACAAGCGGCCCGGAAAGCTGCTGGAAGCTGTTCCCCGACTCGATGAGAATCGCCAAGGTCCAGATCCAGGCCAGGGATGCTCATGAGGCCGGGCAGGCCGAACGGCGAGCGGGACGGCTGCCGGGACAGAAGCTCTGGATGCCACCGCACCCATGGACGCCGCCCACGGTGCCGGAGGGCGTGATGAACAAGACCGATCCGGGTTCGCGGCTGATGCGCACCCAGGGTCCGCAGACGATCCAGGGTTACAACCCTCAAGCAGCGGTCACCCGCGGGCAGATCATCGTCGCCGCTGAGATCGCTGTCGAGGCCCCGAGTTCGGGCATCTCGAGCCAGCGGTTGGCGAACTCGATACCGCCGAGATCAGGCAACGCCCAGAGACGGTGCTGCCGCTGGAACTAGCCCGCCGACAGGTTGTCAGGTATCGCCGATGCCGTGCGAAGCTAAGCTGCCTCCGAGATCGGGACGGCGAGCGACGATACGAGTACCAGGCACGGCGTTGGCAAGTTCGGCGATGCCACCAGGATCTGAGGTGATCACGACCGCGGCCTCGAAGTCTGCGCATACAGCGACGACGTGAGCTTGGCGAGCGACTCGCTGCCATGCGAGCTGCTGTGGAGGATCGCGCCGGCGAGCTTGGCAAGCCGGAGCTCGGTGGGGATCACACGCACACGCTGACCCCCGCGGTCTCGGGCGACTGCCACCTCCATTCGGCGGGTGCGCTCACGGCCCCGCGCGACCTCCGCGAGCGTCACGGCAGCGCATCGCACCTCACCGCCGCCGCCAATCACGAGTCGGAGCAGGTGCCGTAGTCCGGCACCCTCCGGCCTGTCGAGCACATCGAACGCCGCCGCGTCCAGAACAACGCCCGTGGTCACGTCGCTGCGATTCGTGCCGCCGACAGTTCCAGATCTACGACTAGGCTAGCGCCTCAGCTGCTGAAATCTCAGCCGTCGACGCGGTTCCGCACTCGTCGTCAAGCTCGTCGAGCCACCGCGTCAACGCATAACGCGAGCATTGCACGCCTGACCGGAACGTTTGCTCGCTGACCAAGGGGCGTTGTCATTTCGAACGACGATCGACACTCGGTGTTGCGGACTCAGCAGTCGATGATTGACAACGTAGGATCGAGCCGAACGAGGTCTTCGCGATCCGAGCTCATGACGATCGCCTTGTGTTGGCGCGCGGCGACAACGACGGACGCGTCAATCACATCACTTGCACCGGCGACGCCACACAACATCCCTGCCGCGCGCGCGACCGCTTCGCTCAACGCATCTACAGAGAGGCTCGGAGACTTCAAGGCGCGGGCTATCACCGCCTGTGCCGCGCCTCCGCGCCAAACTTGGCCCACAACACCGGCCGGAACCACCAGCCTCCGTCCTTGCGCCTTCGCCTCATCTATCAGCACAGCCGTGAGACGGTCACCGCGCTCAAGGGCTATCAGCGCGCCGGCGTCGAGCACTAGCGTCATGGGCTATGCGGCGCCAAGGAGACGCCGCGCCTGAGCGCGCTCTTCCTCTGTGGGAACGCCACCAGTAGCCGCGAAGATCTCGGCAAGGACCTCTCCCAACTCATCACGTTCCAGCCGCTCTCGCCCGGCTTCGTTCAGCCAAGCACTCACCGACGTGGCCTTTCCATCGGCTACGTCCTGGCGGGCCCTCTCTTCGACGAGCGGATCGATGGTGATGGAAATCTTCGATACGGTCATACTTTTATCCTACCGCCCAGTCCGGCCGCGAGCAATCCTCCGCCCCGGTGTGGCAGGAGTTGCTGGTCGCCGTAGAGGCGGGATGTGGCTCCCACCTACGTGCCCGCGGCCCCTCTATGCCTCCGGCGACGGCGGGAACCACTCGATGCGACAGCGCGGCCCGACGGCGCGAGTGAGTCGGCCGTCGGTTGTCAAGAGCACGGCGTCAAGCGCTTCGGCCAGAGCGACATACATCGCGTCCCAGTCGCGTACGTTGGCACGCAGTTCCCAGGCCCGAGCGAGAAACACCCGGTGTGCGAACCGCTCCCCCGGCCAGTCCGACAGGTCGTCGACTGCCTGCTTCGCAGTTGTAGGATCCAAACGGCCGGCACGATGCTTGTCGCGGATGACGCTGTAGACCTCCACGTCTACCAGATGTGGCGCAGCCCAATCCTGATCCGCTGCCAGCCGCTCGCGTACCGGCTCGGCCTCGGGGGTGCCAGCGACGACCTCGAACAGGCACCCCGCGTCAACTACCAACATGGGGCCACGCCCCACGGTGCTCGTCCAATGCAGCGATCACCTCGAGCCTGTCTACGTCATTGTTGCCGTCGCGGCGGCGCGTGCGCTCCAACCACTGCTTGGCTGACGGTCTCGCAGCGATCCGCGTCGCCTCGGCCCGCAGCAATTCAGGCACACTGATCCCAGCCTCGCTCGCACGCGTCGCAAGCGCTCGGTACACGTCGTCGTCAACGTCGCGAATTTGAATCGTCTTCGGCACGAGTACAGCCTAACATGCACATCGGCACGTTGTCATGCGAACTTGCATGTGTCCCCATGCGCCACGGCAAAGATGGAGTTCGCTGACAAGTCGACTGCCGCTTCTGCGGCAACTCCGCAGCTCTGTGATAGCCCCCATAGACCGTTTGAGCCAGACCAAGCAGGCGACCCAGACAACGGTGGAGGTCGCAGGGAAGACGACCATCCAGGATCGCAGCACAAAGATCGCGCGACGATCAGGGGCAGGAACATCGCGTGGAGCTCTCGAGCGGCAGGCGCGCTGCGTCTCGAACGAGCTCTCCGCTGACGTAGTCCCTGATGACGGCGTCATCCATTTCGTTGGCTCTACGCCCAACCCGTATCACTCAGCTTCGGTACGCGAGTCGACGGCTCATTTGTCCCGAAATCGGATGCGGTCGATCTTGCCCGTGGAGGTCTTGGGCAGGTCCTGCCAGAACTCAA
>JBOGYJ010000139.1:0-3116 GCA_050696795.1 Solirubrobacteraceae bacterium | reverse complement strand
TCCCGCGACGGCAGACGCGGTGCCGGTACTGCGTCATGCCCTCGCTGGTTACGCGAGCGCCGCTGGGCTCTCAGGCGAGGCGCTCGATGGTGTTCGCCTCGCCGTCTCTGAAGCCGCCACTAACGTCGTTCGGCATGCCTACAGACAACAGCCCGGCCAGATACACGTGAGCGCCACCACGATGCCCGGGGAGCTGTGGATCCTGATCGCCGATGACGGCTGCGGGTTCAACACCCCGTCCAGCGATCCAGGACTCGGGATGGGGTTGGCGTTGATCACCGAGGCAACCGGCGAGTTCACGCTCGAAGAACGCCCGGGGGGCGGCACCGAAGCAAAAATGCGGTTCCCGCTGCCCGGCACCGAAGGGCTCTAGGCGCGCGGGTCGGCGTCTTCCGTGATCACGCCGGCAAGTTCTTTCTTTTCCACCACGAGATAGCGCGCAGTCCTCTCGACAACCACCTCGACCTCGGGCGTCACGTGCCCAGCAACGATGAGGAAGCGTCGTGGCGAATGCCGCACCTGCTCGTACTCGCGCAGCGTCGCCTCGAGCGCGGCGCCACACGCCATGTCGACGCACTCGCAGCGGAACCGCACCAACCGGTCGGGATCGCTACGCCACATCCCCCGCTCGATCGCCTCATTGGTCTCCCGAAACAAATCCTCATTCCACGCCGCCCGGCGCTGCGCCCGCGTGTCCACAGGCCCCATCCTCTCACACACCAAGCCGAACCGAGGGTTCTGGATCAGGCCACGCGCGCCAGCAGACCCCCGATTCCAGGGAGTGCTGCCCCTCGCCAGGAGGAGAGCCAGTGGCTGGGTCGGCCGGCGCGTGACGATGCGTAGGCAGCGTCGCCCGAGATTCGGCGCAGAGCTCAACGACGCTGACGATCGCAACGCGCGGGCGCCGGCGTCGTCGGCAGCGCGCTTCTCCTTCCACGAATCTGCAGGCGTGCGGTCAGGTGCCGACGGTCGGATCGGGACTACTGGTTTTGGTCCGCCCGCTCACGAAGCAGAAGTCCGGCCCAGGTGCCTGCTGCGGCGACATTGCGGGAGTGTGGTGTCGTTGGGTGTGGGTGGTCTGGACGTCGTCAGGAGCGCGGGTGAGCGTGTCCTGCGGGGTGCGGCTCATGGGTTGATGCGTGCTGGTCGGGGTGCTCGTGGTCGCTGGGTTCGTGGACGTCGAGTTGGGCGCCGGGGTCGCGTTGGACGGTCACGAACGACTGCCAGGTGATCCGTAGGATCACGAGGGTGATCACTAGCCCGATGATCGGGTCGGCGATCTGCAAACCGAGTGCGACCACGATCGCGCTGGCGATGACTGAGAGGCTGACAAACCCGTCGGTGCGGGCGTGTGCGCCGTCGGCGATCAGCGCCGGGCTGTCGAGTCGCTTACCGGCGCGGGTGCGGATCTGCGCGGCGATCTCGTTGCCGATAAACCCGATCGCGCCGGCTGCCGCGAGCGCGATCAGGTGGTGTAGGTGTTGGGGGTTGATCAGCCGCTCGATCGATTCATACAGCGCCACGCAGGCGCTGATGAAGATCGTCGCGACCACGAAGTAGCCCGCGCGTTTCTCGGCTTTGAACGACCGCAAGAAGAACGCGATCCCGAGTGGGATCGCGGTCAGCGCGTCCCCGAAGTTGTGGATTAGATCGGCCAGCAGCGCGATCGAGTCCGTCACCATGAACACCGACAGCTGCAAGGCAGCGGTGACCAGCAGCACCAGCAGGCTCCAGGACACCGTCCGTAGCCCGTCACGGGAGGACATGATCGACCGGGCGACCAGCCCGTGGCTGTGTCCATGCCCATCCCCGTGGTCATGGGCGCGATCGGCGTGCGCTGAGCTCACGCTGTCACCTCGACATCGCGGTCCTGAGCGCTGGTGCGGCGTTCGCTGCCGCGTCCGGGAAGTCCAAGCTGGAGGTGCTCGACATGTCCGATCGCCTCGGCCAACAGATGTTCGACGTGGTCGTCGTGCAGGTCATACAGCACCCGGCGGCCGTCGCGGCGACCGACCACGAACCCCAGATGACGCAGCACTCGCAGCTGATGCGAGACCGCCGAGGGCTCCATCCCGACCGCTTCAGCCAACTCTCCGACGCCCAACGCGCCATCGCGCAGACACCCGAGGATCCGGACCCGGCTCGGGGTCGCCAACGCCTGCATCGTGCCCGCGACCACGGTCGCGAACGCCTCGTCGAGTTGGTCGCTGCCGCGCAGATGCCCATGAGCCATCACGACCACCGTAGCTGAACGCCCGTTCAGGTGTACGAACAAGCCGTAGTAATCGGCCTCCAAGGCTTGCGCTGCTGGCCTTCGCACGCTCGCATAGGTCGACCAGCCTCCGCGCGAGGCGACCCACGGAACCTGAGCACAGCGACCACACAGCGGTGCTCGCTGCCGCGTTCACGAAGCCGAGGGCGTCAGCGCCACGATCGCGGTGACCCGTCACGCTGCCGCTTCGCCTCCAGCGAGAGCGAGAGCAGCAGTCGGCGGCGGAGTGCCCCGCAGGCGACATTGCAGAAGCGAGGATGGCCGTCGGTTGTACTTCTGCTTCCGTTCGGCGCGGCTCGCGGTCGGCACCGGCCAGGACGCGCATATCGACGCCGTGAATGACCTGCAGAACGATGTTCTGGCTTCGCGCGGACGGCCTCCGGATGGCGGGTCGTCGTCATCAGCGGCGCGGATCAGCGAGGGTTCGGCGGGCGTGGGACACCGAGCTGCTTGCAGATCGCGACCGCTACTCCGGCGCCAATCTCGTTGTGGCGTGGTACAGCGGAGCGGCCGTCGGTCGGACCGCGCCATTTTGTATGTCTGGCTCCCTCGTCGATCGGCGCCGCCCCGTGTTCGCGAAGGTGCCGCTCGAGATCACGACGTTTCAAGATGCAAGCGGGAGCTCGAGCGCCTCGCGGTCCGGGCTCGAGCTCTCTCCAGGCTCCGGCCTGAGCATGAGCATCAGAGCGTCAGTCACGTTCTCTCGGGCTTCGTTTCGGGTCCGGCCTTGGCTGATTGCGCCAGGGACCTCCTCCACTTGGGCCATGACCCAGCCGTCGCCGCCGTCGGAGTAGTGGATGGTGAATCGAAGCGTGTCCGGCATCAGGACAAGGTTATCGGCGAT
>JBOGYJ010000138.1:0-22669 GCA_050696795.1 Solirubrobacteraceae bacterium | reverse complement strand
GCACATGACGATTCAAACCGCGGTGCTGATCGAGACGCTTCTCGCGCTCGGGGCCAGCGTGCGTTGGTCCTCCTGCAACATCTTTTCGACGCAAGACCATGCGGCTGCCGCGGTCGCGGCGGTCGGGGTGCCGGTGTTCGCCTGGAAGGGCATGTCGGAAGAGGAGTTCTGGTGGGCGATCGAGCAGACGATCGCGGGCCCGGACGGCTGGCGGCCGAACATGCTGCTCGATGACGGCGGCGATCTCACCAAGTTGATGCACGAACGCCATGCGGCATTGATGGGCGAGGTGCGCGGGATATCCGAGGAGACGACCACCGGCGTGCATCGCCTTTATGAGATGGCGGCACAGGGCGCCCTGCTGGCACCGGCTTTCAACGTCAACGACAGCGTTACCAAATCGAAGTTTGACAACCTCTACGGCTGCCGCGAATCGCTCGTGGATGGCATCCGGCGGGGCACCGACGTGATGATGGCGGGGAAGGTCGCCGTCGTCGCCGGCTTCGGGAATGTCGGCAAGGGGTCGGCAGCCAGTCTTCACCAGGCCGGCTGCCGCGTGCTGGTGACCGAGGTCGACCCGATCTGCGCGCTTCAGGCCGCGATGCAGGGCCTACAGGTCGTGCGTCTGGAGGACGTGATCGAGACGGCCGACATCTTCATCACCGCGACCAGCGGGATCTAGCGCATCAACATCAAGCCCCAGGTCGACGAGTGGGTCTTCCCCGACGGTCACGCGATCCTGGTCCTCTCCGAGGGCCGGCTGCTGAACCTCGGCAACGCCACCGGGCACCCGAGCTTCGTGATGTCGAACTCATTCACCAATCAGGTGATCGCCCAGATCGAGCTGTTCGGCCACCAGGACCTCTACGAGCGCCGCGTCTACACGCTGCCCAAGCACCTCGACGAGAAGGTCGCGCGGCTGCACCTCGACGCGCTCGGCGTGAAGCTGACCAGGCTGACCGACAGCCAGGCCGCCTACCTCGGCGTGCCGCTCGAGGGCCCTTACAAGCCCGATCACTATCGCTATTGACCTGACGTTTCTCCCGGGGCAGCTGGTCCCGCTGGACCACTGCCCCGCTGGGGCGGCTCGCTTGCTCGCCAGCCCCCGGGCGGCAGGGCGCGCTCAACTGGGCGCGGCCAGCGCGGTGAGCGCGGCGCTCACCTTAGCCACGTCGAGGCTTCCCAAGCCGGTGGCGTAATCCCAACCGGGCCCTGCCGGGTAGCTGGCGTTTGAACCGAGATAGACGTCGTGGAACGGATACGCCAGACCCGAGGTCGACAGGTCCCAGCAAGACACCAGACGGGTCAGTTTGACGGTAAGTCAGACCTCAGGCCAAAACGCCTGACCTCATCTTCACTGTTTGACGGATACAGCCGATACAGCAGCTCGGAAGCCCGACCGAGCATGTCACCGGCCGCGGACTCGATGTCGGCCCACGCGCCGAGCGCCAGCGGTGCGGACAGGCTCGTGCCGCCAAGCTCAACGGGGTCGCCACCGACATAGGTGACCGCGCCCGTGTCGACCCCGGCGTCCATCGCAATGTCGGGCTTGCCATGCACGGTGTTGCGGTCCGATACGCCCATGCAGCTCTGCCATCGTGGTCTGGGCTCGAAGCTGCTGGTCCCACCGCCCCCGGCATGCCAGGCGAGCTCCTGCTGATAGCTGCCGTCCGCGTTCGTGAACAGCGAGGTGCCGCCGACCCAGACGACGTACTTCGAGGTGCAGGGATAGGTGAGCTCGTGCAGCGTCCGCGGCTGGCCGTCGCGGGCATAGGCTTTGCAGCGCTGCCCACCGCCATCCCCTGAGGACACGAACAGCGTCTGACCCTGTGCCGCGGCCTCCGTCATGATCTCGTCGCCGGCAGCCATCATGCCGTCCGCGTGAGGCAGCACCTCGCACTCCCCAAACGATGCGCTGGCCGCCTTGGTGAGGTCCTGACCGACCCACCTGTTGAGCTCGAGCGCGACGTTTGCATCATCCAGCTTCCGGACCACGTAGAGGTAGAGCCGTGAGATCCCGGGCGCCATCGCGGTCGCAAAACTGCGTGTCGAGGTCCCACTCGTCGGTGCCGTTGAGGTCGGTGCCGGGCCGGCCGACGCGCTCGATCGTGGTTGGCACCGCGGGCTCACCGAAGGCGGCTTCGGCGGTACGGAGGTCCCTGACCGTTTGCGACGGATGGCCCTCTGCCATGATCGCGATCGGGATGCCGGCGCCGGTCAGGGCGCCTGCGTCATAGGCGGTCCGGAACGCCGATGGCGTGTAGTAGCAGGAGCCGTAGGGTCGCGGAGTGGATCCCAGCGGGGCCAGCGAGAAGTCAGGCGGCGCGGACGCCGTGAACTCCGTGGCCTGCGTTGGCCGGACGAAGTCCGGGAAGTCGTTGAGGCCGAGCACGGCGCGCACACGTCCGACGATCCGTGCCGGCACGGTCGGCGCAGTGGCATTGGCGTAGACGCTCCGACCGCCATCCCGGTAGCTCGCGAGTCGCACTCTGAAGGCGCGCTTCGCCTGCGACGTGCTTGCGCGGGCCGTGACGAACAGCCGGTTGCGCGTCAGCGCCACCTGCCTGAAGCCCAGACGCCGCAGGAACCTGACGACGCCGTTGGCCTGAGCGGCAGTGGGTGAGAACCGGGCACGGAACTGCGCCGGCCTCAGCGGATGGCGAAGCTCAGGGCTTCCGGGGGTGTCGAGCTCTCGGATGAAGGCGGTCAGTCGGCCGGCATGGCGTTCCCTCAGTGAGATCGCGACCGATATCGGCGGCGTGCGGACGACCGACCTGCCGTGCTGACCTCGGTGGAGGTGGAGGTGGAGGTGGAGGCGGTGGTGGTGCGGAGTGCTATGGGCGAGCTCGACGCTGCCATGCCCGCTCGAGCGGCCTGCCGACCGCGCCGCCATGTTGGCGGCGGCCGGGCGGCAGGCACCGACGATCGCCGCGCAGGTGCAGACCAGCGTGACGAGCCGTGACTGACTCGACATCGGGAAGCCTCCCGTTTGCTGTGAGCGGGTCACGCTGTGACCCGCTGGAGAATCCGCCGGCAAGGAGGCGGGTCCGGCTGGACACCGGCACGCTGGGCCAGCCGACGACTTGCCCGCTTGTCGCGCCTGCGAAACGGAGTGTCAACGGCGGCGCCGGTCGGCGGTCGGCGGGCGACGGGGGCGGCTTCAAGCCGCCCCCGATCCTCACCCTCGTGTGCGCTGGGCTCAGACGGTCGCGGGGACCGCCGCCGGCGTCTCCTGGTAGGCACCGAGCGACGGGATGTCGGACGGATACACCTCGTGCCCGTGCTCGGCAACGTCGCCGATCTCCATGTTCGCGGTGGACATCCGCAACGGGATGAAGAGGCCGATCAGCTTGAGGATCACGAAGGTCGCCGAAGCCGACCAGACGATCACGAACGCGCCCGCGAACAGCTGCCACTTGAGTAGCGTGCCACTGCCGAACACGAGCCCTGCCGCGCTGCCCTCGGGTATGAACTTCTTGCCGACGTGGTCGTAGAAGACCGCCATTCCCGGGTCGGCAAAGATGCCGGTCAGCAGCCCGCCGAGCAGGCCGGCGATCCCGTGTGTGTAGATCACGCCCAGCGTGTCGTCGACCCGACGCAGCGGGCCCCACGAGCTCAGGTAGTTCATCGCGAAGTAGACGACGATCGAGGCGATGCCGCCGCACGCCATCGCGCCCCAACCGTTGACGAACCCGGCCGCCGGCGTGATCGCCACCAGGCCCACGATCATGCCGTTGACGCCACCGAGCAGGCTCGGCTTGCGGCCGGTGACGAGGTCGCAGACGACCCACATCAGGAACGCGATCGCCGTCGACAGGTTGGTGTTGAGCACCGCCGCCGCCGCCGAGTTGGCCGAGGAGTACGGATCGCCGCCGTTGAAGCCGTTCCAGCCGAGCCACAGCAGGCCCGCACCGACGGCCACCATCGCCACGTTGTTGGGCGCGTCGATCTCACGGTCGCGCTGCAGTCGGGGCCCGATCACCGCGGCCGCCACGAATCCGGACACGCCGGCGGACAGGTGGATCACGTAGCCGCCCGAGAAGTCGAGCGCGCCGTGGTGCGCGAAGAAGCCACCGCCCCAGAGCAGGAAGGCGTCGACCACGTAGACGATCGAGATCCACAGCACCGCGTAGACGCACCAGGCCTTCCAGTTCACGCGGCCGAGCACCGAGCCCAGCGACAGGATCGGCGTGATCGCGGCGAACACGAGCTGGAAGTAGACGAGCGCGGACTGTGGGAACGCGTACACGGCGGCGGCGCCATAGGCGCCGGGCACGGTCGCCTGGGACTGCAGCGCATGCGGGCTGAGCGACGGTCCCGGCTGACCGATGAAGGCGTTGAGAAAGCTGGGATGGGCGCTGGAGAGCCAGGGATGCCCGAAGCCCATCTTGAACGCGTACAGGACCCAGACCACCAGCACGATGGCGAATGTCAGGAACGTGAGCATCATCGAGTTGATGCTCCAGCGCTTCTGCATCACGCCCCCGTACAGCACAACCAGGCCGGGCACGCTCATCAGGCCGACGAGCGTCGCCGCCGTCACCTGCCAAGCGGTGTCTCCCTGGTTCAGCCAGGGAAGTGCCTCAGTTGGCATACATCTCCTTCTTCTTCGCGAGGGCATCGCCCGCGGCCGAGCGATGGCTTGATCCCTGATCAAGCTGACCTGAAGAAGGGTCTTGGACGTGGGGATCGCGAACTATGGCCAGCAGTCCAGGGTTGGCCCTGGGCCCCTGGACATTTGGATAACCGGCCTGAGCTCTTACGAGCGAGCGGCGCTTACGAGCGAGCGGCGGAGCCGCTGCGCGTGCGGCCCGTGGGGAGCCCAGCCCTGTGGCAGGCCGCATAGAGCTGAGCCTGGAAGTCAGTGTCGAGGCTCCTGCCGCTCGGTGGTGTCGCGCACAGCGCGCGTGCCTCGGCGCCGCACCTGTATGTCTCCGCACCGCCGATCATCGTCGTGTAGTTGAAGTCGACGCAGCCCTTGGCCGACGTACGCTGACGGTTGGTCAGCGAGAACACGACGACGCCGATCAGCGCCAGCGCGACCAGGCCCGCCGCACGGACAGCGAATTGCTCACGGCGGCTGCGATAACGGCGCCGGCGCGGCGCCGTGTGATGAAAATGCCCGGGTGCATAAACCATCGGCCGGCGAGTCTAAGCGCCGTCCCCAGCGCTCCGCTATGGCCAACTGGACAGACTGCCGGGAGACGACCGTGCCCGCGACGCGGATCGAGGGGTGGTGCCGGCCGCTCGGGGGGTGGTGCCGGCCGCTCGGGGGTGGTGCCGGCCGCTTGGGGGGGCCGGCCCGCTCAGAAGTTGGTGCCCAGCCAGTCGACCGGCTGCGCCGCGGGTGCCGGCTTGCCGATGGCGAGTTCGATCGCCTCGTGCTCGCGCAGCGGAATCGACGCCGGATTCCCGTGCCAGCGCTTGCCGTTGACGATCGCGGTCACGCGCCCGCGTGCTCTGGCGATGCGGGCCCCGTTCAGGGCCTGATGCCAGACCTCGAACAGGTCGCCGAGCGTGAAATGGCGGGCGACCGGGGCCTGGACCTCGATCAGGCCGTCCGCGGCGCGCGTGTGCAGCCAGTACATGCAGGTCCGCGCGCCGTAGAAGAGCCCGTTCTGGGTCTCGACCGGATCCTCGTCGAGCATCCCGATGCCGCCCGGCAGTGCGCGCGAGTGGCCGTCCACGTAGACCTGCAGATGGGCGTAGGTCGTGTAGGCGAGCTGTGCCAGCGGCTCGCACTGGATGCCGTTGACGATCGCACCTAGCCTCGTCGTGGTTGCGGGCGCCAGGAAGGCGCCCGTCTCCATCGGCAGCCCGTCGGGCCCGACGTAGGGCTGGGAGGTCGGCGTCGCGACGGTGCTGGTCGGCGTCGTCGTCGTGATCGAGAACGTCAGCGGCGTGGTCGGCGGCGTGCTGTTCTTGCCATCGCCGCCACCACAACCCGACAAGGTCAAAGCCGCGCCCATCACGAGCGCGGCCAGAACCCGATTTCTCACGACCCGTACTTCACCGGCTCGGCGGTGACTGCGTGCTGCTAGCGGCGGCTGCCGCCGCCCCCGAAGAGGCTCAGCAGCAGCAGGAACACGTTGAAGATGTCCAGGAAGATGCCGGCTGCGATCGGCACGGCGCTCTGGTACTGCCCGCCGTGTGCCAGCCGCTGGAAATCGAACGCTGTGAACCCGCCGAACACCACCAGCATGCCCACGCAGTAGATGATGTTCGAGCCCGGGATCGCCACGAACAGCGCGATCAGCCCGAACACGAAGATCACCCCGAAGGCGATCATGAACGGCTTGATGTACCCCGTCAGGTCGCGCCGTGTGGCGTAGCCGAAGCTGCCAAGCGCGCCGACGAATAGCGCCGTCGAGCCGGCCGCCTCATAGACGACGCCTGGGTCGGTCTTCGCGTAGAAGACGACGATCGGCGAGATCGCCATACCCAGCAGCAACGCCATGCCGAACAGCAGCCCGATCGCCATCTGCTCGTGCCCGCGGGCTGCCGCCGCCTGCAGACCGAAGATGCAGGCGAACGCACCGATGAAAAAGATGATTCCCATACCACCGGCCTGATTGCGCAGGATGTACGCACCGAGGGCGGCAAAGCCAAGGGAGACCGCTACGAGCCCCATAACCTGGCCGAACACGGACCGTGCACGATCGCCGGTGAGTGCGGCACCCTGGCCGAACCCGAGCTGTTCGTAAGTGGGCATTCAGTTGCTCCTCAAAAGGTCTTCAAATCTCAAGAGTCAGTTCCCCTGCGTCCCTCGGGACAAACCCGAATCCGCGGGCCGTTTCCAGGGGATTCCCGGTGAGAACGTTAGACCATACGGTGGCGGAGCCACCGAAGAGGACATTAAGAGCTGTGCGCCTATCGAAGCGTGCGGAGAGAGACGGCGAAATTACGCCGCGCGATGCAGATACGCGCTCTGGCGCAATGCCAGATCGCGATCAACTACCTCGACCAATCCCTCGGCAATAGATTCGGCATCCAAGCCGAGGAACCGGGCAAGCTCCCGCACGCGTTCGCGGTGGGCCAATCCGACGACGACGGTGCGTCGATCGGGCGGCACCCGCACTAGTGAGATCCGTTCCATGTCCTATACACGCATGATCCCGGGAAAAGTCGTTGTCCAACTCTTCCCTAATTTTCCAGTTGGCTCCAGTAGGCGTAGAGGCGCCTACTTCCGGCGAGAATTCCCCCATGACAACAAACGCAAACCCCCAAATTGCCTTGAACGACGGCGCGACGATCCCCCAGCTCGGGTTCGGCGTCTGGCGCGTCCCCCAGCGGAGCGCCGCCGAGGTGGTCGGCGAGGCGTTGCGGGTGGGCTATCGCCATATCGATACGGCCCAGGGGTACGAGAACGAAGCGGGTGTCGGCGCGGCCGTTCGCGACTCTGGCCTGGCCCGCGACGAGGTCTATGTCACGACCAAATGCCACAACGATGCCCACGGGCATCGGAACGCGATCGAGGCGCTCGAGCAGAGCCTCGATCGTCTTGGTTTCGGTTACGTCGACCTCTATCTGGTCCACTGGCCCCAGCCTCGGCTGGACAGGTACATCGAGACCTGGGAGGGCTTGATCGAGGCGCGCGAGCGCGGCCTGGCCCGTTCGATCGGCGTCTCTAACTTCCACGTCCCGCACCTGGAGCGGGTCATCACCGCCACCGGCGTTGTCCCGACCGTCAACCAGATCGAGCTGCATCCGTGGCTCGCACAGACGGCGCTGGTCGCGGCCACGCGCAGCCTCGGGATACAGGTGGAGGCTTGGGCGCCCTTGGCCAGAGGCGAGATCACCGAGGAGCAGTCGCTCGGCCGGATCGCGCAGACCCACGGCAAGACGATCGCCCAGGTCGTGATCCGCTGGCACCTGCAGCTCGAGCACATCGTCTTCCCGAAGTCAGCCACGCCGGCGCGGATCGCCGCCAACTTCGATGTCTTCGACTTCGAGCTCTCGCCCGCGGACATGCGGCAGATCAGCGCGCTCAACCGTGACGCACGCACCGGACCCAACCCCGACGACTTTTAGCGGATTTAGCGGACTCCCCGTGTCAGACGCGCCCGGCGCCCTTGCCGGCATCAAAATCCTCGAGGTCGGCGGCATCGGCCCCAACCCGTTCGCCGGCATGCTGTTCGCCGACATGGGCGCCGACGTCATCCGACTCGACCGCCAAGTTGGAGCCGGCTTCGGCCAGGCCGGCCGCTCCGATCCCTCGCTGCGCGGCCGCCAGACGCTTGCGGTCGACCTCAAGAGCGAGCGGGGCAGGGACCTGACGCTGGCGCTCGCCGCGCGCGCCGATGCTCTGATCGAGGGCTTCCGGCCCGGCGTCATGGAGCATCTCGGACTCGGGCCTGACGAGCTGATGGCCCGTAACCCGCGGCTCGTTTATGGGCGCGTCACCGGTTTCGGGCAGGAGGGCCCCATGTCCGCACTGCCCGGCCACGACATCAACTACCTAGCTCTGAGTGGGGTGCTCGGCGCTGCGCAGCGGGCGGGGGAGCGGCCGATGTTCGCGATCAACACCGTCGCCGACTACGGCGGTGGCGCGATGATGCTTGCCTTCGGTGTCGTCTGCGCGCTGCTCGAGGCGCGCCGCTCGGGCCGTGGGCAGGTGGTCGATGCGGCGATGGTCGACGGTGCGGCGCTGCTCCTGACGACGGTGCACGCGCTGCGCGCGGCGGGCGGCTGGAGCGGGCCTCCCGGCACCAATATCCTCGACTCAGGCGCCCACTTCTACGAGGTCTACGCCACCGCCGACGGTGGCCACGTAGCCGTCGGGGCGATCGAGCCGCAGTTCTACGCACGGCTGCTCGAGCTGCTCGGGCTGCCGGCGGAGGAGCTACCGCAGTGGGAGCGTCAGCGCTGGCCCGAGTTCAAGCAGCGCTTCGCCGCTCTATTCGCTGGCCGTGGCACGCAGGAGTGGCAGTACCTGCTCGAGCACGAGCAGGCGTGCGCGACCGTCGTGCAGGGACCGTTCGAGGCGGCGCTGCACCCGCACATGGCTGCACGCAACACGTTCATCGAGCTCGATGGCGTCAACCAGCCGGCCCCCGCTCCACGCTTGAGCCGCACGCCGGCGACCGCGCGCCGAGCCCAGGGCGATCCTGAGGCAGCGCTCAGGCGCTGGGGCGTGCAGCGACCCCCCGGGTAGGCGCTCGGGCGCTGGGGCGTGCAGCGACCTCCCGAGTAGGCGCTCAGGCTTCGGCGCCGACCGCGCCGGGCGGCCTGGCGGTGGCGCGGGCGACGCTGCGGCGCGCCTGCGCGAACGTCACGAGTTTGCCGCTGCGCTCGTCGATCAGCTTGAAGCGGACGGCGCGCATGCCGTCGGCGATCCCGATCGTCGGCACATCGGAGAAGACCGGATGCGAGTCGTGCGCGCTCTGCAGGTGGTAGTTGGGGATCTTGTGGTTGAGATGGTGCACGTGGTGCAGGCCGATGCTGCCGCTGAAGAATTGCAGCACCTTCGGAAGCTTGAGGTAGGTGCTGCCCTGCAGCGCGGCCTCGGCGTAGTTCCAGTTCTCACCGCTCTGCCAGTAGGCGTCCTCGAACTGATGCTGGACGTAGAACAGCCAGATGCCGGCTGAGCCGGCCAGCAGTGCCGTGGGCGCCCAGACCTCGAGCACGAACCGCCAGCCGAGCAGCCAGAAGATCAGACCGAAGGTCACCGCCAGCGCGGCGTCGGTGGAGAGCACGCTGTTGCGCATGCGCGGCCGCGCATCCTTGCCGACGAGGCGGGGCCCGATGATCATCGCGACGATCGGCCCGATGCCGAACATGATCAGCGGGTTGCGAAACATCCGGTAGGCGAGGCGGCTGCGGGAGGAAAGCGCCTGATACTCGTTGACGGTCAGCGTGTACACATCGCCGACGCCGCGGCGGTCGAGGTCGCCCGAGCTGGCGTGGTGCACGGCGTGCTCGTGCTTCCAGCGCGCGTATGGCGTGAGTACGAACAGCCCCAGCAGCGTACCGACGCGGACGTTGGCCTTGCGTGACGGCAGCAGCGAGCCGTGAGCGCAGTCGTGGAAGATGACGAAGGTGCGTAAGAGGAAGCCGGCGCTCGGGATCGCGAGCGCGAGTGTGAGCCAGATCGACGTCTCGAGCGCGAGATAGCCCAGCGCCAGCAGCGCCAGATACGGCAGCAGCGACGTTGCGATCTGCAACACCGCACGGCGCGTCTGCGGCCGCTCGTAGGGTGCCAGCATCTCCCTCCAGGAAGCTGGGTTCGTATCCGTATTCACGGTGCGCGCTGAGGTGGAGCGCGTATCAGCAGGTGGCGTGGACATCCTCTTGGCCTCTCGGAGATTTGTGCAGGCGGCGCGCGGAGGATGCTCGTGGAAGACAGCAACTACGGGAGCACGCGGAGCACGACTCGACCTAGAGCGAATGCCCTAGCTATCAGCAGACTACCAGCAGGTTGCGGAGCCCATGACTCCGTTAAGCAAATTTTACCATATCGCGTGGGATTATTGCGGGCTCGAACTCCGCAACGAGGTCAGCCGCTGACCGCACGTGATCGCATTCGCGCGCCAGTCCGAGGCTGTGGGCAAGCAGCGCGAGGGTTGCCGAGGCAGGCTCGTCGCGGTCCGCCCGCGTCGCGCCGCCGTCGCGTTTGGCCACGCGCGCACCCGATGGACCGAGCACCAGTGGCACGTGCGCATAGCTCGGTGTTGGCAGTCCGAGTAGCCGCTGCAGCAGGATCTGACGTGGCGTGGATTCGGCCAGGTCGGCGCCGCGCACAACCTCGCCGATCTGCTGGGCGGCGTCGTCGACCACGACCGCCAGCTGGTAAGCGTGCACGCCGTCGGCCCTGACCACGACGAAGTCGTCGACCGGTCCGCTCTGTGTGCCCATCAGCCGGTCGTGCCAGTCGATGCGCCGTCCGTCGGCCCGGAGTCGTAACGCGAAGCGCTCACCCGACTCCATTCGCCGCCGCCGCTGCACCGTGGACAGCGAGCGGCAGGTCCCCGGGTAGAAGCCCTCCGGGAGCTTGCCGTGTGGGGCGGAGGCGGCCTCGCGGATCTCGGCGCGCGTGCAGAAGCACGGGTAAAGGCGCCCGGCGGCTCGCAGCTGCGCCAGGGCCGAGGCGTACAACGCGGTCCGCTCCGACTGGCGCACGGGCTGCTCGTCCCAGCCGATCCCGAGTGCCTGCAGGTCGGCGAGCTGTAACGCCTCGAACTCGAGCCGTGAGCGCTGCGGGTCGAGGTCCTCTACCCGAACCAGGAACCGCCCACCCCCCGAGCGCGCCATCAGCCATGCCACCAGCGCGGTGCGCAGGCTGCCCAGGTGCAGCGGCCCGGTCGGGCTGGGGGCGAACCTGCCGTCAGCGCTCATCGCGACGCCTCGAGCGCGAACTTTTGACGTATGGGGCGCAGGACGATCACCGTACGTCAAAAGTTCACGGTGGCGGGACCGGGAGGGGGCGGTCCAGCGGGACCGCCCCTACCCATCACAGTTCCGGAGTGTCCGAACGCGGCGGCGGCTTGACCCGACCCTTGTTGGGCGTGCGCCCCAGGATCTTCAACAACGGGTCCTTCGTGTCGACGACGCGCTCCTTCATCGGGATGATCGCGTTGTCGGTGATGTGGATGCCCTCGGGGCAGACCTCGGTGCAGCACTTGGTGATGTTGCAGAGGCCGAGGCCGCCCTCGTCGGAGATCTGGCTGAGCCGGTCGACGCCGTCGAGCGGGTGCATGTCGAGGCTCGCCATGCGCACCATGAAGCGCGGCCCGTAATAGCGGTTGTGCATGCGGTGGTCGCGCAGGATGTGGCAGACGTCCTGGCAGAGGAAGCACTCGATGCACTTGCGGAACTCGCTCATGCGGTCGGTGTCGGCCTGGTCGATCAGGAAGTCGCCGCCCTTCAGCTCGACCCCCTCGCGCAGCCCCTCACGCGGCGTGAACGGCGTGATCTGCTCGTTGACGCGGTAGTTCCAGGAGACGTCGGTGACGAGGTCGCGGATCAGCGGGAAGGCCCGCATCGGCTCAACCGTGATCGGCTGGTCCTCGGGCAGGTGATCGAGGCGCGTCTTGCACATCAGCCGCGGCCGGCCGTTGACCTCGGCGCTGCAGGAGCCACACTTCGCGGCCTTGCAGTTCCAGCGCACGGCGAGGTCGGGTGCCTGCGAACGCTGGATCTCGAGCACGGCGTCGAGCACGACCATGCCGGGCTCGGTCTCGAGCTCGTAGTCGACCAGCTCACCGCTCGTGAGGTCGCCGCGCCAGATCTGGAGCTTGCGGGTCCCCCCCTTGAGCGGGTGGGCCACATTCAGCGTCTCGCTCATGATGCCTTCTCAGCCTCCTTACGTGCCTCGACGAGCTCTTCCAGCTCGTCGCGCTTCATCACCGGCGTCGGCGTGAGCGTCATCTCGTGCTCGCCCGCGCGGTGGATGACGATGTTGTGCTCGCTCCAGTAGTCGCTGTAGCCGGTGTGGTCCAGGCGGCTGTGGGCGCCGCGGCTCTCCTCGCGCATCAGTGCCCCGCGGGCGATCATCAGCGAGACGGTGAGCATGTTGCGGACCTCGCGGCACAGCTGCCAGCCGGGGTTGTAATCGAGCCGGCTCGACGGGGCCCTCAAATTCCCGACGCGCTCCTGCAGCCCCTCGAGCTTGCCGATCGCCTCGGTCAGGCCCTCCCTGTCGCGGAAGATGCCGGCGCCGTCACCCATGATCGTCTGCAGCTCGCGGTGCATGTGGAACGGGTTCTCCGTCCCCGCGCCGTTGAGGTAGCCGTCGATCTCGGCCTGGGCGGCGGCGATCTCGCCAGCCGGGGGCGAGACCGCCGCCGACCTGTTTGCGATCTCAGCGGCGCCCTCGCCGGCACGGCGGCCGAAGACCAGCAGGTCCCCGAGCGAGTTGCCGCCCAGGCGATTGGCGCCGTTCATGCCGCCGCTGGCCTCGCCGGTCGAGAACAGGCCCGGCACGCGCGACTGACCCGTGTCGGAGTCGACCTTGACCCCGCCCATGAAGTAATGACAGGTGGGACCGACCTGCATCGGCTCCTTGGTGATGTCGACGCCGGCCAGCTCCATGAACTGGTCGTACATGCTTGGAAGCTTGCGGCGCACGTAGTCGGTATCCAGGTGTGAGACGTCGAGGAACACGCCGCCGTGGGGGCTGCCGCGGCCCTCCTGGACCTCGGTGTAGATCGCGCGCGCGACCACGTCGCGCGTCGAGAGCTCCATGCGCTTGGGGTCGTAGCGCTCCATGAAGCGCTCGCTCTCGGCGTTGCGCAGGATCCCGCCCTCGCCGCGAACCGCCTCGGTCACCAGCAGGCCGGCGACACCGGGCGGGAAGACCATGCCGGTCGGGTGGAACTGCACGAACTCCATGTCGACCATCTCGGTGCCGGCCTCGTACGCGAGCGCGTAGCCGTCGCCGGTGCAGTCCTGCGAGTTCGAGGTGATCTTGTAGATGCGGCCACTGCCGCCGGTCGCCAGCACCAGTGCCTTGGCGCTGAAGCTGATCTGCTCGCCGCTCGCGCGGCGGTAGCCGAAGCAGCCGACGACGCGGTCGCCGTCCTTGATCAGCTTGGTGATCGTGGTCTCCATGAAGATCTCGACGTTCGAGTGCACGGTCCGGTCCTGGAGCGTGCGGATCAGCTCCAGGCCGGTGCGGTCGCCGATGTGCACCAGGCGCTTGTAGGTGTGACCGCCGAAGGCGCGCTGCGACATCAGGCGCTCGGGCGTGCGGTCGAAGACGGCGCCCCAGTGCTCGAGCTCGCGGGCACGGTCCGGCGCCTCCTTGGCGTGCAGCTCGGCCATGCGCCAGTTGTTGAGGTACTTGCCGCCGAACATCGTGTCCTGGAAGTGCGTGTTCCAGTTGTCCTCGGGCGCGACGTTGCCGAGCGAGGCGGCCAGCCCGCCCTCGGCCATCACGGTGTGCGCCTTGCCCAGCAGCGACTTGCAGACCAGGCCGGTCTTCGCCCCGGCCTCGGCCGCTGCGATCGCGGCGCGCAGCCCGGAGCCCCCGGAGCCCAGCACGAGCACGTCGTAGTCGTGGTGTTCGAGCTCAGCCATCAGAAGATGTGGTGCGGGTCGGTGAACACGCCGGAAGAGGCCAGCCAGAGGTAGAGGTCCGTGCCCCAGACCGTGAACATGCTGATCCAGGCCCACTCCATGTGGCGGACGTTGAGGATGTTGACCTTCTGCCAGGCCGAGTGTCGCGTGCGGGTCGCCGCGCTGCAGCTGAAGCAGTTGAGGCTGCCGCCGATCAGGTGCCGGAAGCTGTTGCAGCCGAAGGTGTAGGCGGACAGGCAGATCACGTCGATCAGCATGATCAGCGACCCCACGCTGACCCCGAAGTGGGTGCCCGTGGCGGTGCTGTAGAAGAGCCCGCGGATGAAGTCGTAGGTCAGGAAGCCGACCACGATCGCCGCCGCATAGAAGAAGAAGCGGTGCAGGTTCATCAGCACGAACGGAAGCTTCGTCTCACCGTTGTACTTGCGGCGCGGTGGGCCGGCCACGGCGCACGCCGGTGGCGACAGGAAGTAGCTGCGGTAGATCGACTTGCGGTAGTAGTAGCAAGTGGTTCGCATGCCCAGGGGCGCCCACAGCACCAGCAGCGACCAGGGCAGCTTGGTCTGGAAGCCGAAGAACTTCGACAGGTCGGGGGAGAACATCGGCGAGTCGAGGTAGGCGCCGTCGGCGGTGACCGCCTGGTACTTGGTCGACACGATCACCCGGACGATCGTGTAGATGCCGAAGATCGTCAGCGCGGTCACGACCAGCACGGGCGTCACCCACCAACGATCGCGCCGCGTGGTCGCGCCGAGCCGGCGCGGGGGAGTGGCAACAGTTGTCATGAGAGGAGAGCTCAGTCGGAGGGAGTTGAGGGCTCGAGCCACGGAGAATGTGGCCCCTGCCACGAGGAACTTAGTGGCAAGACTCACGGATTATCGGCATTTTATGCGGCGGCTGACGTCACCATAGGTTTCATCAGCACTGACGGCTATTACCGGCGGAGAGTTCATGGAACGCGAATTTGATGTGGTTGTGATCGGTGCCGGCCCTGCCGGCGAGGTGGCTGCCGGGCGCCTGGCGACCCGCGGCAAACGCTCGGTCGCGGTCGTGGAAAGGGACCTGGTCGGCGGCGAATGCTCGTTCTACGCATGCATGCCATCGAAGGCGCTGCTGCGGCCCGCGGAGGTGCTCGCCGAGGCCCGCCGCGTGCCCGGAGCGGCCGAGGCGGTCACCGGGTCGCTCGATGTTGCCGCGGTGCTCGCGCGGCGCGACGAGGTGGTGCACGACCTTGACGACTCCTCGCAGCTGCCCTGGCTTTCAGACCGGGGTATCGAGCTGTTCCGCGGTTCCGCTGTTTTGGACGGCGAGCGTCGCGTGGTGGTCGGCGATGATCGGCTGACCGCGCGCGAGGCCGTGATACTCGCGACCGGGAGCACCGCGGCGATGCCGCCGATCCCAGGGCTGGCCGAGGCCGGCGCCTGGTCGAACCGCCAGATCACGACCGCGCACGAGCTACCGGGTCGATTGCTGATCCTGGGCGGCGGCGTGGTCGGCGTCGAGATGGCGCAGGCGTGGGCCTCGCTCGGCTCGTCGGTGACCGTGATCGAGGCGACGGCGTCGCTGCTGGCGAAGGAGGAACCGTTCGTGGGGGACGAGATCGCACAGGCGCTGGGCGCCCTTGGCGCCGTCTTGCTGATCGGCGCCAAGGCTGTGGCGGTGCGGCGGGATGACTCCGGGATCACCGTCGAGCTCGAGGACGGCTCCTGCGCGACCGGCGACCGGCTGCTGGTCGCGGTAGGTCGCACGCCACTCAGTTCCGGGCTCGGGTTGCCTACGGTGGGTCTGGCGGACGCGGGCTTCGTCGAGGTCGATGACGGCCTGCAGGTGCCGGGGCTCCCCTGGCTGTATGCCGTCGGCGATGTCAACGGCCGCGCGCTGCTGACGCACATGGGCAAATACCAGGCGCGGATCGCCGCCGACCGGATCATGGGAGAGAGCGGGGCCCGCGCCAGCGCCGACCGGGCCGGCTCGCCGCGGGTCGTGTTCACCGACCCCGAGGTGGCCTCGGTGGGCAAGACGCTGGCCGCCGCTCGGGAGGCGGGAGTCGATGCGGTTGCGATCGACCTGCCGACCGGCGGCTCGGCGGGCGGGAGCTTCGTCGGCCGCGACGCTCCCGGTACGTCGCGGTTCGTCGTCGACCGGGCCCGTCAGGTGCTGGTTGGCGTGACCTTCGTCGGGCCCGAGGTCAATGACTTCCTGCAGGCGGCGAGCGTGGCGGTCGCGGGCGCGGTGCCGCTGTCGCGGCTCGCGCACGCGGTCGCCTGCTTCCCGACCCGCAGCGAGCTG
Organism: Solirubrobacteraceae bacterium; assembly: GCA_050696795.1. GTDB lineage: Bacteria > Actinomycetota > Thermoleophilia > Solirubrobacterales > Solirubrobacteraceae > Palsa-465. The sequence continues at coordinate 6,364 of JBOGYJ010000138.1, read as the reverse complement.
TGGCTGTACTTCCTCGAGGAATACGAGCGGCAGGCGGATGTGAGCGTGCACGCGAGCTAGGTACGCCGTGAGACTCGACCGAGGCGCGGGAGCGTGCTGGGCCGCTCCCGCGCCGCGGCACTGCGCCCTGATACCTCTGGGGGCTTAGGGTTAAGCCATGTCGGCGGATGCCGCGGGCGGCGAGAAGCTCAAGGTCGTGATAGTGGGAGGCGGGGTGGCCGCGCTCGAGGCCGCGCTCGCCCTGCGCGACCTCGCGGGCGAGCTGGTGGCGACCACGATCGTCGCGCCGAACCCCAAGTTCGTCTACCGGCCGCTGCTGGTACGCGAGCCGTTCACGCCGGCGGTGACCGCCACCTACAGCCTCACCGAGATCGCGCGGCGGGCGCAGGCGGAGCTGCTGGTCGACAGCTTCAAGTGGCTCGATCCACGCGGCCGGGTGCTGCACACCGACCAGGGCCGCAAGCTCTCCTACGACGCCGTGCTGCTGGCGATCGGGGCGCGCACGCATCCGCGCTTCCGCAACGTGCTGACGCTCGACGACAAGCAGATCCGCGAGCAGCTGGCGGACTTCGTGGCCACGCTGGACCGTGGCGAGCTCAAGAGCGCCGCCTTTGTCGTACCGTCGCTGCCGGTCTGGTCGCTGCCTGCCTATGAGCTCGCGCTGATGACCGCCAACCGCTCACGCGCGCGCGGCCACGACATGGGCGTGCTGCTGGTCACCCCCGAGGACTCGCCGCTGGCCGCGCTTGGCGTCAACGCCAGCGCCGAGGTCGCCGAGCTGCTGGCGGAGTCTGGAATCACGACGATCACCTCGGCGACCTGCCAGATCCGCGAGCGCGGGCGGATCGACCTCTACCCGCTGCGCAGTTCGATCCTGGTCGACCAGATCATCTCGCTGCCCGAGCTCTACGCCCCGGCGCTGCCGGGCGTGCCGACGAGCGCCGAGCGCGGTTTCGTCACGATCGACTCCTACGGTGCGGTGCACGGGTTGAGCGGCGTGTATGCGGCGGGTGACATCACCGATACGCCCATGAAGCACGGCGGGTTGGCCGCCGATCAGGCCGACGTGGCAGCGCAGACGATCGCGGCGCTGGCCGGCGCACCGCTCGAGCCGCGGCCGCTGCGTCCCGCCCTGCACGTCATGCTGCTCGGCGCCACCAAGCCGCTGTTCATCCGCTCGCAGATGTTCGGCGAGCACGGGGTCGACCTCGAGCTCAGCAACGATCCTCTGTGGCAACCGGCGCAGAAGATGCACAGCGAGTACCTGGGTCCGGTGCTGGCCGAGCTCGATGCGGCGCGCGCGGGCACCGAGCAGCGCACCTAGCGGCCGCTCGGCCGGTGCCCCGCCGATCCAGGAGCTCGGCGCCCACGGCTCGGGCGCGCCGACACGATCGTGTCGGCGCGCCCGGCTCGCAGCTGCGCGAGGAGCGCGCCTCAGGCCGGATGCGCGGCGTCGGGCGTGAGTGCGTCGAGAGCGATGACCGAGTGCGCATAGGCCGCGCCCGCGCGCATCTCGGCAGCCACCCAGATCGCCTCCATGATCTCCTGCTCGCTCGCGCCGTGACGCTGGGCGAGCCGTGTGTGTGAACGGATGCAATACGGACACTGGGTGACGTGCGCGACCGCGACCGCGATCAGCTGTTTGGTCTTCGCCGGCAGTTCGCCTTCGGCGAAGACCTGACGGCTGAACGCCTGGAAGGCGTCGTGGGTGGCAGGCGCGGCCGCTGCGCGGCGCGCCGCAAGCTCCTTGCTCGCTTCTGGGTAAACGTCCGTTGACACGCCGGGTCTCCTTGCTCGTGGCTTTTGTTGCTCGGTCAGTCGGTCTCGGGCCGGCCCGCCATCAGTCGGCCTCCGGCCGGCCCGTCATCAGTCCGCCTCCGGCCAGCCCGCCAGGACCTCGGCGAAGCTGGGAGGCGTCACGGAGACGAGCATGCGCAGGTCCTCGTCGCCGCGGTTCTCGACCGCAACCCGCTCTCCGATCGGGATGGCCACGACCGAGCCGCTGGCGAGCTTGGTGACGACGCCGGTTGCGACCGTGGTCAGCCGCGCCTCGCCGCCAAGCACGACCAGCATGACCTCTGAACTGCCGTGATCGTGCTCGGGCATCGCTGCGCCCGCGGGGATCACGACCTCGACAAGGCCGGAGCGCAGCCCCGCCTCGGCGCCGACCACGACTCTCGCCACCGGTCCGTTCGCAAACGCCTTGCGGCGGACGGCTCCGTCGACCTCCCAGGTTTGTACGCCCATTGCGGTAGCCTCCTGCGCATCTTTTTTACAGTCTGATTGGGATAATAGTTCAGATGCGACGCAACGCCGGCTGAAGTTCGATCCCCGCGTCATCGCGCGTCCATTCTGTAGAGCGCATGTGCTGCTCGAGAAAAGTGACGTTCAGCGCTCCTGCGGTTTGAGGGTCACGGGCACGGCGGCCGTGAGCCCGCGGCTCCGCGCTCCGCTGAGCGCCAGCCGCGCCACAGCGATGTCCTGGATCGCCGAGCCGACCGACTTGAACACGGTGATTCCCGCGTGGTCGCCGTCACCGATCATGCCGCGGACGAGCTGATGCAGCGACCTGGTCTTGGGTGCCAGGTTCTCACCGGCGGCGGCGGCGGCGATGCCGTCGCCGCTCGAGCCGAGCACCTCATCGGGCAGGTCGGCGACGATCAACGACGCTCGGGCAAGCGTCGCTACGTCCAGTTCGCGCTGGTCTGGCAGGGTCGAGCCGATCGAAACAACGAGCGTGTCGTCCCCGAGCGCGTTGCCGTCGATGATGGGGACCTCGCCGACTGCGCGCGCCGCGCACACGACTGTGGTCGCGCCGTTGACGGCGGCCCGCGGGTCATCGACCGGGGTCACCCTGAGCTCGAGCTGCGTGCTGGCCCAGGCGGCAAAGGCGCGGCGACGCTCGGGTGTGGGACTGAAGACCGAGACCGTCTCGATCGGCCGGATCGCCGCGAGCGCGCGCAGGTGCGCGCGAGCCTCGTGACCGCTGCCGAGCATCCCCAGCCGCAACGGCGACTGCGGAGCCAGCGCGTCGACGGCCACTGCCGAGGTCGCCGCGGTGCGCACGGCGGTGATCCGGTCGCCGTCGAGCAGCGCCAGCAGCCGCCCGTCGCTCTGGTCGAAGAGCACGATCAGGTAGGTCAGACCACCGGAGCGTGGTTGCGCGAGCAGCTTGACGCCCATCAGGTCGCCGGTGGGCATGATCGCCGCGAGTGCCCGCAGCCGCGCTCCGTGTGAGCGTGCGACGGCTCGCGGAGGTGCGGCGCCGGACTCCAGCGGCGTCGAGTACGCGTCGCGGACGGCGGTGATCGCCTCGCCGAGGTCGAGCACCTCGTCGACCGCCTCGCCGGACACGAAGACCGGCAGATCGTCGCTCCGGCTCATCGTGGCCCGCTACCCCGATTCCCACGCAGTGCCCCGGTCCAGGCTCTGGGCTGTGAATCGGTGCTCATGTCGCCGCGGACGCTACCGCGACCAGCGGGCGTCTGCAGCGCTGGGAGTTAGAGGAAGTCGTGCCCGGTGAGCACGTACACGAACGGCACGAACGGCACGATCGAGGCGATGCCCCAGGTCAGCTTCGGGATCAGTCCCTTGGGATCCGACTTGAACGGCAGCGTGATCCAGATCAACACCACGGCGATGGGGTGTAGGACGCAGAGGATCAACTCCAGGATCTTCTTCATGAGCTGCCCGCTACCCGCGTCCCGGAGCGAGCCAACGTCCCTGGCGGCGAAAGCTCAGGCGAGCGTCGCCTCGAGCGTGATCTCGGGTACGCCGGAGAGCGCCCGGCTGACCGGGCAGCCGGCCTTGGCGCCGTTGGCGGCCTCCGCGAACGCGGCCTGGTCGATGCCGGGCACGACGCCGGTGGTCTTCAGCGCGATCGAGGTGATCGTCGGGGTGCCGTCGACCATCCGCAGCGTCACCGTTGCGTCGGTCTTGACCGACTCGACCGGGGTGCCCGCCTGCTCCAGGGCAGCCGAGAGCGCCATCGAGTAGCACGAGGCGTGCGCGGCGGCGATCAGCTGCTCGGGGTTGGCGCCAGGGCCGTCCTCGAAGCGCGACTTGAACGACACCTCGCCGCTGATGCCCTCACCGGCGGAGAAGGTTCCACTCCCCGTCTGAAGTCCGCCCTTCCAGTCAGCTGAAGCCTTTGCCGGCATGCCGTCGTCTCCTTGGTCGAATGGTCAATCTCTTTTGATCATATGCCCGGAGACGGCCCGGCTCCGCGCCGACGTTCAAGGAGCCTGCCGGCGGGCCGATTAGTGGGCGCGTGAGGGCCACCGAGCTGCCGCTCAGGTCCGGGTCCTGACCGTTGCGGCTCTGGTGCGGGCCGCGCGGGCCGCGCGGCCGGTGAACGTGCTGCCCTCAGGCGTCTGAGCTCCTGGCGGACGTCTCCGATCAGCCTTCGCGCGTGCCCGGAAGCCGCTCGTCGCGCAGCCATTCGCGCAGCTCGCTGCGGCGGATCTTGCCGCTCACCGTCTTGGGCAACGCGTCGACGAAGTGGACCTCGCGCGGGTATTTGTAGGGGGCCGTCTGACGCTTGACGAAGTCCTGCAGCTCGGTCGCGAGCGCGTCGCTCGGGACGACACCGGGCGCGAGGATGCAGATCGCCACCACGACCTCCGTGCGCTGCGGGTCGGCGCGGCCGACTACCGCCGCCTCCATCACCGCGGGGTGCGCAAGCAGCGCGCTCTCGACCTCGAAGGGCCCGATCCGGTAGGCGCTCGAGGTGATGACGTCGTCGCTGCGACCCTCGAACCAGAGGTAGCCGTCGGGGTCCTTGGCCGCCTTGTCACCGGTGAAGTACAGCGGCCCGCGGACGACGGCCTCGGTGGCGCGCGGGTCGCCGTCGTAGCCGAGGAACAGGCCGGGCTGGTGCCTGCCGTCGTGGACGACGACGACGTTGCCGACCTCACCGGTGGGCGCCGGCTGACCCTGATCGTCGACGACGTCGACATCCCAGCCGGGGACCGGCTTGCCCATCGAGCCGGGGCGGACCTCGAGCGCGCGGTAGTTGGCCACCAGGCAGGTCGTCTCGGTCTGGCCGTAACCGTCGTAGATCGTCAGGCCGGTGCCCTCACGCCAGGCGCGGATCACCTCGGGGTTGAGCGGCTCGCCGGCGCTCGTGCAGTGGCGCAGCGCGGTGAGGTCGTGTTGGCTCAGGTCGGACTGGATCAGCAGCCGATAGAGCGTCGGCGGCGCGCAGAACGAGGTCACGCCGTGGCGCTCGACGATCCCGAGGATCGTTTCGGCGTCGGGCTTCCCGAGCGCCACCTGCATCACGCAGGCGCGCTCGTGGAACTGCCCGAAGAGGCCGCCCCACGCCGCCTTGGCCCAGCCCGTGTCGGTCACCGTCCAGTGCACGTCGCCGGGGCGCAGATCGTGCCAGAAACGAGCCGTGCCGACGTGGCCGAGCGCGTAATCCTGGCGGTGCAGCACCATCTTCGGCAGCGAGACGGTACCGCTGGTGAAGTAGAGCAGCAGCGGGTCGTCGCGGTGCGTCGGGTCCTGCGGTGTCTCGCCGTCACCGACGGTCTCGCAGGCGGAGTTGAATTCGACCCACCGTGTCGTTTCGGCGCCCGATCCCGCTGGATCGGCGCCGACGCGGAAGCGCGCGGCCAACTGCACGCCCGACGCGTCGACCTTGACCGCGCCCGGTGTGTCGGTGATGGCCGCCCTGGCGCCCGCGCGCGTGAGACGGTCGGCGATGTCGTGCGGCGTGAGCAGGTTCGGGCCGGGCATCGGCACAGCCCCGATCCGCATCGCGCCAAGCAACGCCGCGTACCACTCGGGGATCCGCGGCAGCATCACGAGGACGCGGTCGCCCTTGCCGATGCCGGCCGCCAGCAGCGCACGGGCGGCGCGGCGGCTGGCGGCGGCGAGATCCCGGGCCGTCAGCACGCTGACGACATCGCCCCGACCGTCTACGGAGAGCACGGCCGGCGTGTCGGGGTCTTCCCGGGCCCAGCTCTCCACGATCGCGAGCACCGGGTTGTATCGCTCGGGAGCGTCGAGCGTGAACGACGCGCGCTCCTGGTCGTAATCGGTCAGCCGCGGCGCGCTGTCGCGCGTGGGGCGGGTGCGGCGCAGCTCGGACATGGATCGATGCTATTCCCAGCGAGTGACAGCGTCAGAAGCAAGCCGTGGAGCCTACAGGCAGCTCTCGGCTCAACCGCGCAGCGCCCCGCCTGGAGCACCGGCGCGAGCCACCGCTTCACGCGCGTGCTCAGCGCAGCGCGAACGAAGAGACATCGTCGCCATGCGTCGCGGTGAATCTGGGTGCTGGTCGACGTCGTGAGAGGCGTCGGCGCGAGCGCCGACGGAGGCTCACTCCACCGGCTCGAGCACGAACACCGGGATCAGG
>JBOGYJ010000137.1:0-4559 GCA_050696795.1 Solirubrobacteraceae bacterium | reverse complement strand
TCGAGATCGCCGGGGTGGCCGATGCCAACTCTGTCCCCGCCGCCCTCGCGGAGGCGATTGCCTGGCAGGAGAGCGGCTGGAACAACGACGAGGTCTCCAGCGTCGGAGCTGTTGGCGTGATGCAGATCGTGCCGAGCACCTGGGACTGGATCGAGCATTACCTGACTCCGGGCAACCCCCTGGGCACGGCGTCGGCGGCCGATAACGTTCGAGCCGGAGTGCTGCTGCTGCATCAGCTGCTCGGCGTGACCGGAGGCAACGAGCAACTGGCGGTGGCCGGCTACTTCCAGGGGCTCGCCTCGATCAAGCGCTACGGCATGTCCCCGTCGACGCGGCGATACGTCGCCGATGTGATGGCGCTCGCGCAGCGGCTCTGATCGATAGGCGCTCGGGAACCTGCTGGAGTCTCCGGGCCTGTGCCTATCATTGCCTGCGTGAAGCCGAGATTCGCGACGTCGATGGGGCGGCGGCGCGCGCTGATTCTCTGCGCGACGCTCCTTGCCCTGATCGGTCTCGCGAGCTCCAGCTCTGGCGCGCACGCGGCGACGTTCACGCGTGGCTTCGTCGACGACGTCTGGTTCGACGCGCCGGCGGACGGAGTGTCTGTCCAGGCCTGGCTCGCCAAGACCAAGGCGACCGGCGCCAAGATCGTGCAGATCGAGGTCGATTGGCCGGGTGTGGAGCCGACCGCTCCGAGGTCGGCTGCCAACGCGAGGAACCCCGCTGCTCCGCAGTACAACTTCTCCAGTTTGGACAGCCGTGTCGAGGAGATCACGAGCAGCGGCTTGACTCCGGTGTTCCTGGTGACGGATGCGCCGCGTTGGGCAGAGGCCAAGGGCGGTACGGCCGCCGAATACGCGGCGGGGAGCTATGAGCCGAATGCCAAGGCCTACGGCGAGCTCGGCGAAGCGCTGGCCAGGCGCTACTCCGGCTCCTACCCAAACCCGCTCGTAAAGGGCAAGAAGCTCCCGCGAGTGCGTTACATGCAGGCATGGGCGGAGGCCAACACCGATTTCCATCTGGCGCCGCAATGGACCAAGGTCCACGGCAAGACCGTCGATACCGGCGCGATCATCTACCGCGGGCTGCTGAACGCCTTCTACGCCGGGGTGAAGGCGGGGCATCGCGGCACTGTCGTGCTTGCCAGCGGTCTGGAGGGCTACGGCGACGCGCCCTTCAAGGGCCTGCAGCGCACCCATCCGGTGACGTTCATGGAGAACCTGCTGTGCCTGACGGCGAAGCTCGAGCGCGCCAGGTGTGCGGGCGGCCCGGCGCACTTCGACGTGACCGCCGCCGACCCGTACGAGGCGTTCTCACCGACGACCCATGCGGTTTCATCGCTTGACGCGTCCGCGCCCGACCTCGGCCGGCTCACGAAGGTCGTGAAGGCTGCGGTCAGGGCACACACGCTGCTACCGCACAAGGCCAAGCCGCTGTGGGTCACGGAGTTCGGCTATGACTCCAAGCCGCCGAATCCGTCGGCAGTCTCCACGGCGACCCAGGCCAAGTGGCTCGAGGAAGGCTTCTACACCTTCTGGCAAGAGGGCGCGCGCGTGGCCATGTGGTACCTGGTCCGCGACCAGACCCGGCCCTACATCCAGAACTACTTCTCCGGCGTGTACTTCCGCAACGGCAAGAAGAAGCCGTCGTTTACGGCCTACAGCTTCCCGTTCGTGATCATGGACACCGGCAGGACCACCGCGCGGGCGTGGGGGATCACGCCGGCCGGTGGCACCGTCAAGGTCCAGATCAAGGCCGGCGGCTCGTGGAAGACGATCAGGACCTTCCATCGCGGCGCCGGGACGATCTTCGACTTCAGCTCCTCGGACCTGAAGCACGGGAAGTACCGCGCAACAGTCGGCGCTCAGAGCAGCCTCGTCTGGACTCTGTAGCCTGCGGGCATGTTCTACGACGACGACGCTGACCTCCACCTGCTCGACGGCAAGACCGTCGCGATCATCGGCTACGGCTCACAGGGCCACGCCCACGCCAACAACCTCAAGGACTCCGGCGTAAACGTCGTCGTGGGGCTGCGTCCGGGCTCCGCGAGCGTGGCCAAGGCCGAGAGCCACGGCCTGCGAGTGACCGATCCGGCCACCGCCGCCCACGACGGTGATGTGGTGATGCTGCTGGTCCCCGACGAGTTGCACGGCCAGGTCTGGGAGGAGATCCAGGGCGGGCTCGAGCCCGGCAACCTGTTGCTCACAAGCCACGGCTTCTCCGTGCTGTACGAAACCGTGAAGCCGCCGCAGGACATCGATGTCGCGCTTGTGGCACCCAAGGGCCCGGGTCACATGGTCCGGCGCCTGTACCTCGAGGGGTCCGGCATTCCCGGCCTCGTCGCCGTCCACCAGAACGCGACGGGCAATGCGCAGCAACTGGCACTCGCCTACGCCAGGGGCATCGGCAACACGCGCGCGGGAGTGTTCGAGACGACCTTCAAGGAGGAGACCGAGACCGACCTGTTCGGTGAGCAGGCGGTGCTCTGCGGCGGCGTCTCTGAGCTCGTCCAGGCGGGCTTCGACACGCTGGTGGAGGCGGGCTACAACCCGCAGATGGCCTACTTCGAGTGCCTGCACGAGCTCAAGCTGATCGTCGACCTGATGTACGAGAAGGGCCTTGCCGGCATGCGCTACTCGATCTCCAACACCGCCGAGTACGGCGACTACACGCGCGGCAAGCGCGTGGTCACCGACGAGACCCGCCAGGCGATGAAGAAGATCCTCGGTGAGATCCAGTCCGGTGAGTTCGCCCGCGAGTGGATCGCCGAGAACCGCGCCGGCCAGGAGAACTTCAAGCGCATGCGCGACGAGCAGGCGAGCACCCAGGTCGAGCACGTCGGTAAGGACCTGCGCTCGCACATGGCCTGGATCGACACCGCCTTCCACGAGTAGAGCTCCTGGTTGCGCTCGAACGCGAGCGCAACAAGCAAAAGGAGTCTGAGCGGACGGCCGAGGACCGGACGGTGGAGGGTGCCGTCGAGTCTGCTCAGCCAGGATCTGACAGCTGAGCACGGGGTCATAACGCCCGCTTCGCTAGAGTTCGTGCTGCCCGCCGTGACTGGCGCGTCAAGGTGGATACCCACCGGGGAGCGACGGGTCGTTCGTCGCCGCGCGCCTGGGCACCACATCTCTCTCCCTGACCCCGAGGACCCTCGAGGAGCGATCGTGCCCCAGACACAACTAGTCATACCCGAGCAGCTCAAGCCGCGTGACGGACGCTTCGGTGCCGGTCCCTCGCGGCTGCGGCCCGAGCAGTTGCAGGCGCTCGTCGCCTCCGGCGCCGCGGTGATGGGCACCTCCCACCGCCAGAAGCCCGTCAAGGCGCTCGTCGGCCGCGTGCGCAGCGGCCTGCGCGAGCTCTTCAACCTGCCCGACGGCTATGAGGTGCTGCTCGGTAACGGCGGCACCACGGCCTTCTGGGATGCCGCGATCGCCGGCGTGATCCGCGAAACAGCGCTGCATCTGAGCTACGGCGAGTTCTCCTCGAAGATCGCGACGGGCACCAGGAAAGCGCCGTTCCTGGCCGACCCGATCATCGTCGAGACGCCGCCCGGTGACGCGCCCGACCCCGGCCAGGCAGCCCAACACGGCGCGGATGTGATCACCTGGGCGCACAACGAGACCTCCACCGGCGTGATGGTGCCGGTCACACGGCCAGCCGGCCTGGACGACGGTGCGCTCGTCCTGATCGACGCGACCTCCGGCGCGGCCGGCCTCCCGGTGAACATCGCCGACGCCGACCTCTACTACTTCGCCCCGCAGAAGGGCTTCGCCTCCGATGGCGGTCTCTGGATCGCGCTGGCCAGTCCGGCGGCGCTCGAGCGCATCGCCCAGATCGACGCCGACCGCCCCACGGTCGGGCCCACTCGCTGGATCCCCGAGTTCCTCTCGCTGACGACGGCGCTGGACAACTCGGTCAAGGACCAGACCTACAACACCCCCGCGGTGGCGACGCTGTTCCTGCTCGCCGAGCAGATCGATTGGATGCTCTCGGGCGGCGGCCTGGACGGCATGGTGCAGCGCACCACCGCATCCTCGTCCCACCTCTACGCCTGGGCGCAGGCGCACGAGCACGCCAGCCGGTTCGTGACCGACCCCGCAAAGCGCTCGCTGGTCGTCGGCACGATCGACTTCGACGACTCCGTCGACGCCGCCGCCCTGGCCGCCGCCCTCCGCGCCAGCGGGATCGTCGATGTCGAGCCCTACCGCAAGCTGGGCCGCAACCAGCTGCGGGTGGGGATGTTCCCGGCCGTCGAGCCCGCCGACGTCGAGGCGCTCACCGCCTGTGTCGACTGGGTCGTCGAGAACGTCGCCGGGGTGGCCAGGTGAAGGTTCTGGTCAAGGAGAAGATCGCCGACACCGGCGTCGACCTGCTGCGGGCCAACTTCGACGTCGACCTCGGCCTCGAGATGTCCGACCAGGAGCTGCGCGAGAAGATCGGTGCCTACGACGCGATCCTGATCCGCTCGGCGACGAAGATGACGGCCGACCTGATCGAGCGAGGGGAGCGGCTGAAGGTGATCGGGCGCGCCGGCACCGGCGTCGACAACGTCGACA
>JBOGYJ010000136.1:0-32050 GCA_050696795.1 Solirubrobacteraceae bacterium | reverse complement strand
CTGTCACCGAGCGTGACCGCCGCCCGCAGCGCGTCCGCGGCCTGCTCGAAGGCGGCCTCGTCGCGCGCGTGCAGGATCGCCAGCGGACGCCCGCCCGGCGCGACTGACTCGCCGAGCGCCGCGACCTCGGTCAGGCCGACGGCGTGATCGACGGGGTCGGTCTCGCGCGCACGCCCGCCGCCGAGCGCGACGATCGCCACGCCGACCGCGCGCACGTCGATGGCGCTCACGATCCCGGCCTGCGCCGGCTCGAGGGCGCGCACGAGCGGAGCCCGCGGCAGGTGCCGTTGCGGCGCCTCCAGCAGATCCGCCGGGCCGCCGAGCGCGCTCACCATCGCGGCGAACGCCTCCGCCGCCGCGCCGCTGGCCAGCGCGCGCTCGGCGTCGGCACGGGCCGCGCCCAGGTCCCTCTGCAGGCCGCCGAGCACGAGCAGCTCGGCGCTCAGCGCCAGCGTCACCTCGCGCAGCCGCTCGTCGCCGGCGCCGGCGACGGTCAGCAGCTCGATCGCCTCGAGCACCTCCAGCGCGTTGCCGGCGGTGCGACCGAGCACCTGGTTCATGTCGGTCAGCAGCGCGCTGGTCGGCAGGCCGTTGCCGTGGGCGACCGCGACGATCGCTCGCGCCAGCTCGCGTGTGTCCTGCAGCGAGGGCAGGAACGCTCCGGAGCCGGCCTTGACGTCCACCACCAGCGCATCGAGGCCGGCGGCGAGCTTCTTGGAGAGGATCGAGGCGACGATCAGCGACAGCGACTCGACCGTGGCGGTGGAGTCGCGGATCGCGTACAGCCGCCTGTCGGCGGGCGCGAGCGCGCCGGTCTGGCCGATGATCGCGCAGCCCACGCTGCCGACCACCTCGCGGAACCGCTCCGGCGTCGGCGCCACGTCGTAGCCGGGGATCGACTCGAGCTTGTCGAGCGTGCCGCCGGTGTGCCCGAGGCCACGCCCCGAGATCATCGGCACGGCACCGCCACAGGCGGCGACGATCGGCGCCAGCAGCAGGCTGACCTTGTCCCCGACCCCGCCGGTCGAGTGCTTGTCCAGCACCGGCCGGTCGAGCACCAGGCCGCTCTGTGTCCGCACGCCGCGCCACTCGAGCACGTCGCCCGAGCGCATCATCGCGCCGGTGAGCGCCACCCGCTCCGGCCCGCTCATGCCGCGCCAGACGATCGCCATCGCCAGCGCGCCCACCTGTGCGTCGCTGACGCTGCCGTCGGTGATCCCGGCGACCAGCTCGTCGATCTCAGCGGCGGACAGCTCGGCACCGTCGCGCTTGCGGCGGATCAGCTCCGGGACGAGCATCAGGCCTGCGCCAGCCGCGGGATGAAGGCGACCAGCAAGCGGGCCAGATCCTCCGCGCCGCGCGCCGCGTCGGACAGCGTCTGCTCGTGGCTGAGCGGCACCTCGCTCATGCCCTCGGCCAGATTGGTGATCACCGAGATCGCCGCCACGCGCAGGCCGCAGTGGCGGGCCACGACTGTCTCGTGCACGGTCGACATGCCGACGGCGTCGCCGCCGAGGATGCGGATCATGCGGATCTCGGCGGCTGTCTCGAACGCGGGACCGGACCAGCCTGCGTAGACGCCCTCCGCAAGCGCTATTCCCAGCTGCGCAGCAGCGGCGCGCAGCTGGGCGAGCAGCGCTGGGTCGTATGCCCTGCCCATCGCCGGGAAGCGTGGGCCGATGCTGTCGTCGTTGGGGCCCCTCAGCACGTTTACGCCCATCAGGTTGATGTGATCGGTGATCGCCATCAGGCTGGCCGGCCCGAGCTCCGGCCGCAGCGAACCGGCGGCGTTGGTCTGCACGAGGATCTCCGCCCCGGCGCGCTTGAGCCAGCGCACGGGCGCGCGCAGCTCGTCGATCGGACCGCCCTCGTAGAGGTGCGCACGGCCCTGCAGGATCGCGACGGGAACGCCCCCGATGTGGCCCTGCACGACCTGGCCGGCGTGCCCCTGAACGGTCGGGCGCGGGAAGCCGGGCAGTTCCTCGTAGCCGATGACCCGCGGGTCCGGGATGGCGTCGGCCACGGCACCGAGGCCGGAGCCGAGGATCACTCCCACATGGGGGCGGAAGCCACCCGTCACCGGTCCAGCGCCTGCGGTTCGAATGCCAGCGGCAACAGCTCGCCCAGCGTAGTCACGAAGGGTTCGCGGCCCGGACGGCCCAGGTACACCGGCGTCTGCGGATCGGCGAACTCCGACAGGCGCTGCCGGCAACCGCCGCACGGCGGGCAGCGCTCGACGCGCTCGGCCACGATCGCCACGGCGGTGATGTGCGTCTCGCCGGCGGCGACCATCGCGCCGATCGCCGAGGCCTCGGCGCACTGGGCCTGCGAGAAGGAGGCGTTCTCCACGTTGGCGCCGCGGTGGATGGCACCGCGCGCGCCTCTCAGCGCGGCACCGACCCTGAAGTCCGAATACGGCGCGTGCGCGCGACGCATCACGCTCTCCGCCGCCTCGAGCAGCTGCTGGCAATCCTCTGGCATCCTGGCATCGTAAACGTCGTGTCGTGTCCCGCTAGGATCGCGCGGCATGACGCCATCCTTGACCGTCGTCGAGCACCCCGTACTGGCCGACCGGCTGACCGTCCTGCGCGACCGCAACACCGACTGGCCGAGTTTCCGCCAGGCGCTCTACGAGTGCTCGGCGATCCTGGCTGTGGAGGTCACCCGCGATCTGCCGCTGGTTGAGACCGAGATCGAGACGCCGCTCGAGCCGACACGCGGAGCTCGGCTCTCCGAGCAGGTTGTCGTCGTGCCGGTGCTGCGGGCCGGTCTGGGCATGGTCGACGGCTTCCTGCGCCTGCTGCCGGACGCTCGCGTCGGTCATCTCGGGATGGCACGCGACGAGGCGGCGCACACCCCCGTCGACTATTACTCGCGGCTGCCACCCGGCCTGGCCGAGTCCTGGGTGTTCGTGCTCGACCCGATGCTCGCCACCGGCGGCAGCGCCGTCAACGCGCTCCGACATCTGAAGGCGGCGGGCGCGCAGCGGCTCGGGCTGGTCTGCCTCGTGTCCGCCCCGGAGGGCATAGAGGCGGTCAGCGCCGCCCACCCCGACGTCAGGATCTGGACCGCCGCCGTCGACCGGGGACTGGACCAGAACGCCTACATCCGCCCCGGTCTGGGCGATGCCGGCGACCGCGTGTTCGGCACGCTTTGAAGCTCACGGACGCAAGCGATAGCCTCGGTTCATGAGCCGCCGGCTGGCACACGTCGACCGTGTCGGGATCGAGGAGCGCGCCGTTCAGCTGGGCGCGCGTTCGATCAAGACGACCGCCAAGCAGCAGGGAATCCGCCTGGCGGTCTCGCTGCTCGACCTGACGACGCTGGAGGGCGCCGACACCACCGGCAAGGTGCGTCAACTGTGCGCCAAGGCGGTCTGTCCGGCGCCGACGATACCCGAGATCCCGTCGGTGGCGGCGATCTGCGTCTACCCGTCGCTGGTGGCGGTCGCGCGCGAGGCGCTCGCCGGGACCGGCGTGCGCACCGCGTCGGTGGCGACCGGGTTCCCGGCGGGCCAGGTCTCGCTCGACGCCAAGTTGCGTGACACCGAGGACGCCGTCGCGGCCGGCGCCGATGAGATCGACATGGTGATCTCGCGTGAGGCGTTCCTGGCCGGCGACGACGCCCGCGTGATGCGCGAGGTAGCACGCATCAAGGAGGCCTGCGGCGACGCGCATCTGAAGGTGATCCTCGAGACCGCCGAGCTCGGCTCCTACGACCACGTACGCCACGCATCGATGTTGGCGATGGAGGCCGGAGGCGACTTCATCAAAACCTCGACCGGCAAGGCCGCGGCCGGCGCGACGTCGGGCGTCTGCCTGGTGATGCTCGAGGCGATCCGGGATTTTGTCGAGCGCACGGGGCGGATCGTTGGCTTCAAGGCGGCCGGGGGAGTCTCGACCAGCAAGGCTGCCCTGCACCGACTGGTGCTCGTCAAGGAGACGCTCGGCGACGACTGGTTGACGCCCGAGCGCCTGCGTATCGGTGCCTCCTCGGTTTTGAACGACCTGCTGATGCAGTACGCCAAGACCGAGTCCGGACGCTACGGGCGCAGTGAGGACTTCTCGATCGAATGACCGTCGAGTCACGCCAATCGATCGTCTGGGAATACGCGCCGGCGCCGGAGGCGACCGACCACCTGCGCCTGCGCGACCGCTACGGGCTGTTCATCGGCGGGAAGTTTGTCGAACCTGCGCAGGCGCGCCACGTACCGACCATCAACCCCGCGACCGAGCAGCCGATCGCGGAGATCGCGTGGGCGGGTCCCGAGGACGTGCAGCGGGCGATAGAGGTCGCGCGCTCCGCGCAGCCCCGCTGGGCTGCGCTTCCGGACCGTGAGCGCGGCAAGTACCTGTACCGGATCGCGCGGCTGATCCAGGAGCGCGCGCGCGAACTGGCGGTCTGCGAGACGCTCGACGGCGGCAAGCCGCTGCGCGAATCGCGCGACGTCGACATCCCGCTCGCCGCCGCGCACTTCTTCCACTACGCCGGCTGGGCCGACAAGCTCCGCTACGGAGTCGTCGCTCGCGAGGTCGCGCCGCTCGGGGTCGTCGGGCAGATCGTGCCCTGGAACTTCCCGCTGCTGATGGCGGCCTGGAAGCTCGCGCCGGCGCTGGCCTGTGGCAACACGGCGATCCTCAAGCCGGCCGAGACGACGCCGCTGACGGCGCTGCTGCTGGCGGAGATCTGCCAGGAGGCGGAGCTGCCGGATGGGGTCGTCTCGATCCTGCCGGGCGATGGCGCGGTCGGTGCGGCGCTGGTGCGCTCGCCCGGCCTCGACAAGATCGCCTTCACCGGGTCCACGGCAGTCGGTCGCGACATCCAGACGGCGCTCGCCGGGCGCGGCGTCGAGCTGACGCTCGAGCTCGGCGGCAAGTCGGCCAACATCGTCTTCGAGGACGCGGCGCTCGACCAGGCGGTCGAGGGGATCGTCAACGGCAGCTTCTTCAACCAGGGCCACGTGTGCTGTGCCGGCTCACGGCTGTTGATCCAGGAGAGCGTGCACGACGAGGTGATCGCCAAGCTCTGGGCACGGATGGGGCGTCTGCGCATCGGCGACCCGCTGGACAAGAACACCGACGTCGGCGCGATCAACTCCGCCGAGCAGCTCGAGCGGATCGAGACGCTGGTCGCCGCCGGCGTGGAGGAGGGCGCGGTCCGCCAGAGCGTTCAGTGTTCCCTGCCGGAGCACGGCTACTGGTTCACTCCGACGCTGTTCACCGACGTGTCGCCGGCGCACCGCATCGCGGTCGAGGAGATCTTCGGCCCGGTCGTCTCGGTGCTCAGCTTCCGCACGCAGGCCGAGGCGATCGAGAAGGCCAACAACTCGCGCTACGGCCTCGCCGCCGGGATCTGGACCGACAAGGGCGCCAAGGCCTTCGAGGTCGCCAGTGCGCTGCGCGCCGGTGTGGTCTGGCAGAACACCTACAACCACTTCGACCCGACGGCCGCGTTCGGCGGGTACAAGGAGTCGGGCTTCGGCCGTGAGGGCGGGCCGGCCGGCCTGCGTCCGTATCTGCGGGTCGTGCGGTAGTGGCCGCCGCGGATCGGATCTCCGTCCGGAAGACGTACAAGCTCTGGATCGGTGGCGCGTTCGTGCGCTCCGAGTCCGGGCGATCGGACGTCGCCGGCGATTTCAACATCCCGCGCGCCTCGCGCAAGGACGTGCGCGAGGCGGTGGCGGCCGCGCGCCGGTCCGCCGCGCCGTGGGCGGCGCGCACGGCGTACAGCCGCGGCCAGATCCTCTACCGCGCGGCCGAGGCGCTGGAGTCACGGCGCGGACAGCTGATCGCGGTGCTCGAGGCCGCCGCCGCCGGTTCGGCAGCGGGCGCCGCCGCGGAGCTCGATGCGGCGGTCGACGTGCTCGTGCACTACGCCGGCTGGACTGACAAGCTGCAGCCGGTGCTCGGTGGGATCAACCCGGTGGCGGCGCCGTTCCTGTCGTTCTCGCTGCCCGAGCCAACGGGCGTCGTTGGGGTGATCGCGCCCGACCAGCCTTCGCTGCTGGGGCTCGTGGCCGAGCTTGCGCCGGCACTGGCGGCGGGCAACGCGGTGGTGGCGGTCCTGTCGGAGTGGGCGCCCCACACTGGCCTCGACCTTGCCGAGGTGCTCGGCGTCTCCGACATCCCCGGTGGAGTGGTCAACCTGCTCTCGGGGCGCCGGAGCGAGCTCGCTCCGGCGCTGGGCGGCCATCGCGATCTGAACGCGATCGTGGACGCCTCCGGTGACGCGGCACTCGGCGCCGAGCTGGACAAGCTCGCCGCCGAGACGATCAAGCGCGCGAGTCACCACCGGGCGGCGACCTCCTACGACGATGCTGTCGACGACGCGCTCGAGCGGCTCGCGGCGGTCACCGAGTTGAAGACCGTCTGGCACCCGGTCGGCGCGTAGGCGCGTTGGCGTAGGGCCTTGAGCGCCGGCGAAGCGCGCACCGACGCCCTGCCAATCGGTACCGACGCCCTGCCGATCACGTAAACGGCTGGCCCGGCAGCTGCGGCGCGTCGCGCCCGGTCAGCCAGCGCAGCACGCTGGCGCCGACATCGGCCAGGAGCCCGTCGTGACGCCGGCCTCGATCACCCGCGAAGCGCGCCAGCAGCATCGCGTACTCGCGTGTGTGGTCGGTGTGGTCGGCGGTTGGGTCGACGCCGTGGTCGGCGGTCAGCACCAGCATGTCGTCGTCGCCGAGCTGCTCGAGCCAGCCACCGACGGCGCCATCGATCGCGCGCAGCGCTTCGGCGAATCCAGGCACGTCGTGGCGGTGGCCATAGACCTGGTCGGTGTCGACGAGGTTGGCGAACACGAGCCCGCCGTCGAGCGAGCCCACCAGTTCGTCCACCGACGCGATCGCCTCGGGGTTGGTGGCGCCCGGATGGCTGGCGGCGATGCCGACGCCGGCGAACAGATCGCGGACCTTCCCGACGCCATGCACCGGCACGCCGGCATCGCCCAGCTCCTGCAGGTAGGAGCGTGAGGGCGGCTCCAGCGAGTAGTCGTGGCGGCCGGTCGTGCGCCTGAACGCGCCTGGCGCACCGATGAACGGCCGCGCGATCACGCGTCCGACGGCATGCTCACCGGTCATCAGCTTGCGCGCTGTCGCGCACAGGCGCTGCAGTGCCGGCTCGGCTATGACGTCATGGTGGGCGGCGATCTGCAGCACCGAGTCGGCCGAGGTGTAGAGGATCAGCTCGCCGCTGGCCAGATGATGCTCGCCGTAGTCGTCGATCACCTGCGTGCCGCTGTAGGGGCGGTTGCAGCAGAAGCGCCGGCCGCTGACGCGCGCGAGCTCATGCACGAGCTCGGCCGGGAAGCCATGCGGGTAGGTCGGCAGCGGCGCCTCGGGCACGACTCCCATCAGCTCCCAGTGTCCGGTGACCGACTCCTTGCCCGGGCCGAGTGGGCCGACTCGCCCGTGAAGCACGGGCGAGTCCACCGGCGCGACGCCTGCCAGTGGCTCGATGCAGCCCAGCCCAAGACGCTGCAAAACCGGCAGATCGAGTCCGCCCGCCAGCGCGGCGACATGCTCGAGCGTGTTCGACGCCGGACTGTCCCCATAGGCCCGCGCGTCCGGCAGCGCGCCGACACCGCAGGCATCGAGCACGATCACGAAGGCACGGCGCATCGATCGTTAGCGGAGGATCCCCTCGAGCCGCAGGATGCGGCGGAGGATCGCCAGCGACGATGCGTAGGTCGAGTCCATCCCGTAGTAGGAGAGGCCGCGCGCGCCGAGCGTGCGCGCCTGCGTATACGGGGTGTCAGAGGCGTAGTGGATGATCCCCAGGTCGATCGGCAGCTTCGAGAAGTTGACCGCCTCGCCGACCGGGAAGCGATCGGGGTCGGCGAGCTCGTAGACCGCGTTCAGGAACGGTCCCGCCTCCATCTCGACCACCGTGAAGGCCTCGCGGTAGTAGAAGTCCAGATACGCCCGGTTCTGCAGGAAGGTCGACTTGACGGTCACCGCCCGCTGGTTGTCGAGCCCGGTGCCGAAGCGCAGGTCGGCGGCCAGGTCGTCGACGCTGAAGGCGTTGTCGAGCCAGTAGGTGGAGCGCGAGTGCTCGTCGTGAACGACGCTCGAGATCAGCACGTCGCCGACGTCCGCGTTGAGCGTCGCCGCCTTGCCGAGCACGTAGACGCCCTTCAGGCCGACGGCATCGACCGCGACCTCGCGCAGGATGTTGTAGGCCGCGACGCCGAGCGGGTAGTCGATGTTGACGATCCGTGCGCGAGTGCTCGCCAGCGCTTCGGCGTCCACCTCGCCGAGCCGCGGGTCGAGCGAATCCACATTCAGCGCGCTGAGCGCGATCACCTGGGCGGAGACGCGCAGCGCCGTGCTGCTGCGCAGGTGCTTGATGCCATAGGCGGCCTCGGCCTCGCGCCGCTCCTTGGCACCCTGGTCGCCGCGTGCGTCGAACCACTGTCGCGCGACGAAGTAGAGGAAGTTCTCCCACGAGCCCTCGGTTTCGCCGGTGCGGAAGCGCACGAGCTCCTCGTGCAGGATGTCGTCGACCGGTAACGACTCGACGAACTCGATCAGCTGCTGCTCGCGCTCGCGCGCGACGCCCGTGGCGATGTTGACCAGGCTGTGGGTGTTGGAGGAGACGAAGTAGAGCGCGTCTCCTCCGCCGCTGGCCCGCTGGCCAGCGGCGTCGCTGAGACCGTCCTCGCGGTTCAGCTCGCCCTGGATGGGCGACCACCAGCGCCGCGTCATCCGCGCGTAGCCGGTGTTGGTCCCGCCCAGCATCCTGATCCGCAGCGAGAGATGATGCTTGCGGATCTGGGTGAGCTGCGCCCCGAACCGCGTGCCCCAGACCTCGCGCACCCGCTTCCAGTCAGCGGCGCTGCCGCTGAGCAGTTGCGCGCAGCTCTCGGGATCCGGATCCTCACCGAGCGCGGGCGCCGCGCCCGCCAGCCGCAGGCGGATCTTGTTCCACTCGATCTGGTAGGCCACCAGCGTCGGAACGAGGTCGTCGACGTCGGAGGAGCTTGCCAGCAGCACGGCGAGCATTCCGTCGGGGCCGACATACCAGCGTCGCCGCCGCGCCGGGGCCTCCGCCACCTGCCACTGGGTGACGTCGAGCCCGTCCGCGATCAGTGCATCGGCCGATTGGCCCATGACGACACGCGTGGCATCTGCGATCGCCGGCGGCAGGCGGCTGATCGCGTACAGGAAAGCGCCGAGGTCGAGCTCCTCGCTGTCGGCCAGCGAATGCAGGCTCGAGCGCATCGTCCGGTGCGAGGGCTCGAGCACGCGCAGCCGCGTCTCACCGCTCGAGCGCAGCAGCGTCGAGTAGGTGCGCTGGTAGAGTTCGACCTCGTCGGAGAGGCGCTCGCCGTTGTCGGTGAAACTGGTGATCGAGAGGCGGGCGACTGACACGGCTACTCCTTCACGTAGGGGACGCCGTCGGCGGCGGGTGGCCGCGAGCGCCCGATTAGGCCCGCCACGGCGACCAGCGTGAGGACGTAGGGCAGCGCCTGGAAGAGCGTCCCGAGCGTCGCTGAGAAGGTCTGCAGACGGAAGGCCAGTGCGCTCGAGAGGCCGAACAGCAGCGTCGCCCCCAGCGCCCCGATCGGGTTCCACTTGCCGAAGATCACGGCGGCCAGCGCGATGAAGCCACGCCCCTCGGTCATGTCGAAGTTGAACGAGCCGTCGAATCCGTCGGCGAGATATACGCCGCCCAGCGCGGCCAGGGCGCCGGAGACGGTGACCGCGATGTAGCGCGTGGCCATCACCTTCAGCCCGACCGTCGAGGCGGCGCGCGGCTGCTCGCCGATGGCGCGCAATCGCAGTCCGGCGCGCGTGCGGAACAGGAACCACCAGATCGCCGGTACGAGCAGCAGGCCGACCCAGGTCAGCACGCTGGTGTGACCGATCGCGACGCCGAAGAACGCCGTGTGGTCGATCAGCGGGAGGGCGACGTTGGGGACCTGTGGGAGCGTGCCGGGCGTGCCATTGTCACCGTAGTGGGCAACGAACAGGTATCCGGTGAGGCCGACCGCCAGCAGGTTGATGGCGGTGCCGGAAACCACCTGGTCGGCGCGCAGGTGGATCGAGAAATAGGCGTGTATCAGGCCGAGCACGGCGCCGGAGGCCATTCCGATCACCGCGCCGAGCACCCAGCTCGAGCAGACGTCAGCGCCGAAGATGCCGAAGTAGCAACCCATCAGCATCATGCCCTCGAGGCCGATGTTGACCACGCCGCTGCGCTCGGAGATGATGCCGCCGAGCGCCGCGAAGATCAGCGGTGTCGTGAACGTCAGGCCGGAGGCGATCACCGCCGACCAGGTGAACACCTCACGCACGTTGGCGGCGGTCTGGTTGGTCATCGCGAGCGCGAGCGGGATCGCGATCAGCCCGACGGCGACCGTGACCCCGCCAAGACGCCGGTGCCTCGGGTGAAGCAGGACCGCGGCCCCGACCGCGGCCCCGACGGTTCCCAGCACGATCGACGGCACCGCGGTGCGAGCCATGATCGGCGGTAACGTCAGGATCCAGGCGATCGCGACCAGCACGGCCGCCGCGATCCCGATCTGCTTGGTGGTCAGGGCCGGTTCCGCGCGGGTCGTCGGGGTCGGGGTCGGGGTTGGGGTTGGGGTCGCCGTGGCCGTCATCTTCCCGGCTCCGGTCTCAGTGCCTCGGCCTGATCCAGCGCCGGGTCATCAGGGGCGAGCTCCTCGGCGACGCCGGCACCGGACTCCGGCCTGCCCAGGCCGAGCCTGCGCGGCAGCCCGAGGAGCCGGATCGCGATCAGATCGGTCGAGACCAGCAGCACGACCAAGCCCTCGATGACCAGCGTGAGCTGTGGGGCGAGCTCCGGGTTGAGCGAGGTCGAGGTGAGGTTGCCGGCCGAGGTTCCGGTCTCCAGCGCGCCGAACAGCAGCGCCGCGAAGACCGTGCCGATCGCGGTGTTGCGGCCGAGCAGCGCCACCGCGATGCCCAGGAAGCCGATCTGTGAGGTGGCGATGTCGGCGCTCGAGACCTGGAACTCCCAGCCGAGCACGTCCACGGCCGCCGCGAGCCCCGCGAACGCGCCGCAGATCGCCATCGTCAGGATGTAGTTGCGGGCGACGCTGATCCCTGCTCCCTGGGCGGCGTCGGGGTTGTGGCCGACCGCGCGCACCTCGTAGCCGAGCGTCGAGCGGTGCATGATCGTCCAGTACGCGACGGCCGCCGCGAGGCTGACGAACAGGCCGATGTTCAGCCCCTGTAGCTCGGGGTTGCCCCAGATCACCGGCAGGTGCATGCTGTCCGCGATCGTGTTGGAGACGGGATTCCCGAACGCGTGCTTGCCCTGTAGCGGCCCTCCCTCCTGGAACAGGTAGGTCGCGATGTAGATCGCGACCTCGTTCAGCATGATCGTCGTGATCACCTCATGGGTACCGACGGTCGCCTTCAGCCAGCCGGCGACCGCCGACCAGACTCCTCCGACGAGTGCCGCGAGCACGATCGACAGCAGGACGTGCAGCACCGGGTTCATGCCGTTGAAGGAGGTCGCGACCCACACGCCGATGACCGCGCCGACCGTGTACTGACCCTGGGCGCCGATGTTGAATAGCCCGACCCGGAAGGCGAACGCGACCGAGAGCCCGGTGAGGATCAGTGGCGCGGTCGAGACCAGCGTCTGCTGGAGGTCCTGGGCAGCCAACATCCGGGTGTTGCCGGTCACCCACGGGAACAGCCAGTTCAGGCCGGTGCCGTCGAAGATCGCGCCGTAGGTGCTCAACGGGTTGGTGCCCGTCAGCAGCATCACGAGACCGGCCACGATGAACGCGAGGATCACCGTGGTCAGCGGGATCACCGCGCTGCGCCCGGCGTGCGAGAGTCTGGCGCCCAGATTCATGCCGAGGCCACCGTGCCGCCGGTCATCGCGATGCCGAGCTCCTCCTCGGTGGCCTCGGGCGGGAACTCGGCGACGATGCGGCCCTCGTAGATGACGAGGATCCTGTCGGCCAGCGACCTGACCTCCTCGGACTCGAGCGAGACCAGCAGCACCGCCTTGCCGGCGTCGCGCTGCGCGATCAGCTGGCCGTGGACGAACTCGATCGCGCCGACGTCGAGCCCGCGGGTCGGCTGGTGCGCCACCAGCAGCTTGGGGTCGGAGTCGATCTCGCGGGCGATACAGAGCTTCTGCTGGTTACCGCCGGACAGGGCCGCTGCGGGCGTCCCGCCGCCGCCGCCGCGCACGTCGAAGCGACCGAGCAGACGGTCGGCGAGTGCCGTGAACGCGTTCAGGTTGAGCCATCCGTGGCGGCTGAGCGGCGCCTGGCGGTAGCGGCGCAGCGCGAGGTTCTCCGCGAGCGTGAACGGCAGCACGAGCCCGACGCGGTGGCGATCCTCGGCGATGTGGGCGATGCCCGCCGCACTGGCCGCGCGCACGCCGCGCCCGGCGATGTCGATGCCGTCCACCTGGATCTCTCCACTCGCCGGCGCGCGGATCCCGGTGATTGCCTGCACGAGCTCGGTCTGGCCGTTGCCGTCGACGCCGGCGAGGGCAACGATCTCACCGCCGCGTACCGTCAGTGTCGCGCCGCGCACCGCCTCGAGACCGCGGTCGTCGAGAACGTGCAGGTCACCGACCTCGAGGATCGGGCCGGCCGGGGTGGCGTCGCCCTTGTCGATCCGGAAGATCACGTCGCGGCCGACGACCATCCGCGCGAGCGACTGCTCGGTCGCGCCGGCGCGCGGGATGGTGCCCATCGATTTGCCCCGACGCAGCACCGTAACGCGGTCCGCGATCTCGAGCACCTCACCGAGCTTGTGCGAGATGAAGATGATTGCTGTGCCGTCCGCCTTCAGGCGCCGCAGGACGGACATCAGCTCGGTGATCTCCTGTGCGGTCAGGACGGCTGTCGGCTCGTCGAGCACGAGGATGCGGGCGTTGCGGTACAGGGCGCGGAGGATCTCGACGCGCTGCTGCATGCCGACGGTCACGTCCTCGATGCGGGCGTCGGGGTCGATCGCGAGCCCGTAGGTGTCGGAGAGCTCCTGCACGCGCTTGCGTGCCGTGCGCCGGTCGAGCACGCCCATCGCTCTCCAGGGTCCGGTCTTCACCGGCTCGTTGCCGAGCACGATGTTCTCGGCGATCGTCATCACCGGGATGAACATGAAGTGCTGGTGCACCATGCCGATCCCGAGGCCGATCGCGTCGTTCGGCGAGTTGATGCTGACCGGCTCGCCGTCGACCAGGATCTCGCCTGATGTGGGGCTGTAGAGCCCGTAGAGGACCGACATCAAGGTTGACTTGCCCGCTCCGTTCTCGCCGAGCAGCGCGTGCACCTCTCCAGGCCGCAGGTCGAAGTCGACCCGGTCGTTGGCGACGACCGGGCCGAACTTCTTGGTGATTTCCCGCAGCTCCAGAACCGGCGGGTTATCCATCACTGCAGTGAACCACTGGCTTTATGGAACCGCGAGCGATTACTTCTTCAGCACGCTCGGGACCTTGATCTTGCCGCTCTTGATCTCGGCGAGGACCTTCTCGAGCTGGCTCGCGTACGGCTTCGCCGCCGCGTCCAGGCGGCCGTAGCCGGTGCCGTTGTTGGCGACCGAGTAGACCAGGTCCCCGCCGGCGTCGAAGTGGCCGTGCAGCAGCGATGCCGCCGCCTGCTCGACCGCGATGTCGACCTTCTTGAGCGCGGAGGTCAGGACGTAGGAGCCGAGGTATCCCTGATCGGCGTCGACGCCGATGCCGTAGTCACCGTGCTGCTTGGCGGCCTGCAGCGCGCCGAGGCCGCATCCGCCCGCAACCTGGAACACGATCTTGCTGCCCTGGCCGATCTGGTTGTTGGCGATCGTCTCGCACTTGTCCTGGGCGGCGAAATCGTTCGAGAAGCCGTTCAGGAACTTGAGGCCGGGGTCCGCAGCCTTGCCGCCCGCCTGGTAGCCGGCGATGTAGTCGGTCACCGACGGGATGTCCTGGCCACCGACGCTCGAGATGTACTTGTAGCCCTTCTTCTTCGCGATCAGCCCGGAGAGGTAGCCGACCAGGTAGCCGGACTGCTGCGACTCGAAGGTCAGACCCTCGACGTTCTTCGGCTTGCCCTTGATTGCCGAGGCCGGCGTGTCGATGATCGCGAACTTGGTGTGCGGGAACTGCTTTGCGACCTGCCCGAGAGCGTCGATGAAATCGAAGCCGACGGCGACGACGAGCTTGTCGCCGTGCTCGGCCTCCTTCTCGAGGTAGGGGACATAGTCCGAGCTCGACGTGGCCTGGAGCACCTCGCCGCCGATGCCGAGCGTCTTCTTGGCCTCGAGCATGCCCTCGTAGGCGAGGTGGTTGAAACCGTGGTCGTTGAGCCCGCCGGTGTCGGCGACGACGCCCAGCGTGAACGACGAAGCCTTCGACGCGGCCGAAGCCTTCTTGGACGCGGCCGAGCTGCCGGCCGCGCCGAATACCGCCACGGCGAGCGCCACCACGAGGGCGACCGCCGCAAACGAACGAACAAATACCTTCACAAGCTCCTCCTTTGGCGACTAATCAGTCACGCAACATACGTTTACGCGCGAGGGTCGGCATGTCCACATGCAGTCGCCCCCCGCGCGTGCGATCCGGCAAAGCTAACGCAGCCGTCCAGGCCAGTCGAAGAAGAATTCGTTAGGGGCCGCCGGACGTGCGGAAACGCTGCGAGTTTCGCGCCGGTTGTGAACGAAAGGTGAAGCTGACTGACCGGCTAGAGCCCGAGCAGCGGCGGGATCTGGTCCGGCGCCGAGACGATCCTCCAGGCGCCTGCCGCGCGCAGCTCCTGCTCGCCGCCGGCGCCCCAGAGCACCCCGATCGTGGGCACGCCGTGCTCGCGGGCGCCCTCGACGTCATACCGGCGGTCGCCGATCATCACGGCGGATTTGATGCCGCCGGTCCGCGCGGTTGCGATCCGATCCACCCCGCCGAGCGCCGCCAGTGCCTGCGCGACCGTGACCGACTTGGGCTCCGCCAGCGCCGAGGCCAGCGGCCCGCTGATCACGTCGAACAGTCCGGCGAGGCCGACGTGCTCCAGCAGCATGACCGCGCTCGCCCCGACCTTCGAGGTGGCCACCGCCAGCAGCACGCGATCCTGCAGCGACTCCAGCAGCTCGGGGATCCCGTCATAGACCAGCGTCGTCTCGGTGCTGGTGCGCGCGTAGTGCTCGCGGTAGATCCGGAGCGTCTCGCCGATCAGCCGGTCGTCGTCGCCGACCAGGTCGGCCAACGCGATCCGCGTCGGCGGGCCGAGGTAGGCCAGCAGCTCCTCGGGCTCACGCTGAGGGTGGCCGCCCGCCGCCAGCGCGTAGTTCATCGAGGTCACGAACGGCACCCGGGAATCGATGATCGTGCCGTCGAGATCGAACAGCACTGCGTCGGGGCGTTCCACGCTCCCATTGTTACGGGTCGGCTGCAGACGCGGCTTTAGTGGGGTGCGCATGCTCGATCCTGCGGACTTCTGCCCAGGCTCGATCCGGGGGGACTTCTGCCGCGTAGGGCGGCAAAAGTCCCCCCGGACGCGGCTTGCCCGCACGTATACGAGGCTTGCACCGCCATAAATCTGCTACGCTCTCGCTTAGATTTTTGTGACCTAAGAGGAGCAGAACGAACACGATGGGCAAGACAATCGGTATCGACCTCGGTACGACCAACAGCTGTATGGCTGTGCTGGAGGGCGGCGACCCGACGGTGATCGAAAACGCCGAGGGCGGCCGCACCACCCCGTCCGTGGTGGCCTTCACTCAGGGCGGCGAGCGTCTGGTGGGCACCGTCGCCAAGCGCCAGGGCGTGACCAATCCGCAGAACACGATCTTCTCGATCAAGCGCTTCATGGGCCGCAAGGAGGCCGAGGTCCACGACGAGGAGGCGATCGTCCCCTACAAGGTCGTCTCAGGGCCCGGTGCCGACGTGCGCGTCGACGTGGAGGGCAAGCAGTACTCTCCGCCCGAGATCAGCGCGATGATCCTCGCCAAGCTCAAGGCCGACGCCGAGGCGTACCTCGGTGAGACGGTAGACAGCGCCGTGATCACGGTGCCGGCTTACTTCAACGACGATCAGCGTCAGGCGACCAAGGACGCCGGCACGATCGCCGGCCTCGAGGTCAAGCGCATCATCAACGAGCCGACCGCCGCGTCGCTGGCCTACGGCCTCGACAAGGAGACCGACCAGACGATCCTCGTCTTCGACCTCGGTGGCGGCACCTTCGACGTGTCCGTGCTGGAGATCGGCGACGGCGTCTTCGAGGTCAAGTCCACGGCCGGTGACAACCACCTCGGCGGCGACAACTTCGACAAGGCGATCGTCGACTGGCTGGTCGCCGAGTTCAAGCGGTCTCAAGGCATCGACCTGGCCGCCGACCCGATGGCGCTGCAGCGTCTCTACGAGGCCGCCGAGCGCGCCAAGATCGAGCTCTCGACCACGCAGGAGTCGCAGATCAACCTGCCGTTCATCACCGCTGACGCCAGCGGCCCCAAGCACCTCGACATGCGCCTAACCCGCGCCAAGCTGAACGAGCTGACCGCGGCGCTGATCGAGCGCACCGTGGTGCCCGTGCGCCAGGCGCTCGACGACGCCAAGGACAAGGGCGCCGGCGACATCGACCATGTCGTGATGGTCGGCGGCATGACGCGCATGCCCGCCGTCCAGGAGAAGGTCAAGGAGCTGACCGGCAAGGAGCCGCACCGCGGCGTCAACCCGGATGAGGTCGTGGCCGTCGGTGCCGCGATCCAGGCAGGTGTGCTGGCCGGCGACGTCAAGGACGTGCTGCTGCTGGACGTGACGCCGCTGACGCTTGGCATCGAGACCAAGGGCGGTGTCATGACCAAGCTGATCGAGCGCAACACGACGATCCCCACCCGCAAGTCGGAGGTCTTCTCGACCGCCGAGGACAACCAGCCCAGCGTGGAGATCCATGTCCTGCAGGGTGAGCGCGAGATGGCGAGCTACAACAAGTCGCTCGGCAAGTTCCAGCTGACGGGCATCCCGCCGGCGCCGCGCGGCGTGCCGCAGATCGAGGTCGCCTTCGACATCGACGCCAACGGCATCCTCAACGTCTCGGCCAAGGACCTCGGCACCACCAAGGAGCAGAAGATCGAGATCCGCTCCGGCTCGGGCCTGTCCGACGACGAGATCAAGCGCATGGTCAACGACGCCGAGTCCCACGCCGATGACGACAAGCGCCAGCGCGAGCTCGCCGAGGCCCGCAACGAGGCCGAGCATGCCGCCTACCAGGCCGAGCGCCAGCTCAAGGAGCTGGGCGACCAGGTCGACGAGAGCTCGCGTGGCGAGATCGAGGAGGCCATCAAGGCCGTGCGCGAGGCGCTCACCGGCGAGGACCCCGCTGAGATCCGCAGCCGCAAGGACGCGCTGAACGCCTCGTTCCACAAGGTTTCCGAGGCCATGTACCAGCGTGCGCAGGAGCAGTCGGCGGCGGCACCCGACTTCGACGGTGACGCGCCTTCCAGCGACGGCGCCGCCGCCGCCGATGATGAGGACGTGGTGGACGCCGAAGTCGTCGACGAGGGCAAGTGACGATGGCCCCTGAGCACTGTCCTGAGGACGCCGTCGAGGCCCCCGATCAGAGCCATGAGCACGACGCTGCGCAGGAGGCGCTGGCCGGCGCCTCCTCGGAGGACGGCGCGCATCCCTCTGGCCAGGAACAGCGTCAGCGTGCGGGCGCGGCCGCGGCGTATGCGGCTGCGCAGCACAACGCACCGCCCAGGTCCGAGGCTGAAGGCGAACCCGGCAGCGAGGCTCCTGACGAGCCGCAGCAGGGAGAGGACGACGGCGGACAGCAGGTTCAGCAGGATCTGCACGAGCTGGCGACCAAGGCCGAGAAGGCCGACGAGTACCTGGCGCTCGCGCAGCGGACGCAGGCCGACTTCGAGAACTATCGCAAGCGAGCGTCGCGCGAGGCGGCGCTCGCGCAGGACCGCGGGGTGGCCAAGCTGGCCAAGGAGCTGCTCGGGGCCATCGATAGCCTCGGCCGGGCGCTGAAGGCTGCCGCCGAGGAGGAGTCGCCGATCGCGGAGGGCATCAAGCTCGTCCACACCGACCTGCTCTCGGCGCTGCAGCGCGTCGGCGTCGAGCCGTTCTCGCCTGAGGGCGAGGTCTTCGACCCGCAGTTCCACGAGGCCGTGGCGCAGCAGCCGATAGAGGGCGTCGAGCCGGGAATCGTGGCCGAGGTCTTCCAGCAGGGCTTCCGCCTCGGTGAGAACGTGCTGCGACCCGCGCGCGTGCTCGTGGCCGCGTAGTAGAAGCGGAGCGCCATGCCAGAGCGAGCCGACTACTACAAGATCCTCGGGGTCGGTAAGAACGCGACCGACGAGGAGATCAAGAAGGCGTACCGCAAGCTCGCGCGCAAATACCATCCCGACCGGAACCCGGGCGACAAGCAGGCGGAGGAGCGGTTCAAGGAGATCTCGCAGGCGCACGACGTTCTGTCCGATCCGGACAAGCGCAAGGAGTACGACCGCGGCGGCATATTCGCCGGCTTCACCGGTGCCGGTGGCGGCTTCGACCCATCGCAATTCTCCGGCAGCTTCAGCGGCGGCCTGGGCGAGATCTTCTCCAACGTGTTCGGGGGTGCCGGCGGCGCCGGTCAGAGAGGCACGCGCGGCGGCGGCCAGCGGCCGCCGCAGGCACGCGGGCAAGACCTCGAGACCGAGGTCTCGCTGAGCTTCGACCAGGCCGTGCACGGCACCCAGGTCTCACTCTCGGTCCCGACGTCCAAGCCCTGCCCCACCTGTAACGGCTCGGGCGCGCGCCCCGGGACCACGCCGAAGGTCTGCCCCGTCTGCCACGGCCGCGGAGTCGAGGCGCAGAGCCAGGGGATCTTCTCGATCAACCAGCCGTGCTCCAACTGCAAGGGCTCGGGCACCGTGATCGAGCATCCCTGCCCGACGTGCGAGGGCTCCGGTGCCCAGCGCAGCGTCCGGCGGCTGCGGGTAAATATCCCAGCCGGCGTGCGCGATGGAAGTCGCATCAAGCTCGCCGGCAAGGGCGATCCGGGGGTCCGCGGTGTGCCGCCCGGCGATCTCTACGTGATCACGCGCGTGTCCGAATCCCAGATCTTCAAGCGCAACGGCGAGAACCTCGAGGTCGAGGTGCCGCTCACGATCCCCGAGGCGGTCCGCGGCGCCGTCGTCGAGGTGCCGACCCTGAACGGCTCGAAGCGGCTGCGGGTCGCGCCCGGGACCAAGCACGGCACGGTTCAGCGCCTGCGCGGTGAGGGGCCGCCGCGGCTCGGCGGCAAGGGCAACGGCGACCTGCGCTACCGCTTCGTGATCGACGTCCCGGCGAGCCTCTCGGCCGAGCAGAGCGAAGCGGTCGATCGGCTCTCCCAGGTGATGGACGGCGACCCGCGCGCGCAGCTGTTCCGGGAGCGAACCTCACGGGCCAAGTCAGGTGAGCGCTGATGGCAGCCGAGCAACCGCCACAGCAGCACACGATCCGCACCCACACGCGCGTCGTGGTCTCCTCCGATCGCGGCGTCTTCATGATCTCGGTCGCCGCCGAGCTGGCGGGCATGCATCCACAGACGCTGCGCATGTACGAGACCCGCGGCCTGATCGAGCCGAAGCGCTCGCCCAAGGGCACGCGCCTCTACTCACACTCCGACGTGGAGCGCCTCAAGCGGATTCAGGAGATGACCGCAGAGCTGGGTTTGAACCTTGCGGGAGTCGAGCGGGTGTTCGAGCTGGAGAACATGCTCGCGGGAATGTCGCGCAAGGTCCAGGCGCTGGAGCGCCGCGCCGCAGAGCTGAAGTCGGAGGTGGAGCGCCTGGAGGCGCTGCGCCGCGAGCTGCGCGCGGAGATCGTTCCCTACGCTCGCGGCGGCGCACTGATTCGCGCATCAGACTTCTCGTGAGGCCGCGGTGCGCGGCACTTGCGGCCGCGGCCGCGTTCGCGACTCCGGCGGCCGCCGGCAAGATCGAGCGTCACACGCCGACGCTGACGCTCAGGTTCAGGAGCTGGCTTCAGCTGTGCAGCTGCTGCAGCGTGCGCCGCGCGCGCAGCCACTCGCACAGCTCGTCGGCCGGCACCGGTCGGCTGAGGAAGTAGCCCTGGGCGGTGTTGCAGCCGAGCTCTCGCAGGCACTCCCAATGCTCGATCGTCTCGACGCCCTCGGCGACGACGTCGAGGCCGAGATTGCGACCGAGGTCGACGGTCGAGCGCACGATCACCGCATCACCCGCCTCGGCGCTCATGCCGATCACGAACGAGCGGTCGATCTTGATCTCGTCGACCGGCAGCTCGCGCAGGTACGCCAGCGAGGAGTAACCGGTGCCGAAGTCGTCGATCGAGAGTCGGATGCCCAGATCGGAGAGCTGGCCCAGCACGGCCTTGGCGCGCGTCGGGTTGGCCAGCATCGATGACTCGGTGACCTCGAGCTCGAGGCCCTCCGGCTTCACGTCCCAGCGCGCGAGCAGCTCCTGCACCTGGTTGGGGAAGCTGCGGTCGAGCAGGTTGCGGGTCGAGAGGTTGACCGCGATCGACAGCTCGATGCCTTGCTCGTGCCAGCTGCGGGCCTGGCGTAGCGCCTCTTCGACCACGTACAGGGTGAGCGGGCCGATCAGGCTCGTCTCCTGCGCGAGCGGGATGAACGAATCCGGCTGCACCAGCCCCCGCTCCGGGTGCAGCCATCGCACGAGCGCCTCGACCGAGGTGACGACGCCGCTCTCGAGTGCCGCCTTGGGCTGGTAATAGAGCACCAGCTCGCGCTCGGAGATCGCCCGGCGCAGCTCGGCCACCAGCGTCAGGCTGGTGACGTCGTGGTCGTGCGTGCTGTCGTCGTAGAAGACATGGTTGAGGCCGTCGCGCTTGGCCTCATACATCGCGATGTCGGCGCGCTGGATCAGGATCTGGGCGTCATCGCCGTGATCGGGGTAGACCGCGATCCCGATCGACGCCTCGACCCCGATCGGCAGTGACTGCACCTGGATCGGCTCCTCGAGCGCGGTCTGCAGGCGCTCGAGCACCGGAGTCAGCGCATCGATGTCGCTCAACTCCGGCAGCAGCAGGCCGAACTCGTCGCCGCCGAGGCGCGCGACCGTGTCGGCGGCGCGCAGCGCGCCGCCCATCTGCTTGCCGACGCTGATCAGCAGGTGGTCGCCGGCCGTGTGCCCGAGCGAGTCGTTGATCTCCTTGAAGCGGTCGAGATCGATCAGCGCCACGGCAAGCTTCTTGCCGTGGCGCTGCGCCTGCAGGATCGCGTGCCCGATGCGCTCGCTGAACAGGATGCGGTTGGGAAGCCCGGTGAGCGGGTCGTGCAGCGCCTGGAACTCGTTGATCTCCGCCTGCCGCATCAGCTCGCTCTCGGCGCGCTTGCGGTCGGTGATGTTCTCGATCATCGCGACGACGCAATCGGCTTCGCCGGCGACGTCGCGCTCGAGCACGGCGCGCAGCAGCACCCAGATCTCACCGCCCGAAGCCCGCTGGCAGCAGAGCTCGGTCTGGAAGGAGTTGCGCTTCTCGGCGGCGAGCTCCTCGAGCAACGAGTCAAAGCGCCAGCCGTCGGCGCCCACCATGTACTCCGAGAAGGTGGTCCCGACGATCTCCTCTGGCGTCCGGTCCAGCATCACCGCGAGCTCCGGGTTGGCCTCGAGCGCCTTGCCGTCGCGCGCGAGTCGCAGGATGCCGATCGAGGCCTCGTCGAACAGGGTCCTGAAGCGATTGATCGCGATCGCCTGGGCCTCGCGCGCCTCGATCTCGGCCGCGCGGGAGACGACCGAGGAGAGCACGACCGAGATCATCTCGAGCGTCTCGAGGTCCTCTTCGGTGAGCCGGTCCTCGACCGAGACTCGCATCACGTTGAGCGTGCCGAGCACCTCGCCGCCCCGCACCAGCGGCACGCAGATCATCGATTGGTCGCCGACGCGGGCGCGCATCGTCTGGTCGATGCGCGGGTCGTTGGGGCAGTCCCGGATCAGGATCGGCAGGCGGCCGGCGATCGCGAAGCGGGCGATCGACCCCGACACCGGGCGGCGCGCGTCGAACGCGCCGACCGCCGTACCGCTGACCCCGACGGTGTGCAGGGTCGTGCCGTGGATCAGGTTGACCATCGCGCCGTCGGCGCCGATGATCGCCTGCGAGCGCTCGGCGACCAGCTGCATCGAGGCACGCAGCTCGTTGTCGGCAGCGAGGATCTCGCGCTGTGTCTGGATGACCAGCGACAGGCGCTGGTCGTGGCTCAGCTCTTCAGCTCCCATTTAGGGCCTTATCGACTGTCGCGAGTACAGCTTTAGCAATCGGTTGCCAAGGCGTCCGCAGCTGGACGGCGGCGCAACTCCGAAGGTCCCGTTCAGGGTCTTGTAAAGCATCCTCGGGCCTGCCATAATCTAAGTCACTCCGACTTAGATTTATCACGCGACCGCCGACGTCGCGCCCGACAGAAAGCCCTCATCGCACATGCAAGCCGACCGCTTCACGATCAAATCCCAGGAGGCGCTCGAGGCCGCCCACCGGCTGGCTGCTGAGCGCCGTAACCCGCAGACCCGTCCCGAGCACCTGCTCGCCGTGCTGCTCGAGCAGGACGGCGGCGTCGTCGTACCGGTGCTGCGCAAGCTCGGCGTCGACCCCGCCGCCGTGCGCGCCACGCTCGGCCCCGCGCTCGATGCGCTGCCGCGGCTGACCGGCGGCGGTGCCCAGGAACCGACCGGCACCTCGAACGACTTGATCGAGGTCCTGCGCGCCGCCGAGGAGGAGATGCGCGCGCTGGGGGACGAGTACATCTCGACCGAGCACCTGGTGCTCGCGCTGGCCAAGTCGACCGGTACCACCGGCGACGTGCTGCGCTCCGTCGGCGCCGGCCACGAACCGCTGCGGAAGGCCGTGGGCGAGGTGCGCGGTGGCCAGAAGGTCACCGACCAGAGCCCCGAGGACAAGTTCCAGGCGCTCGAGAAGTACGGGCGCGACCTCACCCGCGCCGCCGCCGACGGCAAGCTCGACCCCGTGATCGGGCGCGACGACGAGATCCGCCGTGTGATCCAGGTGCTCAGCCGGCGCACCAAGAACAACCCGGTGCTGATCGGCGAGCCCGGCGTCGGCAAGACCGCGATCGCTGAGGGGCTCGCCCAGCGGATCGTCTCGGGTGACGTTCCCGATGGACTCAAGGACCGCCGCGTGGTCGGGCTCGACATCGGCGCGCTGATCGCCGGCGCCAAGTACCGCGGTGAGTTCGAGGACCGGCTCAAGGCGGTGCTCAAGGAGGTCCAGCAGGCCCGCGGCAACGTCGTTCTCTTCATCGACGAGCTGCACACGATCGTCGGCGCCGGCGCCTCCGAGGGGGCTGTCGACGCCGCCAACCTGCTCAAGCCGATGCTCGCCCGCGGCGAGTTGCGCGCCGTCGGCGCGACCACGCTGGACGAGTACCGCAAGTACATCGAGAAGGACGCCGCGCTCGAGCGCCGCTTCCAGCCGGTGTTCGTCGAGGAGCCGTCGGTGCAGGACACGATCGCGATCCTGCGCGGCCTCAAGGGCAAGTACGAGGTCCACCACAAGGTTCGCATCACCGACTCCGCGCTGGTCGCGGCGGCGACGCTGTCTGACCGCTACATCACCGACCGCTTCCTGCCCGACAAGGCGATCGACCTGGTCGACGAGGCCGCCTCCCAGATCCGTATGGAGATCGACTCCAAGCCGACCGAGATCGACGAGGTGGACCGTCACATCCTGCAGCTCGAGATCGAGCTGCAGTCGCTCGGCAGCCCGGAGTCGGACGACCCCGGCACCGCCGCGCGCCGCGAGCAGCTCGAGCAGGTGCTCGCCGAGGAGCGCGAGCGCTCGTCCGCGATGCACGCCGAGTGGCAGCAGGAGAAGGCCGCGCTGGGAGCCGTCGCCGAGCTGCAGGAGCAGCTCGAGCAGGCGAACGTCGAGCTCGAGCAGGCGCGCCGTGCCGGCGACCTCGAGCGTGCCGCCGAGCTGCAATACGGGACGATCCCGGAGCTGAGCAAGCGCCTCGACGTCGCCGAGAAAGCGCAGGACGACGCCGGTGGCCAGCGGGCCAGCGGCGGAGCGGACGCGCACCGCTACCTCAAGGAGGAGGTCGACGCCGAGGACATCGCACGGGTCGTCGCACAGTGGACCCGGATCCCCGTCTCGCGGCTGCTCGAGGGCGAGATCGAGAAGCTCGTCAACATGGAGGCGCGGCTGCACGAGCGCGTGATCGGCCAGGAGGAGGCGGTCAGCGCGGTGGCGAGCGCCTTGCGACGCTCGCGCGCGGGCCTCTCCGATCCCGATCGGCCGATCGGCACGTTCCTGTTCCTCGGCCCGACCGGTGTCGGCAAGACCGAGTTGGCGCGGGCGCTGGCCGAGTTCATGTTCGACTCGCCCGAGGCGATGGTGCGGATCGACATGTCCGAGTACATGGAGCGCCACGCCGTCTCGCGGCTGGTCGGCGCGCCTCCCGGCTACGTCGGCTACGACGAGGGCGGCCAGCTGACCGAGGCGGTGCGCCGCCGGCCCTACGCGGTGGTGCTGCTCGACGAGGTCGAGAAGGCGCATCCCGACGTGTTCAACACGCTGCTACAGGTCATGGACGACGGCCGCCTGACCGACGGCCAGGGCCGCACGGTGTCGTTCAAGAACGTGGTGCTGATCATGACCTCGAACATCGGACGGGCGGGAGAATCTCCGCGGCAGAGCGCGGAGGGGCACTTCAAGCCCGAGTTCATCAACCGCTTGGATGACATCGTCGAGTTCCACGCTTTGAGTCGCGAGCAGCTCAGCGAGATCGTCGACCTGCAGGTTGAGCTGGTTGTGCGGCGGGTGGCCGGGCGCGGGATCGAGCTGGTGCTGAGCGACGAGGCCAAGACGCTGCTCGGCAACCTCGGCTACGACCCCACCTACGGCGCGCGGCCGCTGAAGCGCGTGATCCAGAAGCGCCTCGTGGATCCGCTTGCGCTGGCGTTGTTGGACGGCCGCTTCATCGACGGCGACACCGTCATGGTGCACGCGACCGACGGCGAGATCGTCTTCGACTCGGTGCGGCAGGTGGCCGAGGTCGTGTAGCTGATGGGTCCTGCCGGCGGCGGCGCTTTGCCGCCGGCGGGGTTAGCCGCGGGCCCGACCGTTAACCTGGCGCGCAATGGCTAGCCCCAGGGTCCTGGTCGTCGGCGCCGGCGCACGCGAGCACGCGATCCTGCACGCGCTCGCGCGCTCGCCGCACCGGCCCGAGCTGCTGTGCGCTCCCGGCAACGCCGGGATCGCCGGGCTCGCGCGGGTGCTGCCGGTTGGTGTCGACGATGTCAGCGGGCTGGTGGAGCTCGCCGCTCGCGAGGCGGTGGACCTGGTGGTGATCGGGCCCGAGGCGCCGCTGGTGGCCGGACTCGCGGATGCGCTCGCCGAGGCGGGCGTCGCCTGCTTCGGCCCGTCTGCCGCGGGGGCCTTGCTCGAGGGCTCGAAGACCTTCTGCAAGGAGGTGATGGAGGCCGCCGAGGTGCCGACGGCCGGCTACCGGGTGGTGACCAGCGTCGAGGACGGCATGGCCGCTATCCGCGAGTTGGCGCGCAGCGGTGCTGACGGCCGCCCTGACGCCGGCTCCTCGGGCTACCCGGCCGTGATCAAGGCCGACGGGCTCGCGGCCGGCAAGGGCGTGATCATCGCCGCGGACGAGGCGGAGGCGCGCGCCGCGCTGACCTCGTTGCTCGTCGACCACCAGTTCGGCACCGACAGGGTCGTGGTTGAGGAGTTCCTGTCCGGCTCGGAGGTCTCGCTGCTCGCGATCTGCGACGGCGCGCGCGCGCTGACGCTCGCCTCGGCCCAGGACTACAAGCGCATCTTCGACGGCGACCTGGGGCCGAACACCGGTGGCATGGGCGCCTACTCGCCGGTGCCGGCAATCGGTGAGCGCGAGGCACTGGCGCTGGTGGGCGTCGTGCACCAGCCGGTGCTGGACGAGCTGCGGCGCCGCGGCATCGAGTTCCACGGCGTTTTGTATGCGGGACTGATGCTGACAGACAGTGGGCCGAAGGTGCTGGAGTTCAACGCCCGCTTCGGCGACCCGGAGACGCAGGCGATCCTGCCGCGGCTGCGGACGGATCTGCTCGAATTGCTCTCGGCGGCCGCGGCCGGTGGCAAGGGTCTCGACGGTGTCACCCTCGAGTGGGACCAGCGCAGCGCCGTCACCGTCGTGCTGGCGAGCGCCGGCTACCCGGCCAGCTCGTCCAGGGGTGACGTGATCACCGGGCTGGACTCCGCCCCGGAATGTGTCCATGTGACACACGCAGGGACAAGGTCCGACGACGGTGGGGCGATCGTAACCGCCGGCGGACGGGTGCTGAGCGTGACGGCGCTCGGGACGGATGTGGCGAGCGCGCGTGAGACCGCCTATGCGACCGCCGATGCGATCGAGTTCGACGGCCGGCAGCTGCGCCGCGACATCGCCGAGCAGGTCGTGGGCGGATG
Source organism: Solirubrobacteraceae bacterium (assembly GCA_050696795.1). GTDB lineage: Bacteria > Actinomycetota > Thermoleophilia > Solirubrobacterales > Solirubrobacteraceae > Palsa-465. The sequence goes on along the minus strand of JBOGYJ010000136.1, from coordinate 5,696 downwards.
AGCTCGATGGAGCCGCACGGCGCCGAGCCGCCGCCGCCCCAGTCGGAGCCGGCCTTCGAGGAGATCCCCGTCGACGCTCCGCTGGTCGGCATCGTGATCGGCGCCAAGAGCGACCTGCCGACGATGGAGAAGGCCGAGAAGGAGCTCAGCGAGCGCGGCATCCGCAGCGAGGTCCGCGTGATGTCCGCTCACCACGATCCCGACGTCCTCGCCGATTACGCCAGGAACGCGCGCATGCGCGGGCTGCGCGTGATCATCGCCGGCGCCAGCCTCGGCGCGGCCCTGCCCGGCATGGTGGCGGCGCACACCGACCTGCCGGTGATCGGGGTCCCGCTGACGTCGAGCAGCTCGGTCGGTGGCGGCCTCGATGCCCTGCTGGCGATCGTGCAGATGCCCTCGGGTGTTCCGGTCGCGACCGTCGGCGTCGACGCTGCCACGAACGCGGCGGTGCTCGCCGCGCGCATCCTGCGCATCTGATCGGGACGTCAGCTTTGGCGCGGGCGGGGAGGTGAGCGCTGGCGCGGGCGGGGAGGTGAGCGCTGGCGCGGACGGACGGGGGGTCAGCTTTGGCGCGGACGGGAGTTTCCCGGCATTTCTGCCGGGTTTCCTCCCACAGCTATGGCGTTGCCGGAGGCGTCGGCGCGTTGACACGCGCGTCGGCCGCCTTGGCCGCCTGTGCTTGAGCTTCCATCAGGCTCTCAACTCGCCGACGTAGTTCGGGGTCGCCGAGCGCAAGGATCCGCGCCGCCAGCAGGCCGGCGTTGCGCGCCCCGTCGATCGCCACCGTTGCCACCGGTACGCCCTTGGGCATCTGCACGATCGAGAGCAGGCTGTCGAGCCCGTCAAGCTTGCTGAGCGACACCGGCACGCCGATCACGGGCAGTGGTGTGACCGCGGCGAGCATGCCCGGGAGGTGGGCGGCGCCGCCGGCGCCCGCGATGATCACCGAGAGCCCGCGCGCGACGGCTCGCTGGCCGTAGGCGAGCATCTCGACCGGCGTGCGATGCGCCGAGACGACACGCGTCTCGGCGGCGATCCCGAGCTCGGCCAGCACCTCGGACGCCTGCCCCATGACGGGCAGGTCACTGTCGGAGCCCATCACCACACCGACGATCGGCTCAGTCATCGCGCTCGAGCCTATCAGCGGCCTGGCGGGCCAAGTCGAGCGCTTCCTCGGGCGTGGTGGCACAGACTGTGACGTGCCCGAGCTTGCGGCCGGCGCGCGCGCTCTTGCCGTACAGATGGACGCTTGCTCCCGGCACCCGCAGCGCCTGGTCCAAGCGCGAGGCCGGGTCCGAGCCATCCGGCGGGCCGACGACGTTGACCATCGCGGCAGCCGCTGCCAGCGGCGTGGTCACGCCCAGCGGCAGGTCGAGCACCGCTCGCAGGTGCTGCTCGAACTGCGAGGTAGTGGATGCTTCGGTGTGGAGGTGCCCGGTGTTGTGGGTGCGCAGTGCCAGCTCGTTGACCAGCAGGTCGTCGCCTCGGGTCAGGAACAGCTCGATCGCCATCAACCCCTCGAGCCCGACCTGCTCGGCCAGTCTCCGCGCCAGCGCCTCGACCTCCGCGCCGATGTGCTCGGGCACCCGCGCCGGCATCGCCACCCACCGGCACATGCCATCGACCTGGAAGGTCTCCACCGCCGGGTACACAGCGACCTCGCCTGAGGGTGAGCGCGCCACCAGCACGGCCAGCTCCGCCCTGAGCTCGACCGCCTGCTCGACGTAGAGCTCGAGGCCCGCCGCGTGTCCGTCGCGCAGCGCGTCTGCGGCCGTGTCCGCGTCTTCACACATCCAGACCCCGCGACCGTCGTAACCGCCGCTGCGGGCCTTCAGCACCAGCGGCCAGCCGTGCGCGGCCGCAAACGACTCGATGGCTGTCAGCTCGGACACCGGGGCGTACGCCGGTACGCGCACGCCGTCCATCGCCGAGAGCGTCCGGCGCTGATGGAGCTTGTCGACCGCCAGCGCCAGCACGGCCGCCGATGGCCTGACATCGACACCGCGCGCCTCAAGCTCGGAGAGTGCGGCAAGATCGACGAGCTCGTGCTCGAAGGTCAGCACCTCGCAGCGGCCGGCCAGTTCGGTGAGTGCTTCGGGGTCGCGTCCCGAGCCCTCGAGCAGGGGTGCGCCCGCGCCGGTCGCGGCCTCCCCGGGCGCGCCCAGGCACAGCAGCTCCAGATCGAGCGAGATCGCAGCCTGCCAGCCCATTCGCGCCAGCTGGCCGGCGCCCACCATCCCAATGCTCGGCCGCCCTGGAGTCATCGGCGCAGACGCTAGCGGATGGTGTCTGACCGGTCTGAGCCCAGGGGCCCCTCCAATAGACTGGCCACGGATGATCGACCGCTACACGCGCAAGGAGCTCGGAGAGCTGTGGTCCGAGCACGCGCGCTTCGAGGCACTGCGCAGGGTCGAGGTCGCCGCCTGCGAGGAGATGGAGGGCCCCACGCCGGCCGACCTCGCTGCGATTCGCGCCGCGACGTTCACCGTCGAGGCCATCAACGAGCGCGAGCGGGTCACCGACCACGACACCGCCGCGTTCGTGGACGTGCTGGCCGCCTCTGCCGGTGAGCACGGGCGCTGGATCCATTATGGTCTCACCTCCTCCGACGTCGTCGACACCGGACTCGCGCTGCAGATCAGGGCCGCGGGTGAGCTGATCCTTCCCGATGCGCGCGCGCTGGTTACCGAGCTGGCCGCCAGGTCGCGTGAGCACGTGCGCACGCTCTGCGCCGGGCGCACCCATGGCATCCACGCAGAGCCGACGACCTTCGGTATCAAGCTGGCCGGCTTCGCCTTCGAGGCGCACCGCAACGTCGAGCGGCTCGAGCGCGCCTTCGCGCAGGCCTCGGTCGGCGCGCTCTCGGGCGCCGTCGGCACGTACTCGGCCACATCGCCTGACTTCGAGCGCCGGGTCGTGACACGGCTCGGGCTCGAGCTCGAGTCGGTCTCGACACAGGTCGTCCCGCGCGACCGCCACGCCGAGTTGGTGCAGGCGGTAGCGCTGGCTGGCGCCGGCCTCGAGCGCCTCGCCACGGAGATCCGCCACCTGGCGCGCACCGAGCTGAGTGAGGCGCGCGAGCCGTTCGGCGCCGGCCAGAAGGGCTCGAGCGCGATGCCGCACAAGCGCAACCCGATCAAGACCGAGCAGATCACCGGCCTCGCGCGGCTGCTGCGCGGCTACGCGCAGGCGGCTGTCGAGGATGTTGCCCTCTGGCACGAACGCGACATCTCGCACTCGAGCGTCGAGCGGATCGTGCTGCCCGATGCCACGATCCTGCTCGACCACATGCAGCGTCGCATGCTCGATGTCATCCGCGGCCTGGTCGTCGATGCCGCGCGTATGCGTGAGAACCTCGACCTCACCCACGGCGCGCTCTTCTCGCAGCGGCTGCTGCTGGCGCTGGTCGCGCGCGGCTCGAGCCGCGATGACGCCTACCGCGTGGTCCAGCGGCTGGCGCAGCAGGCACTCGATACGCGTGTGCACCTGCGCGCGCTGCTGGCTGACGACCAGGCGGGCGAGGGGCTCGACCTCGATGCCGTGTTCGACTTCGAGCCCTACATCCGCCACACCGACGAGATCGTCGGTCGGCTCGACGCGATCGCCTGAGCCGCGACGCGGCGCGCGCGGCCCTTCTCAGATCACTAATAAGCTCCGCCGATTACTGCCGTATGAACTACGACTTTGACTTATGGTCGCTCGTGGTCGAAAGTAATGACATGTTCAACTTTAGGCGTGCTGAAAAAGACCTGGATGCCAGCCTGTTCGATCCCGAGCAGGACATGGATCTGTTGATAATGATCGACAATTCGCGCACTCACGCAGAGATTCAATCGGTTGTGCGTATGAGTCATGCCCGCATGCGTGCTCGGCGCCGCCAGTTGGACGCCGCCCGGCGCCCCCACCAGCCCGACGCGACCCGGGCCCGCGGCTTCGCGCCGCCGATCGCACGCTGAACCTGGTGCCCTTCGCTTTTGCGGGGCTTCACATGTGTGCCGACTTTGTGGCGCCGTGTAACGAGAGTGTGCCGGCCTGAGCCTGGCGCCGCGTACGATGGAGGTATGACCCCAAGCTTCCTGCACACGATGGTTCGCATTACCGATCCCGGCCGCAGCCGCGCCTTCTACGAGGCTCTCGGGTTCAGCTTCGAGCGCGACATGGACATCGTCCGCGACGGCGAGAGGGAGGCGACCAACTACTTCTTCTCCATGGGCGATGAACCCTCCGTCCTCGAGCTGACCTTCAACCACGACGGTCGCAGCTACGACCTTGGCACCGGCTACGGTCACATCGCCGTCGGTGTCGACGACCTCAGCGCCACGCTGGCGCAGCTCTCCGCGCAGGGCATCGAGCCCGAGAAGCCGCCGTACTCGGTTCGTGAGGGCGGCTCGCTGCTCTGCTTCGTGCGCGATCCGGACGGCTACCGGATCGAGCTGATCGACCAGGCCACTTGAGTCGCGGAAAGGCGACCCGCGACTGCCCTGATCGCCGGAGCCGCTACGCGGCCGCTGGATAGCGGTTCTCGTAGCGGCTGATCCAGCGCATGAATTCGATCGGGGGGATCGGCTTCGAGAAGAAGTGGCCCTGGGCGCGATCGCATCCGATCTCCTCGAGCCGGGATAGGGTGACCTCGTCCTCGACACCCTCGGCGACGACCTTCAGGCCGAGCGCGTGGCCGAGGTCAATCGTCGATCGCACGATCACGCCATCGGATTCCTCGTTGAGCATCGGCGTGACGAACGAGCGGTCGATCTTGATCTCGTGGACGGGCAACCTGCGCAGGTTCGCGAGTGAGGAGTGCCCTGTGCCGAAGTCGTCCACCGCGAACCGGACGCCGATCTCGCTGAGGCCCTCGACCGTCGCCAGCGCGCGCTGCGGGTCAGACAGGATCATGCTCTCGGTGATCTCCAGCTTGAGAGCGGCCGGCGACAGGCAGTGGCGGTCGAGCATCTGCGCCACCTGCGAGGAGAGCATCGGATCGTGCAGGTTGCGGACCGATAGGTTCACCGACATCGTCAGGTCGCGCCCGGCGGCATGCCAGGCGGCGCATTCGGCGATGGCCTTCTGCAGCACGTGCGTGGTCATCGCGCCGATCAGGCCGGTCTGCTCGACGATCTCCAGGAACGCAGCGGGCTGCAGCAGCCCAAGTTCCGGGTGCTGCCAGCGCACGAGCGCCTCGGCGCCGTGCACCTGGCCGCTGCCCAGGTCGACGATCGGGTGGAAGTACACGACGATCTCGTCGTCCTTCTCCAGCGCACGGCGAAAGTCTCCGACCATGCTCAGGCGCGAGACGGAGTGGCTGTCCTGGCCGTGTGCGTAGAAGCGGTGACCGTCCCGCTCGGCCTTGGCGCTGTACATAGCGATGTCCGCGCGCCGCAACAGCGTCTGCGCATCCGGGCCGTCGTGCGGGAACCGCGCGACCCCGATGCTCGCGTCCACCTCCAGCGTGATGTCGTCGAACTTCACCGGCTCGCGGATACATGCCATGACGTCCTCGACGATCGCCGTCAGCGCCGCCATGTTCTCCGTGCGTACGGCCGGCAGGATCCCGAACTCATCGCCGCCGAAGCGAGCCACCATCCCGCCTTCCCCAATTCGTGCCGCCAGTCGCGGCCCAAGGTCCGCCAGGAAGTCGTCCCCATACTGGTGACCGAGCGTGTCGTTGATGTCCTTGAAGTGGTCGAGGTCGATCAGCA
>JBOGYJ010000135.1:0-5629 GCA_050696795.1 Solirubrobacteraceae bacterium | reverse complement strand
GGTCGGGCAGGCGATCAGCTCTGGCCCCTTGCGCCGCAGGCGCAGCGCCTTGAGGATCTCCCAGGCGACCTTGACCTCCTCCTCGGCATGGACTGTCGAGAGCGAGATCCGGATCGTGTCGCCGATGCCGTCGGCGAGCAGCGTGCCCAGTCCGACCGCGGACTTCAGCGAACCCGACCACTTGGTCCCGGCCTCGGTCACGCCGAGGTGCAGCGGATACGGGATGCGCCCGGCCAGCAGACGATTGGAGGCGATCGTGTTCGGCACGCTCGTCGACTTCATCGACACCTTGAAGTTCGTGTAGTCCAGGCGCTCCATCAGCTCGACGAACTCCACGGCGGCGGTGACCAGTGCCTCTACCGGGTCGGAGTACTCGAGCTCCCGCAGGTGGGCTGGGAGCGAGCCCGAGTTGACGCCGATGCGCATCGGACGGTCGACCTGCTTGGCCTTGGCGACCACCTCCGCGACCTTGTCGGGACCGCCGATGTTGCCCGGATTGATGCGGATGCAGTGCGCCCCGGCATCGAATGCCTTCAGCGCCAGGGTGTGGTTGAAGTGGATGTCCGCGATGATCGGGATCGGTGACTCGCGCACGATCGTCTTGAGTGCCTCCGCGTCCTTCTCGCGTGGCACAGCGCAGCGCACCAGGTCGGCTCCTGCCTCGGCCACGCGCTTGATCTGCGCGAGCGTCGCCTCGATGTCGGCGGTCTCGGTCTTGGTCATCGTCTGGACGGCAACATCGGCACCGCCGCCGATCGGTACGTTGCCGACGTGAATCTGATTCCTCGAGGACATCTCCAGCCCAGTCTAGATGTTCGACCCTGGGCCGGGCTCCGGTCTCCCACGGCTGGTCCGCCTCCAAGTCCCAGCGGCTCCCTTGCGTGGCGTGAACGCGTGACCCGACACGCATCGGCCCTGAGCGTCCTGATCAGGGAAACTTCCGCCATGGAGGCAGCGGCTGAGCTGATCGCGCGGGCGCGCCTGATCTGCGGCGAGCAGCACGTGCTCACCAACCCGACCGTGCTCTCGACGTACCGCTCAGACGGCATCCGTCGCGACGGTCCATTGCCGTTGGCGGCGATCCTGCCGGGCAGCGCGGCGGAGGTGGCGAACGTCGTCTTGGCCTGCGCGGCGGCAGGCATCCCCTTCGTCGTGCGCGGCGCCGGCACCAGTCAGCGAGGCGGCGCGCTGCCGATCGCAAGCGGGGTCCTGATCGTGCTCACACGGATGCGGCGGATCGTTGGGGTCGCCGGCTCCGAACTGACCGTCGAGGCCGGCGCGCCGATTGCAACGCTGCCCCCGTCACCAGCCGGAAGCTGGCTCGAAACGACCGAGCGGCTCGGCACGGTCGGCGGCCACATCGCCGAGACGGGCGGCGTGAGCAACGTCGTCGCGATCACGCTGGTCCGCCCGCGGGGCGCCCTCGCGCGGCTCGACAGCAGCTTTCCCGGCTACGACATCGCGGGCGCCTTCCCGGGTTCCAGGGGTCAGGCCGGCATCGCCGTGACGATCACGCTGAGAGCGGTGAGGTCGGTGACAGAGGTGACAGAGGTGACAGAGGTGACAGAGGTGAGGTCGGCGTGAACGCGGCGATCGTGCCGCACAGTTTCAGCGACGCCGCCGCGGCCCTCGCTGCCGCGGCAAAGCAGGAGCGTCCGGTCCGCATCGTCGGCGGGGGTACGAAGCTCGGCTGGGGCGAGGCGACACCAGCCGGGGGGCTGCACTTCCAGATGGCGCACCTGAGCCGGGTGGTGATCCATGATGACGGCGCGGCGGCGACGATCAACGCCGGTACGCCGCTGGTGCGGGCCCAGGCGACGTTCGCCCGCAGCGGGCTGATGCTGGCCGCCGACCCGCAGCTGGGGCTCGGCCGGACACCGGCGGCCACGATCGGCGGCGTGGTGGCGACGGCCGACACAGGGCCGCTCAGCCACCGTCACGGGCCGCTGCGCAGCCAGGTCCTCGGCATCACCGTGGCACTCAGCGACGGCAGCATCGTGCGCACCGGACCGCGAACCGGTCACGTCCAGGAGGGCCTCGATGTCGCGCGGCTGTTCACGGGCTCATTCGGGACGCTCGGGGTGATCCTCGCGGTCGACGTACGGCTGCGGCCGCTCCCCAGCAAGACCGCGAGCACGCTCGGCACCGCCGGCAACCCGGAACAGCTGCGCAGCGCCGCAGAGATCGTCGCGCGGACGCACGCCGATCTCGAGGCGTTCGATTTCGCCTGGCACGGCGGCCGCGGAGGTCTGCTCGCGCAACTCGCCGGTGAGGACGCCGAAGCGCAGGCGGCCAACGTGGCGCGGACGATGCGAGCGGCGGGCCTGGACGAGGCGACCGTGCGCACCGACGACGCCGGCCTGTGGGCACGCCAGCGCGCGGGTCAACGCTCGGCCCAGCGAGCCCTGCTGCGCGTCACGCATCGCCCCCACGAGCTCGACAGCGTCCTTTACGCCGCCGATGCCGGCCAGGCCACCGTCGTTGGCCGTGCGGCGCTGGGGATCGCGTATCTGACGCTCGATGTGCCGCAGCTCGCCTCGGTGCGCGCGGCGCTCCCCGATGCGGCCAGCGCCGTGGCGCTCGATCTGCCCGTCACGGCACGCGGCGCCGTGCAGGCCTGGAACGTGCCGGAGGGGCCGGAGCTCGAGCTGATGCGTGAGCTGAAAGCCGAGTTCGACCCGGCCGGCGTTTGCAACCCAGGCGTCTTCGTGGGCAGCATCTAGAGCGAGATGACCTGTACGCGCTGCGGCCTCTGCCTCGACAGCTGCCCGACATACACGCTCTGGGGCGCCGAGCCCGATTCACCCCGCGGGCGCATCGCCCTGATCGAGGACGCGCTCGCGCCGGACGGCGGCGCCACCGCCGAGATGGCCGTGCACATCGACCGCTGCCTCGGCTGCATGGCGTGCATGACCGTGTGTCCCGAGGACGTTCCCTACCCGGACCTGCTGGCCTGCGCCCGTGCCGCGATCGAGCGGGATGTGTCGCCCGATGGCGCCGAGCGGCTGCGGCGGCGGGCCGCGCTCACCGTCCTCCCCCGGTCCGGACGCGCGAGCCGGCTCACGCGCGCCGAAATCCCGCATCACACGCCGGCGCGGGGCGAGGCACGCGGGCGGGTCGGCCTGCTGCTCGGCTGCACGCAGCGGGCCCGACACCGCGAGCTGCACGAGGCGACGCTGGCGGTGCTCTCGGCTGAGGGCTACGAGGTGATCGCGCCGCGGCTGCCCGACTGCTGCGGAGCGCTCGAGCTGTACGGCGGCGCGCGCGACCACGGGCTCGCGCGCGCCCAGCAGACGATCGCTGCGTTCGCCGCCGTCGGTGGCGTCGATCACATCGTCTCGAGCGTCGGCGGCTGCGGCGCCGCGCTCAAGGACTACGGGCGGCTGCTGGGCACGCCAGAGGCACGCGCCTTCAGCTCACTGGTGCTGGACGTCCACGAACTGCTGGCGCGGAGCCCGCTGCGTTCGCGGCTCGGCTCGCTCGCGATCCGCATCGCCTACCACGACTCCTGCCAGCTGCGCCATGCGCAGGGGCTCCCGGATCCACCGCGTGAGCTGCTGCGGCGCATCTCCGGTGTTCAGCTCGTCGAGCTTCCGCCGGAGGCGGGCGCGTGCTGCGGTGCGCCGGGGATCTATCGCGTCACGCAGCCGGAGGCGGCGGCCGCGCTCGGCCGCCGCCAGGCGCAGGCCGTGGTAGCCATCGGTGCCGAGATGGTCGTCAGCGCCGACCACGCCTGCATCGCACAGCTGAGGCGCCATCTGTCGGAGATGGGTAACCCCGTCGCCGTGCACCACCCGATCGAGGTGATCGCCCGCGCGATCGGCGCGGGCGAGAGCGGCGCCTACTGACCGAAGCCGTTGCCGGTGAGCGCGGAGATGTCGTTGCTGAACCCGATGAAGAACACGATCGCGATCAACGCGATGCCGACGATGCTGGCGCGCTCGATCACGGCGAGCGGGATCCGCTTGCCGCGGACCTTCTCGGCAAGCGCCCAGAAGATGTGACCGCCGTCCAACGGCAGGAACGGGAACAGGTTGATGATCGCGAGCGCCAGCGAGATCTCGGCGAGCATCCAGACTCCGTTCACCCAGCCGCTGGCAATCTGCTCAGCCGTGATCGTGAACCCGCCCACGATGCTGTGCAGTTGCCTGCGCTCCTTGGCCTTGAAGATCTCGCCGATCGCGGTGACGGTGCGTTTCGTCACATACCACAGGTTGGACACGCTCTGGCCGGCGGAGAATCCCAGGCTGTTCGGCGCGGTCTCGACGGAGGGCTCGAAGCCGACGAGCATCTGCTTGTCCCGCGCACTCCAGCGCGGGCGGATGGAGAGAGTCTTCAGGGCGCCGTCGCGCCGCACGACGATCGTAGCCGCCGTTGTGGCTATGCAGCCATTGGTCCGAGCGCCCGCGGCGCAGGTGTGTTTCGCGATCTCCGCGTCCAGCCGCGCGGAACCGCGCCCGTCGACTGAAACGATCTCGTCGCCGCGATGCAGAACACCATCGGCGGCAGTACCCGGGAGGAGAGCCCGGACGGTGACGGTCGGCTGACCATGCTTGCCCGTGACGATGTGTCCCAGGCCGATGAAGGCCACCGTCGCAAGCATGAATGCGAGCACCAGGTTCACGGCCGGCCCCGCGGCGATCACGACGATCCGCTTCCAGACCGGCTGGTTGATGTAGGCCCGCGACTCGATCTCGGGGGTCTCGAAGACTTCTTGCGGGCTCATCCCGGTGATCTTCACGTAGCCGCCCAGCGGGATCACGCCGATTCCGTACTCGGTCTCGCCGATCTGGCGCTTCACGAACATCGGGCCGAAGAACAGCGAGAAACGCTCGACGCGCATGCCCACGGCCTTCGCCGCCGCGAAGTGTCCTGCTTCATGCAGAACGATCAGCAGCATGAAGCCGAGGAGCGCGAAGAGGTAGGACACCTCCGCTCAGTGTTGCAAACGCTCGACCAGTTCTGACGCAACTCTTCGTGACGCGACATCGGCGTCCATCAGCGAGTCGAAGGAATGCACCGCTTCGGCCGGAAGCTCGGCGAGCGTCTCTTCGATCACCGCTGCGATCCCGAGGAATGACAGGCGGCCGCTGAGGAATGCGTGCACGGCAACCTCGTTGGCGGCGTTCAGCGTGCATGGCGCCGTCCCGCCCGCGATCCCCGCCTCACGCGCGAGTCGCAGGCAGCTGAAGGTCTCGAGGTCCGGCTCCTCGAAGGTCAGCGATCCCAGCGCCGGCAGGTCGAGCGCCGGCAGGGGAACCTCGGTGCGGCTCGGATAGTGCAGCGCGTAGGCGATCGGCACGCGCATGTCCGGGTAACCGAGGTGTGCCAGTGTCGCGCCGTCACAGAGCTGGATCAGGCTGTGGATGATCGACTGCGGGTGCACCACGACCTCGATCTGGTCATACGGCGTTCCGAACAGGTGGTGTGCCTCGATCACCTCGAGGCCCTTGTTCATCAGCGTGGCCGAGTCGATCGTGATCTTGCCGCCCATCGTCCAGGTCGGGTGCTTGAGCGCCTCCTCGACCGTCACGTGCGCCAGCGACTCGCGCGAGCGGCCGCGGAACGGGCCGCCGGACGCGGTGATCACCAGCCGCTCCACCACCCCGGGCGGCTCGCCGGTCAGCAG
>JBOGYJ010000134.1:0-19587 GCA_050696795.1 Solirubrobacteraceae bacterium | reverse complement strand
CCTGCACCACCGGCAGGCCGACGTCCCACACCGACGCCTTCACCTTGCCGGCCAGCTTCTCGTTCTTGATGAACTCCGCGACCGCGTTGCTGTCGCCGCTGTCGACCGACATCATGAACTTCACGTCCTGGTGACCGGCGTACCAGGAGGCGATCTTGTTGTACTCGGGCGAGCCCTCGGTCGCCGAGGTTCCGACCTCGACGAAGTTGACACCGGCCTTCTGCAGGATCGGCTTGGCGCCGTCGATCCGCGGCTGGATGTTTCCCGTCCCCGGAGTCGCGATGATTCCCGCGACGAGGTCGCCCTTCTTGATTCCCAGCCTGAGGATCTCTGCGCCGACCGCCGCGCCTGCGGTGAGGTTGTTCTGGCCGACGTAGGCCATCCGGTTGTTCTTGACACCAGCCGAGACGTCGGCGTTGAACGCGATCACGGGAATGCCGTGGCTCAGCGCGCTGTCGACTGGAGCGTTGAACGCGGTGTTGTCGATCAGGCAGCACCCGATGCCGCTCGCCTTCGCGGCAATGGCGCTGTTGAACGCCGACACCATCTGAGAGACGACCGAGTTCGCCGAGCCCGTCCACTGGTACGAGCTGCCCGTGATGGCGCATGCGTCCTGGATGCCGTAGATCGTCGCCGTGAAGAACGAGTTCGTCGTCACGTGGCAATCCATCACGAAGTGGTACTTCGGGTGCTCACCCATTCCTGAGGCGCCCTTGCCGCTGGATGTCCCCGCGCGAGCGGGGGTCTTGCCTCCACCTCCGCAGGCATCGATCGCGATCGCGGCGACCGCAGCCGCACCGCCGGTCAGCGCCGAGCGGCGCGTGATCTGACGCCAGTGCTTGGCCGGGGTGTCCTCCCTGCCGCGTTCCGCATACTCGAGGCGTTCTGCAACGTCCTCAGTGATGTCCTCTGGGCGTGACACGGCTCCTCCTTCGGGCGCTCGGTGCTTGACGTCTTAACCATGTCCGGGGGGAAAGCGCCGGAAACGCCGGTAGCCAAGCCCTAACAGCCTGCTCAAGAAACGGTCGCCATCCGAACAAGAGCCGCGACCCCACAGCCGGTTGCTTGCTCGAGACGAATCGCCGCCGCGACCGGCTCGCGCAGCCACGGGCGTGGTCATCGCCCACCGTCCGAGCTGAATCCCTGTGCCGGTAGGGCTGCGGGCAGCTGAGACCGATTGCACCGTAACCACCGGCATCCCTCTGGGTCCGTCTTTATTGTTCCCGCGCATGGGGTACGCGCCCGAACGCGTGGTGCTGGAGCGCTACGCACGACTGCTGGTCGAGTTCGCCCTCGGCCGCGGCAACGGCATCCAGGCGGGGGACGTGGTACAGGTCAACGGTACGGATGCCGGCAAGCCGCTGTACGTGGAGTCCTGCAAGGCCGTATGGCGTGCCGGCGGGCACGTGATCCACGCCTACAAGCCGTCAGAGGATGAGTCCGATGACGTGCGCCGCGCCTTCTACCAGATGGCCAGCGAGGAACAGCTCACATTCCTGCCCGAGGTGTACGCACGCGGCGTAGTGGACCAGGTCGATCACGACCTGGTGATCTACTCGCCGACGATTCCGCGCTCGCTCGACGGCATCGATCCGGCCAAGCAGATGGCCCATGAGCAGGCGCGCAAGCCGATGCGCGACTGGGAGCAGGAGAAGGAGAACCGAGGCGAGTACAGCTGGACCGTCGCCTCCTACGGCACGCCGGGAATGGCGGGCGAGGCCGAGATGTCGGTCGAGCAGTACTGGGAGCAGATCATCAAGGCATGCTTCCTCGACCAGGACGATCCAGTCACGCGCTGGCGCGAGGTGCGCAGCACGATCGGGACCACGCGCGATTGGCTGAACGCGCTGCCGATCGAGCGCCTGCACGTCGATGGTCCCGACGTCGACCTCTGGGTGGCGCTGGGTGACCAGCGCAAGTGGCAGGATGGCGTCGGCGCCAATATGCCGAGCTTCGAGCTCTTCACCTCACCCGACTGGCGCGGCACCGAGGGATGGATCCGCTTCAGTGAGCCGCTGTACGCGTTCGGGTCGCTGATCACGGGCGTCGAGCTCGAGTTCCGGGGCGGACGCGTCGCCAGGGCGATCGCCGCAGAGAACGAGCCATTGCTGCACGAGATGCTCACGGCCGAGAACGCCGACAAGGTCGGCGAGTTCTCGCTCACCGACGCGCGCCTGTCACCGATCGATCGCTTCATGGCGGACACGCTCTACGACGAGAACGTCGGCGGGCCCTACGGAAACACCCATGTGGCGCTCGGCAATTGCTATCAGGACACCTATGTTGGTGACCCGGCCACGCTCGGCCCGGAGGACTGGGATCGGCTTGGCTTCAACGAGTCGGCGATCCATACCGACATCGTCTCGACCAGCGACCGCACGGTCACGGCGGTGCTGAGCGACGGCAGCGAGCGAGTCATCTACGCCGACGGGCAGTTCCAACTCGACGAAGCCGACGTCTAGGCGCAACCAGCCTATCCACCGCCGTCGGGTCGCGAGCACCGAGCAGCAGCAGGGGTCCTAAGCTGCGCTCAATGAGCTACGAGCCAAGTCAGGACATGATCGAGCGCTACGCCCGCCTGCTGGTGGACTTCGCGCTCGGTGACGGCAATGGAATCAAGCCTGGCGACACCGTCCTGGTCGCCGGATCCGAGGAGACCAAACCGCTCTTCGCCGAGTGCTGCAGGGCCGTCTGGCGTTCGGGCGGCAACGTCATCCAGCAATTGGACATCACCGAGGATGAGCGTTTCAACCTGCAGCGCGACTTCTACGAGCTGGCCAGCGACGCCCAGCTCGACCACTTCCCCGCCAAGTACCGTCGCGGCCTGGTCGACGAGCTCGACCACATGCTCTGGATCGACGGCACCGACCACCCCCAGGCGATGAAGGGCGTCGACCCGCAGAAGATGATGCGGCGCCAGGCCACGTTGATGCCGGCGCTGGCCTGGCGCCAGCAGAAGGAGGCCGCCGGCCTGCTGCACTGGACGATCGGCCTGTGGGGCACGGAGGCGATGGCCGCCGAGGCCGGTCTCACGATCGAGCAGTACTGGGAGCAGATCACCAGGGCCTGCTTCCTGGACGACCCCGACCCGATCGCCCGCTGGCGCGAGACGCTCAAGGCGATCCACCGCTATCGCGATTGGCTGAACTCCCTGCCGATCGAGCGGCTGCACCTGGAGGCCGAGGAGATCGATCTCTGGATGACAGTCGGCGAAAAGCGCCGCTGGATCGGCGGCGGCGGCCGCAACATCCCAAGCTTCGAGATCTTCACCAGTCCCGACTGGCGCGGGACCAACGGTCACGTCAAGTTCAGCGAGCCGCTCTTCAGCCACGGCATGATCGCCCGCGGCGTGCGCCTCGAGTTCGAGGACGGAATCGTCACGGCCGCCACCGCCGACGAGAACCCGCGCCTGATCGAGCAGATCGTCGCCGCGCCCGGCGGCAACAAGCTCGGTGAGTTCTCGATGACCGACGCGCGGCTCTCGAGGATCGATCGCTTCATGGCCAACACGCTTTACGACGAGAACGTCGGCGGCCCGTATGGCAACACGCATCTGGCGGTCGGGATGTCGCTCAACCACACCTACGATGGCGACGCCACGGCGGTCACCGACGAAGAGTGGGAGCAGCTCGGCTACAACCTCGACGCCGCCGTCCACAACGACATCGTCTCGACCGCCGATCGTAGCGTCACGGCGGTCATGCGCGACGGTTCCGAGCGCGTGATCTTCGCCCACGGTCGCTTCCAGATGGACTGACGGTTGCCGTAATCCGCCGCGCAGGGCTCGTCGGGCTGTGGTTGGGCGGCTGCCATCAGCGTCCTGGGCAGCTGGTCGAGCTGCTCAGCTTCAGCTCGACCAGCGCCTGCCCGGCCTGGCCTGGAGCCGGGCCGGGATCACCCGCACGCCGACGACCGTCAGCCTGCGCGGGCGTCTGCGGCACTGAGCGCACATAGCGGGACGGCCATAAAGGCCGTCCCATAAATCATTGCCTCGGAAGCAGCGTCTCGCGCGCGATCACCAACCGCTGGATCTGGGCGGTGCCCTCGTACAGCTGCAGGATCTTGGC
Organism: Solirubrobacteraceae bacterium; assembly: GCA_050696795.1. Lineage (GTDB taxonomy): Bacteria > Actinomycetota > Thermoleophilia > Solirubrobacterales > Solirubrobacteraceae > Palsa-465. Next base: position 15,520 of record JBOGYJ010000134.1, on the reverse strand, counting down.
GTCGCGCATCAGCTTCTCGACCTTGTACTCCTTGATGAAGCCGTAGCCGCCGAAGACCTGCACGGCGTCGGTCGCAACCTCCATCGCGGAGTCGGCCGCGAAGCGCTTGGCGTGCGAGGATTCCAGCGTGTTGCGCTTGCCCTGGTCGAGCAGGGTCGCGGCGTTCAGGTACGCCAGACGGCTCAGGTGAACCTTCGTGGCCATGTCGGCAAGCATGAACTGGATCGCCTGGTGCATCGCGATCGGGACGCCGAACTGGACGCGCTCCTTGGCGTAGTCCATCGCCATCTCCCAGGCGGCCTTCGCCACGCCGGTCGCCATCGCCGCCACGCCGGGGCGGGTGCGGTCGAGCGTCGCCATCGAGAGCTTGAACCCATGGTTCTCCTCGCCGACCAGATGGTTGAGCGGGACCTCGACGTCAGGGAAGGTGATCGTCGCCGTGTTGGACGCGCGCTGACCCATCTTGTCCTCGTGCTTGTCGACCACCACGCCGGCGTCGCGCGGGACGACGAAGCAGGAGATGCCACGATGCCCGGCCTCCTTGTCGGTCTTGGCAAAGACCGTGTACCAGTTCGCGTACTCGCCATTGGTGATGAAGCACTTGGAGCCGTTGATGACCCACTTGTCGCCTCTCTTCGTGGCGGTGGTCTTCATCCCGGAGACGTCGGAGCCGGCGTCGGGCTCGGTCAGGCAGAAGGAGGCCAGCAGCGGCTCCTCGGCCAGGCGCCCCAGGTACTCCTTCTTGATCTCCTCGGAGGCGCCGATCACCACCGGCGCGATCGCCAGGCCGTTGCAGGAGAGCGAGGTGCCGATGCCGGAGCAGCCCCAGGCGATCTCCTCCTCGATGATGCAGCCGTCGAGGCAGCTAAGGCCGGGGCCGCCGTACTCCTCCGGCAGATGGCCGTTCATCAACCCGAGCTCCCAGGCCTTCTCGATGACGCCTTTAGGCCAGGTGCTATCGCGGTCGTACTCCCAGGCGACAGGTCGCATCTCCTTCTCGGCGAAGTCATGCGCCATCTGGCGCATCGCGAGCTGTTCGTCGGTGAGCGTGAAATCAATCACGTGCGGGTTCTCCTTGAGGTCATGTCGGCTCGAGCTGGCATCGATTGACTAGTCAGTCAATACCCCCCGAGAGGGTACCGCAAGCTGATTTGTTAGGCGCACCGCAAATGGGTAGGCTGCGGTCATGGCTGACTCCAACCGCGTTGAGCTCGATGAGCTCGTCAACCGCCCCGGTACCTACTTCAACCCGCAGACCGAGGTCTTGATCATCGTCGACGACTCGCCCGAGCTCGACGGCGAGATCTTCAACATGGAGGAGTTCGAGGGCGCCGACTGGATCCGCATCTCCGACGATGTCCCCGTCGATGAGGACCGCCGCGACGAGCTGCTCGAGCGCTTCCAGGTGCACCTGCACGCCGGTGGCGTGTCGGAGCTCGACGAGGACGACACCGACGACGAGCTCGAGGCCGACGACCAGGAAGCCGGACGCGAATAAGCTGCCGGCTGAGCTCAGGACCTGTGAGATGCCTTGGTCGCCAAGGCCTTGCGCTGAGCCCGCTCGAGCGCGTCGAAGACCACGTGCGCGTAGACGCCGCGGTCGGAGATCTGCGGGTGCACGCCGTCGCTCAGCATCGACTGGGAGCTGTGCCCGAACCAGTTGGCGATGTAGACCTGGGGCCAGGTCTTCGCGTATGAGCTGAGCTCGCTGTTGACTTCGCTCTGCCAGCTGCGGGCCACGCGAACGTTGACCAGCACCACCACCGGGACGCCCTTGAGGACGCTGCGCAGCTTCTGCATGTCGGCATACCAGACCGGTCCGTTGTCACCGATCTGCACGATCACGGTGGATGGCAGCCCGTCAGCCGCGCGGTACTGCGCGAGCCGGGCGACCGTCGCGTCGGTCTGGCGTCCCACGACCGCGTCCACGCGGAGCCGGTGGCCGATCAGCTGCTCGAGGTTGGGAGCACAGCCGAGCATCACCGAATCGCCGACCGCGAGCACCTCACCGGCTCCCGGGCCACGCGTTGCGCCCGTCTTGTGCTGCGTCGTCGTCCCCGAGCCGGTCGGGTGGTTCGCCCCGCCGAGGCCGGGGAGCGGGGGGCTCGGGCCCCCGGCAGCGCCGATAAGACGGGACCCCGATGCCAACTGGGAGAGCGGCTGCGAGCCTCCGGCCGGCAGCTGCTGCAGAGCGGATGGCGTCGCGGTCGAGGGGAAGGCCAGGGCCGCGCTCGGGGCCGGCAGGCCGAAGCCGACGCCGGCGAGGCTCAGCAGTGCCGCGCTGCTGCCCGCCACCCAAGCCAGACGCTGATGCGGCGTGTGACGATCGAGGAAGACGCGCAGGCGCTGCTGGGCGGCGCCGCTGCGGATCGGCATCTCGACATAGCGGTAGGAGAGTGCGGCGGCACCGACGGTCGCAGCGGCCTGCAGCAGGACCAGGAGTGGGCCGTGCATCGGGACGTCGAGATCCGGGCGGGTCAGCTGCATGATCGGCCAGTGCCAGAGATAGATGCCGTAGGAGCGCGCCCCCAGCCAGCGCAACGGCTCCCAGCCGAGCGCCCGGCCGAGCCGGCCGCCGGGGTGCGAGACTGCGGCGACCAGCAGCGCGCCGGTCAGCGCCATCACCAGGAAACCGCCGCGGTACAGCCACGGCTGGTAGTCCTGCAAAGTCACGAACAGCACCAGCACCCCGGTCAGCGCCGCCACCCCAACCGCGTCGACCACGTTCGCGCTCTCCCGCCAGCGCAACAGGGCCTTCTGGGCAGCCGGCCAGGTGAACGCCAGCAGCGCCCCGATCAGCAGCGTGAAGGCGCGGGTGTCGGTCCCGTAATAGACCCGCGACGGATCGCCGGCCGGGTTGTAGAGAACCCACATCAGCACGCACGATCCGAGCGCGAGCACGACCGTCAGCACGGTCATGTTGCGCGGGTGCAGGCGACGCAACCCGGTTATCAGCAACAGCGGCCAGAGCAGGTAGAACTGCTCCTCAACCGCCAGTGACCACAGATGCTGGAGCAGAGATGGGCGGCCGAACTGGTTGAAATAGGAGTGGCTGGCGATGACCTCGTGCCAGTTGGTCAGATAGACGATCGCGCTGAGTGCGTCGGCGCGGGTGCGGCCGAGGTCGTCACGAGCGATCGTGAGCGTCGCCAGCAGCGCGAACAGGATCACGAGCGCCACGGCCGGGAACAGACGGCGCGCGCGCCGTGCCCAGAACCGCACCAGGTCGATCGTTCCGTCCGCGGAGAACTCGTGCAGCAGCAGCGAGGTGATCAGGTACCCGCTGAGCACGAAGAAGAGATCGACGCCAAGGAAGCCGCCCGGCATCCAGGAGACGCCCGCGTGATACAGGAACACACCGGCGACTGCCAACGCGCGTAGTCCGTCCAACCCCGGCTGGTACGGCAAGCGGCGGCTTTTGCTGTCTCGTCCTGAGCTCATCCCATCCATCTGCATCTTGTTCTCTGCAGCCTCGCCCGTTCGTCAAGCTAATCATCGTGTTTAGTTCGATCACGGTCCGCAGCTTGCAAGCGCGAGCATCTCTGCGCTCGGCGGGCCGACCGTCGACCCGTATATCTCCGTAGTGCGCTTCTAGGTTCTCGTCTGACGCGAGAACCGCGGTGACCGTGTCAACCGGCCGCGAGCAGCTTTGAGCACTTCTGCATCTTCGCCACATCGCCCTTGGCGGCGGTGATGCATTGCGTGTACTTCTGATCGGCGCTCGAAGCGCCCGACACGCCCGTGGTGGTCGTGCCGGCTCCTGTCCCGGAGCCAGTGAACAGAGCGCTCTCAACCTCCTGAAGCACCGTGGTGACCTCAGCGCGCAAGACACTGTAGGGCCTCGTCGTGGTCGGGACCGAGATCGCCTGCGGCTGGTTGATGTGGCTGTACTCGAAGCCGACCGTCACCGAGGCCGAGCGCATTCCGCCGAGCATCTTCCGGGTCTGCCCCGTGATGGGAACGGTCGCCGAGACGGTCAACTTTCGGATGAGCTTGTCGGACGTGCCGGTCCAGACGGTGACGCTCGGGGCGCCGAGCGCTTGTGCGATGCTTCGCTGCGTCGCCGGCGAGAGGCTCTGCGGCAGGCTGCCTGTGCCGCTGATGCCGAGTGAACCGGTCTTGCCGAGCAGCCCGCTGAAGTCATGCAGCACCGCGGTCACGTCGAGTCCGGCGCGGACACGCGTCGTGGGGACGCCATCGACCGTGGCCCTGCCGACGATCTGTGGACGCAGCAGCCACTCGAGCGGCTTGATCCCGAGCGACGAGAAGGCGCTTGGCGTCGAGCCGGAGCCGGTCCCCGAGGAGGCAAGCGAGCCGAATCTCGACTCCAGGTGCTTGAAGCTCGAGTTAGGCATGCGGTAGCTCTGTCCGTCGACGGTGATGTAGCCCCTGCCGTGTGCCGAGATCACCTGGAGCGCACCGCGGTGGCCGTCGGCGGAGATCGAGATCGTGAAGTCGGACTCCGGCAGTTGGCCGGCTCCCTCGTTCATGAACGGCCCGCCGAACGCGAGCTCGATCGGACCCTTGATCGTCGAGGAGCCGCGGGGAACGATCGTCAGATCGAGCGTGATCACGCCGCTGGCGATGGCGTGATGTCCGTCGAAGGTCTGCACCAGCAGTTGGTGAGCAGCGACCGATCCGCTCTCGCCGGCAGGGCGCTTGGATGAGCCGCCACCGCAACCCGCGACGACGACGACGGTTAGAAGTGTTGTGGCTGTGATGAGTGCTCTACGCAAAACCAGTCTGGGTGCGGCGCCGCATGGAAGCGTGCAGAAATCCCGCGGGCCGAACATATCATCGGCCCCGATGCTCACGCGCATGCCGCGAGTGCCCCCGCTGGGCGCATTGGCAACGGCAGCGTGCGTCCTTTCGCTAATGGGGATGGCCGCCGGTACAGCGCAGGCGGCCACGGTGACCGTGCTTGACCACAACGGACGCACGCACGTCGTCAACAACCGGTTCCTCACCGGCGACGCCGCGAACCCGAACCTGCCGGCCATGCCGATGGAGGACCCGCTGCCGGCTCCGGCCGAACCGGTCTTGGCGCTCACACCGTCATCGCGAATGGCGCCCGCCAGCGTCGCACGCGCCCCGCATGCTTCGACGAGCAAGAAGCCCAAGCCAAAGGAGCCGAAGCCGATTACGTTCGCACAGGCGCTGCTCAAGCTCGAGAGAAGCGGCGCGCTGCAGACCGCCGCCTATGTGAGTGATCTGCGCACCTGGAGGCAGGCGCTCGGCGAGCAGACGAGCCTCACCAAGTGGCGCGCGAAGCAGATCGGCGATGTGATCGCCACGCTCGACGAAATGGCGGCCGACAAACAGGTGACCGTCGGGCGCCTGCCGGTGCTGATGCTGACGCTCGCCAACAACACCAGCTACTGGAAGAGCGGGCGGGCGCTGGCCAACGGCGCGGCCGTTCAGTTCCAGGGTTCCGAGCTGGTCTGGGAGTACTACGCCGGCTCCGGCATCCAGCTGCAGGTGCTGCACACCTTCGGCGAGGGCGACGGCTACTACGAAGCCGGCTCGGCCGACTACCCCAAGCTCGTGACGCTGATGGGCGAGATGGTCCCGCTGGCAGTTCGTCGTGGCGGCGGACTCGCCTGGGAGTACTACTTCAATTGGGACGGCGGCAAGCCGCCGTGGGTCAGCGCGATGGCACAGGCCACCGGCCTCGAGGCACTGACCAACGCCTATCTGGCCACCAAGAATCCGCAGTACCTCACCTACGCCCACCAGTCGTTGCCGCTGCTGCGAACCGAGCCGCCGGTCGGCGTGGCAGTGAAGACGGCGATCGGCACCCGCTACCTGCAGTACTCGTTCACCCCCAACACGCGCATCATCAACGCCTTCCTGCAGACGCTGCTGGGGCTCTACGACTACGCGCAGGTGTCGGGCGACCCCGTCGCCAGCAACCTCTACGACGCCGGCAACCGACAGGCCAAGGCGGAGCTGAAGTCGTTCGTCGTCGGCGGCTGGTCGCTGTACCAGCCGGGCGAGGCGGATCCGCTCGACTACCACACGCTGGTCACCGGCTTCCTGAAGCTGCTCTGCCAGAAGACCCAGGTCGCGGTCTACTGCACCACCTACCAGCAGTTCGCCGCCGACCTGCTGACCAGGCCGCAGTTGACGCTCGTGACCACCAGCGCACCCTCCGCGAAGAAGTTCAGCCTGCGTTTCAAGCTGAGCAAATACGCGGCCGTCGGCGTCACGCTCAGTCGGGACGGCAAGAAATACCTCTACACGAAGCAGAGCTTCTTCGCGGGGACGCGGGACTTCAACACCCCGAAGCTCAAGGCCGGCACCTACAGCCTGGCGATGTCGATCACCGACCCCACCGGCCACTACGCCTCGCTGAACACGACGCTGCGCGTGTGCAAGGGCGGCTGCGCGCCGTCGGCGGCCGCGATCGCGCGGCCCACGACAGGTCCCGTACCGACGGTCACAGTCCCGCTGCCGCCGCCGACCACGACGACGACACCCGCGACCACCACGACGACGCCGACGACCACCACCACCACCACCACGCCGTCCACCACCACCACGCCGACCACCACCACCACGCCGACGCCGACGACCACCACCGGCACGACTACTACCACGACGACCGGCACGACCCCCCCGCCGAGCGGCGGTGGCGGTCTCTGATCGAGAACCACCCGGCAAGTAGCGTTCGAGCCCGGCAAGTAGCGTTCGAAGCCCGGCTAGTAGCGTTGACACCTTGACGCCGCGCACGATCCTCTACACCGGCAAGGGCGGAGTCGGCAAGACCTCCGTCGCGGCGGCCACGGCGGTACGCTGCGCCGCCGGCGGTCAGCGCACGCTGATCCTGTCGACCGATCCGGCCCACAGCCTCTCGGACTCGCTGCAGGCTGAGCTCGGCTCCCAACCGACGGAGGTGGCCGACAACCTGCAGGCGGCGGAAATCGACGCTCAGCACGAGCTCAGCCGCCATTGGAAGGGTGTTCAGGACTGGTTCGGCGAGCTGCTGATGCAGCGCGGACTCGACCGCATATCGGCCGAGGAGCTGACGGTCCCACCCGGGATTGACGAGCTCTTCTCGCTGCTGCGGTTGCAGGAGCACCACGCCTCAGGCGAGTGGGACGTGATCGTGATCGACTGCGCCCCGACAGGCGAGACGATGCGTCTGCTGGCGTTCCCCGAGGCGGCGCGCTGGTGGCTCGAGAAGATCGTGCCGCTCGAGCGGGCGATCGTCGCCGCGGCCGCGCCGCTGGCCCGCACGGTGCTGGATATCCCGCTGCCGACAGGCGCCGTCTTCAACGACTTCCAGCGTCTGTCGGCGAACCTGATCGCGATGGACCAGATCCTGCGCGACACCGAGCACAGCACGATCCGTTTGGTGATGGCGCCCGACCGCATGGTGATCGGTGAGGCGATGCGGACGTTCACCTACCTGAACCTGTACGGCTACCTGACCGACGCCGTGATCGTCAACAAGATCTTCCCGGAGGGTGTGGGCGACTACTTCGCGGGCTGGCGCCAGCACCAGCAGGAGCAGCTCGAGCTGGTGCGCTCCGCATTCGAGCCGGTTCCCGTGTTCGAGCTGCCCTTCTTCGACCGCGAGGTGATCGGCACCGAGATGCTCGGGCTGGTCGGGGCGCAGCTCTTCGGCGCTGGGCGAGCGGGAACAAATTCCAGCGCCTCGCCCGACGCGATCCTCCACGACACGATCACCCAGTCGATCGAGACCGACGTTGACGGTGCCAGGCTGCGACTCAGCGTCCCGTTCGCCAAGAAGAGCGAGATCGGACTCAAGCAGGTGGGGCTCGAGCTGATCGTGACCGCCGGCACCCAGCGTCGCGTGATCATGCTGCCGCCCACGCTGGCGGCGTATAAACCGGTCTCGGCGACCTATCTCGACGGAACCCTGGAGGTGACTTTCAGTCGTGATCAGTGATCAGGACGGTGCGGTGCCGCCACGCGGTTGGGAGCTACCACGCGAACCAGAGCCGGACCCCGACACCGACTCGCTTGCGCAGCTCGTCGAGGAGCTGCTGGCACTCGTGCCCGACGAGCTGCGGGTGCGGCTGACCGAGGTCCTGCGTCAGCTGCTCGAGGTCGTCAGAGCGCTGATCGACTGGTGCGTCGCGCGGCTCGAGCATCGCGGCGGCGAGGCGGCCGAGGTGCACGACATCCCGATCCTCTGACGCTCGTCCCCTTGCTGGCCCGGCTCGGCCCGCTGCTCCGGTTTCTCACCGAGCGATTGTGATAACGCGCGGTGCATGCCGATTACGGGAGGTACGGGGCGAACCTCAGATCGAACGCGACCCGCTCACAGGGATGGCAAGCGGAACCCCGGGTCCACATGTTGGGAATGCGCTTCATCGGCGAGGCGATGTCCGTGTACCGCACGGCCTCGACGCCGGCAACCGCCGCCGCGTCGGCCTTCGTCACCACGCTGATCCAGCTCGGCCGTACGCTCAACATCGAGACGCTCGACGAGGGCATCGAAGACGAGGAGCAGCTCAAGCGCCTGCTCGACGCCCACTGTGACCTTGGCCAGGGCTTCCTGCCGGCGCGGCCACTGCCGGCCGAGCAGATCGAGGCGTTGCTGACCGACGAGCGCACCGGCATATCGGATCTCGAGATGCCGCCGACGTACTGAGGCGTCCGCTCCCTATATTGGGGGCATGGTGAGCGATCAAACCTCGGTCCAGGCGAGCGATCAAACCTCGGTCCAGGCGCGCGATCCAACCTCGGTCCAGGACGTCGCAGAGGGGCTGCGCTCGGTTGGATACCTGCCCGACAACTCGACCGCGCTCGTCTCATATCTGGCTGCCAAGCTCGGCAAGCCGGTGCTGGTCGAAGGTCCTGCCGGCGTCGGCAAGACGGAGCTGGCAAAGGCGCTCTCCAAGTACCTGGGGCGCGAGCTGGTGCGGCTGCAGTGCTATGAGGGCCTGGACGAGGCCAAGGCGCTGTATGAGTGGAACTACCGCAAGCAACTGCTGCGGATCCAGGCCGAATCCGGCGACACCAGCTGGGACGCGGTCCAGGACGACATCTTCGGCGAGCAGTTCCTGCTCGAGCGGCCGCTGCTGACCGCGATAGCGTCGGAGCAGCCGGTGGTGCTGCTGATCGACGAGATCGACAAGACGGATCAGGAGTTCGAGGCGATGCTGCTGGAGCTGCTGTCGGACTTCCAGATCTCGATCCCGGAGCTGGGGCGAGTGGAGGCCAGGACGCATCCGGTGGTGGTGCTCACCTCCAACAACAGCCGCGAGCTGACCGAGGCGCTCAAGCGCCGCTGCCTGTACCTGTGGCTCGACTACCCGGACATCGAGCACGAGCTCGAGATCGTGCGCATGCACTCCCCCGAGCTCTCTGAGACGGTCGCCCGTAAGCTCGTCGAGGTCGTGCAGATGGTGCGCGAGCTCGATCTCAAGAAGCCGCCGAGCATCGCCGAGTCGATCGACTGGGCACGGGCGCTGCTGCTGCTCGGCGCCAGCAATATCGACCAGCAGACCTTCCGCGAGACGATGAGCGTGATCGTCAAGCACCGCACCGACCTCGACACGGTCGCCGAGCGGGTCGGCGTCAAGCTCGAACCCGCGCAGGCGGCCTAGCGGCCGCGAGGGTCTGACCACAGCCATGCCCGGCGAGCAGGTCGACTTCGACGCGCAGCTCGTCGCCTTTGCCGAGGACCTGCGCTCCGAGGGCGTGGCGGTCGGCACCTCCGAGATGCTCGACGCGTTCACCGCGCTCGAGCTGGTGGCCTGGCGATCGCCCGCTGAGTTCCGTGAGACCCTTGCCACCACGATCGCCAAGTCACCCGATGACCGCCGCCTCTTCGACCTGGTCTTCGACCGCTTCTTCTTCCGCGCCACCGAGCTGCAGGCGGTGCGGCTCGACGTCTCCGAGCCCCAGACCCGCGTCGGCGGCGACGAGGTCGACCTCGACGAGCTGCGACGGCAGATCGCGCAGGCGCTCGAGGAGGGCGGCGAGTCCGATCTGCGCGACCTCGCGCGGCTGGCGATCGCCGCCTTCGGCAAGGGCCACGGCTCCGGTGTGCTGGGCGTCGACGTGCAGCGCATCCGCCGCGCGCTGGGGCTGCGAACCGAGCCGCAGCCTGATCTGCCGCCCGAGGATCCGCGCCGTGACGGCATCTCCCGTGATCAGCTGCGACGCTTCGAGCAGGCACTCCGACGTGAGCTCGAGCGCGCCCAGATCGAGCGCAACCAGGCGCTGCCGCCGAAGCGCGCGCTGACCGACCTGGACCGTTCGCTGCCCGGCGGCCCGGTGCAGGATCTCGCGGCCGTGCACCGCGTCGTCGCGCAGCTGCGTCGTCGGCTGGCCTCGCAGGGGCACGAGCTCCGTGGCCGCAACCGCCACGCCCACGTCGACGTGCGCGCGACGATGCGCGCATCGCTGCAGACCGGCGGGGTGCCCGTGCAGCTCAAGTACCGGCCCAAGCGGCCCCGACGCCCGGAGCTGTTCGTGCTCTGCGACGTCTCGACCTCGGTCACCAGCGCCAGCACCTTCTTCCTCAGCATCCTGCACGCCCTGCACGACGTGTTCCGCAAGCAGCGCTCGTTCGTGTTCATCGAGCGCATCTCCGAGGTCACCGAGGTCTTCCAGCGCGAGCGCGACTTCCGCGCCGCCGCGGCCGCGATCGCCCGTGACGCCGGCGTCGCCGACGTCTCCGGCTACACCGACTACGGGCGCGTGTGGAGCGAGTTCCTGTCAGAGATCGAGGACGAGCTGCACCCGCGGGCGACCGTGATCGTGCTCGGCGATGCCCGCACCAACGGCCGCCCGCCACGCGAGGATCTGTTCGCCGCGATCACGGCCCGCGCGGGCCGCACCTTCTGGCTGAACCCGGAGCCGAGGCTGTACTGGAACTACGGCGACAGCGTGATCTCCGCCTACGAGCAGTTCTGTGAAGCCTTCGAATGCTGGCGTACGGATCAGCTCGAGGAGTTCGTCAAGGCACTCACTCGTCCCCACGTCAGTTGATCGAGCAGGTCAGTTGATCGAGATCGAAGGCGTTTCGCGCACGTTCGCGGGGCGTCGCGGCGCTGAGCCGATCGCGGCGTTGCGCGAGATGTCGTTGAATGTCGCGGCCGGTGAGACGGTCGCGATCGTCGGCGCCAGCGGCTGTGGCAAGACGGTACTGCTGGAGCTGATCTGCGGTTTGCAGCAGCCCGACGTGGGCAGCGTGCAGAGCGCGCCGGCGGCGCTGATGCCCCAGCGAGACCTGCTGCTGCCATGGCTGTCCGCAGTCGACAATGCAGCACTGGCGCTACGGGTTCAGCGCATCGCCCGCGGGCCGGCTCGCGCGCAGGTGGCGCCGTGGTTCGAGCGCTTTGGACTGGCCGGCTTCGAGCAGGCGCGGCCCCACGAGCTCTCCGGCGGCATGCGCCAGCGGGTCTCGTTCCTGCGGACCCTGCTCGCCGGCAAGCCGGTGCTGGCGCTCGATGAGCCGTTCGCCGCGCTCGACGCGATCACACGCGCGGAGATGCAGGGCTGGCTCGCGCACATCCTCGCGCAGGAGCAGCGCACGGTCGTGCTCGTGACCCACGACGTCGAGGAGGCGGTGCTGCTCGGTGACCGCGTGCTGGTGATGTCGCCGCGCCCCGGACGCGTGGTCGCGGATCTCACCGTCGCCGCACGCCGGCCGCGGCACCGAACTGACGCGGTGGTGGTGGAGCTGCGCGCCAAGGCGCTCGCGGCCCTGGGGGTGGCGGCATGAGACGCTGGCTGTTGCCCGTGCTCGCAATCATCGCGATGCTCGGGATCTGGGAGCTCTACGTGAAGGCCAGCGGCGTCAGCTCGCTGGTGCTTCCCTCCCCCGTGGATGTCGTGCGCGCGCTGGTCGATGACCGCACCACGCTCTGGCACAACCTCAAGCCGACCGCCGCCGAGATCCTCCTGGGCATCGTGCTGGGCACGGCGTGCGCGCTGCTGGTGGCGGTCGCCATGCACTTCTCGAGCGTCGTGCGCGAGACGCTATACCCGCTGCTCGTGTCTTCGCAGGCGATCCCGATCCCGATCATCGCGCCGCTGCTGGTCGTCTGGCTCGGCTTCGGCCCGCTGCCGAAGCTCGTCGTGGTCGCACTCGTGTCGTACTTCCCGATCGTCGTGACGACGCTGTCCGCGCTCGCGGCCGTCGACCCCGATCTGTCCAAGCTGCTGCGCACCTTCGACGCCGGCCGTTGGCAGACGTTCAGGCGCATCGAGCTCCCGAGTGCGCTACCAGGCGTCTTTAGCGGGGCAAAAGTGGCCGTGGTGGTCGCCGTGATTGCGGCGCTCCTGGGCGAACAGGCTGCGTCGAGCTCTGGACTTGGGTACCTCCTGACCGTGACCGTTGCCAACCTCGAGATGTCCGAGGCCTTCGCCAGTGTGTTCGTTCTGGCAGCCTTCGCCATCCTGCTGTTCGCCCTGCTGACGCTGGCTGAACGCCGAACACTGCCCTGGGCCCACCGACCAAAGAGCTCTGAAACCTGATGAAACCGCGACGCACCCGAGGCTCGCTCGCGCAGAAGACCGCCTTCGCGACACTGGCGGCGGTGCTGCTGGCCGGCTGCGGTGAGGTCAAGAACACGATCAGCCCCCCGGCCGACACGGCCAACCAGCTCACGGTCGTGCTCGCCGGCCGGCCGAACGCGTTCTACGCCGGGATCTACGACGCGCAGGCGCTCGGACTCTTCAAGCAGACCGACCTCGACGTGCACATCGTGACCCCGTCGACCGCTCAGGACCCGATCACGATGGTGCACGACAACCAGGTGATTGTGGCGATCTCCTCCGAGCCCAACGTGCTGCTGCACCGCAACGAGGATCAGCCCGTCGTCGCGGTCGCCGCGATCGTGCACGCGCCGCTGCAGACGATCAACATCGCGGTCCCCAAGGGTGCGCCCTCCGGCGGCGCGGGCGTGGGCACCGGCACGACGACCACGGCGACGACGACCACGGCGACGAGAACCAAAGCGGCGAGGACCAGAACCACGACGACGAACACCTCAACGCAGACGGCCCGGTCGACCTCGACCACCGCGACCCCCACCACCACGACGCTCGCGGACCCCGGCGCCTCGCTCTGGCCCGCGGCGCTGCAGCAGCTGCTCAGCAAACCCGGCTACCCGACCTACAACGGGCTGGTGGTCGTCGTGCGCAAGAACACGATCGTCAACCACGCCCCGTTGCTGCGGCGCTTCGTGCAGGCGGTCGCGCGCGGCTACCGCGCCGCCCGCAGCAATCCCAAGCAGGCGATCACCAACCTGATCACCGCCGTGCCGTCCCTGGCTCCCCAACAGCCGCTCGAGACCGCCATCCTGCACGCCGCGCTGCCCTACATCTTCCCGGCGGGCCTGAAGGTCTGGGGTTACCAGCGCCAGGGCGCATGGAACGCGTTCGGCCACTGGCTGACCCAGAACAACCTGCTCGACAATCCCAACGCGATCATCGACGCCGTGACCAACGAGCTGCTCCCGGGCCAGGGGGTCTGACCGCTCGGTGGCGGCGCGCTCCGCCGCCACCGGCAACAGCCGCGGTCGGCTATCTGCCTACGCAGCGATCGGCGACTTGAGCTGCCCGCCGACGCGCAGCGCGTAGCTGGCGGCGAGCCCCTGCCAGCGGCCGAAGCGTGCGAAGAAGTCGCGCACCTGCTGCTCCTCGGCGCGCGCCCAGGGGTCGCCGCCCGAGAGCAGCCGGCCGACGAGCTTGATCAGCCCGAGGTCGCCCGCCGGGATCTGGTCGAGCCGCCCCTGCCCGGTCAGCGCCAGGATCTCGACGGTCCAGCTGCCGATGCCGGGGATCGTGCGCAGCCGCCGCCAGCCCGCCTCCTGCAGCTCCGGGTCGGTGCTCTCGAGCGCCACGCGTCCGGCCGCGACCTCACGAGCCACCCTGGTGAGCGCAAGCGCGCGCGAGGCCGCCAGGTCGAAGGACTCGAGCCGCGCGGGCGCGGCGCCGGCGAGCACAGCCGCGCCGGGCGAGTTGCGCAGGCCGCTGACGCCGTCACGTCGCCCGAGCACGGCGACCATGCGCCGCTGGATGGCGGCCGCGCGCTCGTACTCGATCAGCTGCTCGGTGACGGCCCAGGCGAGCGCCTCGAACGGGTCCGGACGCCCGGCGGGGCGCACGGTCGGGTTGGCGCGCACGGCGGCGCCGATCAGCGGGTCGTCGCGGAACTCGTCGTGGAAGGCCTGCAGCTCGAGGTCGACCCCGAGCGCGCGGCGCATGCGCACGATCGCCCGCTCGCCCAGCTCGCGGTGCACGGCACGCGCGCCGAGCAGCACGTTGCCCGAGCTCAGCTGCGCGACCCGCACGTGCACGGGCAGCTCCTCGTCCTCGAGCTGCTCATGCAGCAGCCTATGCAGGACGCCGCCGCGCACTGGAGCGAGGCCGTCCATGCCGCTGCGCCGGGTCAGCCGGAACGGCCACAGCGGGCGTACCTCGACGCGCGCCTCGTGCGTCATCCGAGCTGGCGCACGTGCACCAGGAACGTGCGTGCCTGCACCGGCCGCTGCGGCTCCAGCGCCGGTGTGGCCCCCACACGCTCGAGCCGTGCCTGCCCGTAGCGGCGCAGCAGCGCCATCGTCGCGGCGCCCGCCACGAAGCCCGTGGCCGCCGCCATCGCAGTCTGCACGGCGGGCTGGCCGGCGAGACCGGGAAGCCGCTCGTCGGGGGCCGCCTCGAGCTGCGCATGAGTTGACCGCACGACCTCGCCGTCGATCACCTCTATCTCGTACAGCTCGTTCCCGGTGGACACGCTTCAGGATGGTGACAGCCTCACGGTCTGTGTCAACGTTACGCTCTCTGCAATGACCGTGATCGATGTCTTTGCCAAAGCTCGTGAGTACGAGCGCCTCGAGCAGCTGCGTGCCGCGCGCGAGATCGATGCAGTGCCCTACTTCCACGTGCTCGAGGGTCCGACGCTGCCCGTGGTCGAGATGGAGGGCCGGCGCCGGATCATGCTCGGCTCCAACAACTACCTCGGGCTGACCGGCGACGAGCGCGTCAAGCAGGGCGCGCGCGACGCGCTCGACCGCTACGGCACCGGCCTCACCGGCTCGCGCTTCCTCAACGGCACGATCGATCTGCACGTCCAGCTCGAGCGCGAGCTCAGCCGTTGGTTCGGGACCGAGGACGCACTTGTCTTCACCACCGGTCACCAGGCCAACCTCGGCGCGCTGGGCACGATCCTCGACTCGGGCGACACGGTGATCGCCGACTCCGGCGACCACGCCTCGATCCTCGACGGCTGCCTGCTGTCGGGCGCCAAGATGCGACCCTTCCGCCACAACCGGCTGGACCTGCTCGAGAAGCGACTGAAGGCGGCCGCGGAGGATGGAGGCGGCGTGCTCGTGGTCGTCGACGGCGTCTACTCGATGGAGGGTGACGTCGCGCCGCTGCCAGAGATCGTCGCGCTCTGCAAGCGCTACGGCGCGCGCCTGATGGTCGACGAGGCTCACGCCTTCGGCGTGCTGGGCGCCCGCGGCGCCGGCACCTGCGAGCTGTTCGGCGTCGAAGACGACGTGGACCTGCGGATGGCGACCTTCTCCAA
>JBOGYJ010000133.1:0-9596 GCA_050696795.1 Solirubrobacteraceae bacterium | reverse complement strand
GCCTGCGCTGACCGTGAGCGGGCCGCGCACCGAGATCGTGGCTGTGGCGCTGAGATCGCCGGCGCCGCCGGGGCCCTTCGAGCGCAGCCACGCCTTCACCGCCTTGACCTGTCCCTCGGCCGACTCGGGCGCGGTGACGCGGAAGTAGCGGACGGCGCTGTGCCCGGGCGCCAGTGACAGCACCCGCGTGTGGGCGAGGCGCACCGCGGTCCAGCTCGAGGGGAAGCCGAATCGCACGATCCCGTCGGTGATCGGCAGATCGCCGCCGTTGACGAACCGCGCCTTGGCGAGGAAGGCCTTGCCCGGGTTGACGGATGCCGGCACGGTCAGCCGGGCGTAGCGGCGCCCGACCGTCCTGGTCACTCTCAGCGCTCCGCGCAGCGGCAGCGAGCTGAGCGCCGAGGAGTCACCGACGTACAGTGAGAAGCGGCCGTCGGGCAGGGTCCAGCCATTGGCGTGGGTGTCGAAGTAGGAGAGCTCATGCCCGGTGAGCGCGAAGGTGACGGACCGCGACTGGCCCGGCTGCAGCGTCACCCGCCTGAAGCCCTCGAGCTGTCGTGGGGGCTCACCGGCCGCCTGCGGATCTCCGACGTACAGCTGCATCACGTCGCTACCGCGGACGCTGCCCGTGTTCGTGATGGTGGCGCTCACGCGCGCCATGCGCGCGCCCTGGCCCTTCGTCGCCTCGGGCCCGGACGCACGGTTGATGACCGGCGTGGGCGTGACCGTCAGGTGACTGAAGCGGAAGCTCGTATAGGACAGGCCGTAGCCGAAGGGGAACAGTGGCGTCACATGCTTGGCGTCGTACCAGCGATAGCCGACGTCGAGCGCCTCGGAATAGTCGACGCGGCCGCCGACGCCGGGGAACTGAGCCGGCAGCGCCGTCGGGATCCGCGTCAGGCTGGTGGGGAAGGTCTGGGGCAGGTGGCCGCTGGGATCGACGTCGCCGAACAGCACCGAGGCGATCGCGCTGCCGTCGGCTTGTCCGGGATACCACGCCTCGAGCACCGCCTTGACGCTGCCGAGCCAGGGCATCAGCACCGGCCCGCCGGTGTTCAGCACGACGATCGTGTTGGGGTTGACGGAGGCGACTGCCTCGATCATCGCGTCCTGGGTGCCCGGCAGCTCGATGCTCGACAGGTCGCTGCCCTCGCCCTCTTTGTAGCTGGCGAACACGATCGCGACCTGGGCGTGCGCGGCCGTGGTGGCGGCGGAGGCCGGATCGGTGCCCGAGTAGGAGCTGACCGTGGTGGTGGAGCCGGCGCGGGCGGCGATGCCGTTCAGCGGACTGACCACGGAGGCGGGGGTGACGTAGGAGCTGCCGCCGCCATTGGTCTGCGGGGCGGTCGTGCCGTCCGGGCCGATCACGGCGATCGACGTGGTGGTCGTGGTGCTCAGCGGCAGGATCGGGCCGGTGTTCTGCAGCAGCACCGTCCCGCGCTGGGCGACATTCTGCGCAGACGCGCTGTCGGCCGGTGTGGCCGCGGGGCTCGAGAGGTTGCCCGTCGGCGGGTTGTCGAACAGGTCGAACTGGAACATCTGGGTGAGGATGCGCCGCACGGCCTCGTTGACCGTCGAGCCGCGCACCTGGCCGTCGGCGACGGCCGCCGCCAGCTCGCCGTTGTCCCAGAAGAAGCTGCCGCGTTCCTGATCGAGTCCGGCGTTGGCGGAGTCGACGGTCGAGAAGTTGGCCGCGCTGTCGGAGCGGACGAACCCGGTGAACCCCCAGCGTCCATTCAGCAAGCTCGTCAGCAGGCTCGCGTTCTGGCAGGAGTAGACGCCGTTCAGCAGCGGATACGCGCACATCACCGACGCGACGTGCGCCTGCGTGATCGCGCTGTAGAACGGCGGCAGGTAGATCTCGTGCAGTGCCCGCCTGCTGACGATCGTGTCGTCGTGGGGAGTGCCGCGGCTCGTCTCCTGGTTGTAGGTGACGAAGTGCTTGGCGTCCGCCATCACCCCCTGGCTCTGGATCCCCTCGATGTCGGCGGCGCCGAGCACCGAGGTCAGCAGCGGATCCTCGCTGAACATCTCGAAGTTGCGTCCCCAGCGCGGATCGCGGTCGATGTTGATCCCCGGCGCGAGCGCCATCGCGATGCCCTTGGCACGGTGCTCCTGCCCGTTGACGACGCCGTAGCGGTAGGCGAGCTTCGGATCCCAGGCCGATGCCAGCGAGACCTCGGCCGGAAGTTGCGTCACGTCGGTCGCTCCGTAGGCAACGCCCGACGGGCCATCCTGCTCGACCAGCGCGGGGATGCACAGCGCCGGCTGCGCCGCGACGTAGCCCTCATAGCCGGCATACGGACCGCTGGTCGTCGGCTCGTTGATGTACATCTCGGCGATCTTGTCGCTCAGGCTCATGTGCGCGAGCAGCATGTTCACCCGCTTGCCGACGGGCAGCGACTGATCCAGCCACGGGCAGCTGGCCGGAGCGGTCCTGCCGCCACGCTTCGGGCTGCGGTCACGAGGCGCGCGGCTCGCCGGGAGCCTGGCGCCTGCGTCGCGAGCGTTGGCCACGTTGTTGGCTAGCGGGTCGGTGGTGGCCAGACACGCGGCCAGGCTCACCACCAGGGCGAACAGCAGGCGGGGCGCACGGAAGCGGCTGAGAATTGTGGTGGCTCGGCGGTCGGGCATCGTCACAGCGCTAACACGCCCACATCGAAGTTGATGTGGGACTACTGCCCTCGCCTCGCCAAAACTTAACAAATCGGACTAAAGCGCCGCTGTGCCGTCACCGCGGGGTCGGCCGTGGGCCGGGAGGTAGTGTGCTTGGCATGAGAGCACTGGTTACAGGTGGTGGGCGCGGGATCGGGGCCGGCATCGCGCGGGCGCTCGCAGGCGATGGCTGGGAGGTTGTGGTGGGCGCGCGCAGCCGCGAACAGGTCAAGGCGGTCGCTGATCGCTTCTGGGGCTAATCAACCAAGTCGCTCAAGATAGAATTCCGGGGGTGAAGGACTTCTTCTCGTTCCCGAACCCGGTCAACGACAAGGCCGCCCGCACGGTCGCGGCGGTCGTGCTGCTCGAGGTGATCGTCACGCTCGCGACCGGCTGGTACTGGATCCTGATCCCGCTGGCCTACGGCTTCTGGGCGCGGGTGCTCACCGGCCCGACGCTGAGCCCGCTCGGCTGGACCGCGATGCGCGTGATCGGCCCGCGGCTGGGGGAGCGGGTCGACGTGCCCGGCCCGCCCAAGCGCTTCGCGCAGGCGATGGGCACGGTCATGTCCTCGGCGGCGCTGCTCTTCGGCCTGATCCTCGGCGACCACACCGTCGCCGACGTGCTGCTGGCGCTGTTCGTCGTCGCGGCCGGGCTCGAGTCGATCTTCGGCGTGTGCATCGGCTGCCGGGCCTTCGCGCTGCTGATGCGCGCCGGCATCATCCCCGAGGAGGTCTGCGCCGAGTGCGCCGACATCTCCGGGCGCCTCGGGATCGTCAAGCCCTGAAGGCTTTCAGCCGTGCCGGTGGTCCCGCTGGACCCCGGCACGGACAGCGCGCTCAGCGCTCCGCTGCGTAGTGCAGCGCGGCGCCCCTGAGAATGTCGTGCTCGGAGACCTCGACCTCATCGAGCCCGAACAGCCTCATGATCTCGGTCAGGATCACGATCCCCGGCAGGATCGCGATCGCGCGGTCGGGGTGAAGGCCCCTGACCTGCTTGCGCTCGGCCAGCGGCAGGGCGCTCAGCCGCTCGAAGATCTCGTCGCGCTCCGCAGCGCTCAGGTGGTAGCCGTGCACGCGCGCGGAGTCGTAGGGCTCGAGCCCCTGCGCGATCGCCGCCAGCGAGGTTGGCGTTCCCGCCACGCCCAGCGCCCGCCCGGGCTGGGCGCGGAACGCTTCGGGCACCGACCGCTCGAGCACGCCGCGCACGTCGGCGGCGACCGCCTCGAGTTCGGCGACCGCGGGCGGATCCGAGCTGATGTGGCGGTCGGCCTGGCGCACCACGCCGGTCTGGGTCGAGACGTGGAAGGCGACATGGTCGCCGTGCCCGATCACCAGCTCGGTCGAACCGCCGCCGATGTCGAACACCAGCGTCGGCGCGCCGTCCGCGTGGGCGTCGAGTTGATCGGTGGCGCCGAGGTAGCTCAGCTGCGCCTCCTCGTCACCTGTGATCACGTGCACCTCGAGCCCGTAGTGGTCGGCGACCTCGGCGGCGAAGTGCCGCCCGTTGTCGGCGTCGCGTACCGCGCTGGTCATCACCGCGATAGCCCGGTCGAAGCCGTGCTCGTCCATCAGCGAGTGGTACTCGTCGAGCACCGTGTACTCGCGCTCGAGTGCGTCCTGCGCGAGCCGTCCGCTGGCGTCGACCCCGGCGCCGAGCCGCGTCACCCGGCTCTCGCGCGCCAGTTCACCCGTCACGCGGCCCTGCTCGACCTCGGCTACGTAGAGCCGCGTCGTGTTGGTGCCGACGTCGACTACCGCGATGCGCACGCTGGTCCCTGACGCGCCACTAGTCGAACAGCTGCGCGGGAACCTGGTAGGGAATCGGCCTGCCCTCGAGCCCGGCGAGGACGTTCTCGACGGCGATCGCGGTCATGCGCTCGCGCGCCGACCAGGTGGCCGAGCCGATGTGCGGCACCACCAGCAGGTTCGGAGCCTGCCACAGCGAGTCATCGGGAGTCAGCGGCTCGGGCATCGTCACGTCCATGGCGGCGCCGGCGATCTGCCCGGTGTGCAGCGCCTGGGCCAGCGCCTCGCGGTCGACGATCGGCCCGCGCGCGGTGTTCACCAGGATCGCCGTTGGTTTCATCAGCGCGAACGCGTCAGCCCCGATCAGGCCGCGCGTGCCTTCCGTCAATGGCAGGTGGATCGAGACGAAGTCGGAGCGGCTGAGCAGGTAATCGAGGTTGCGCTTCTCGCGCGTCTCGGTCGTCAGCACCTCCATCCCGAAGCCGGCGGCGCGGCGGGCGACAGCCTGGCCGATGCGGCCCAGGCCGATGATCCCGATCGTCGCGCCGTAGACGTCGGCGCCGAGGAAGCCGGCGGGCTCCCACGTCTTCCATTTATCGCTGCGGGCGAATGCCGCCGCCTCGGGGATCCGGCGCGCGGCCGCCATCAGCAGCGCAAACGCCAGATCGGCGGTCGCCTCGGTGAGCGCGTCGGGCGTATTGCCGACGGCGATGCCGCGTGCGCTCGCCGCGTCCACGTCGATGTTGTCGTAGCCGACCGCGTAGTTCGCGATCACCTTCAGCTTCGGCGCCGCCGCGATCAGCGCCGCGTCGATGCGGTCGCTGAGCAGCGTCAGCAGGGCATCCGCCTCGACCGCCTGCTCGAGCAGCGTCTCGTGGCTGGGCGGAAGCGGCTCGGGCCAGACGGTCGTGTCGTGAGCCTGCCGGAGCCGGGCGAGCGCCGGACCGGGCAGCTCGCGAGTTACGAAGATGCGCGCCATGGCGCGCATTGTCGCCTACATCTCGGCTGCGACGGCGGCCTGGGGTGCGATGGCCTCGCTGTGACGCGCGCCCGGCATCCCGAACAGTGCCACCAGGATGCCGATCGCGGCGATTACCGCGGACACCGCAAAGGCTAGATGGAAGCCGCTGACGAGTGCCTGATCGGCGGTGTGGATCGCCGCGGTCGGATGCTTGAGCGCGTCGTTGGAGTGCGTCGTCGCCAGGGTCGCGAGCATCGCCAGCCCGAGTGCTCCGCCGAACAGCCTTGCGGTGTTGGCGACCGCTGAGGCAAGGCCGGCCTCGTGGGACTTCACGCCGGAGGTCGCGCCCACCACCGCGGGGACGAAGACCAGCGCCATCCCGACGGACGCGAGCAGGCCCGGGATCAGCAGCTCCGTGACGTAATGGTCGTGAACGCCGATCCTGGTGAACAGCGCCAGCCCGAGTGCCAGCAGGGTCATGCCGACGGTCAGCAGGCGCTTGGCGCCGACGCGCAGCGTGATCTTCGAGGCCGCTGCCGAGCCGAGCATCACCGCCAGCGTCATCGGCAGGAACACCAGCCCTGCCTTGAGCGGCGAGTAGCCGAGCACCTGCTGCAGGTACAGGGAGAGGAAGAACCACATCGCGAAGGTGGATGCGCCGACCAGCGCGATGATCACGTTGGACGTCGAGAGCTGCCGTGAGCGGAACAGCCGCAGCGGCACCAGCGGCGCCTTGGCGAACCTGCCCTCGAGCAGCAGGAAGGCGATCAGCAGCGCCACACCGACGCCGATCGAGAGCAGCGTCGTCGGATCGCCCCAGCCCGAGCTATCGGTCCGCACGATTCCGAAGACGAGTGCGGAAAGTCCCACGGTGGCGGTCGTCGCGCCCGCGAGGTCGAAGTTACGCGTTGCGTGCTGGTTGCGGCCCTCGAGCAGCATCCGCTGCGAGAGGAAAGCGGCGATCAGGCCGATCGGCAGGTTGATGAACAGGATCCAGCGCCAGCTCATGACGTCGGTGATGACGCCCCCGAGCAGTGCGCCGGCGGTCGCGCCGGCGCCACCCATGGCGCTCCAGATGCCGACCGCGCGGTGGCGCTCGTGGGGTTCGGTGAAGGTGCTGGTGAGGATCGAGAGCGACGCCGGGGCAACCACGGCGCCGCCGAGGCCCTGGACCAGGCGGGCGATGATCAGCACCGTGCGCGAGTCGGCCAGGCCGCCGGCGAGCGAGGCGAGCGAGAACAGCACCAGCCCGAACACGAACACGCTGCGGCGCCCGAGCAGGTCGGCGGCGCGGCCGCCGAGCAGCAGGAACCCGGCGAAGGTGACGGTGTAGGCGTTGACGACCCACTGCAGCCCATCCTCGGTGAAGTCCAGCGCGTGCTTGATCGAGGGCAGCGCGACGTTCACCACCGAGACGTCGAGGATCACCATGAACTGCGCAAGGCAGGCCAGGATCAGGGTGGCGGTGAGGTGTGATTTGGTGGGCTGCTTCAGGGCGTGCATAGGCCGCTTCAGGGCGTGCGTCATCGATCGCCTTCGGTTGAGGGTTCTCTGGCGCCTCTCCTCGGTACGACAGACGTCGAACAATAACACATCGTTCGACACTTCTCGTACTATGCTGGGGACGATGGCGCTCGCAGATAAGACGAGTCGGGTCAGCGGTTCTGTGACATCGGTCGCGGAGCTTTCTTCGCTCCTCTTGGCGGCAGATACCGCCGGGGGCGAGAACTGGGCGGTCGACCCGCTGCCTGCCGCCGGCGCCGACGCAGGCGACCCGCTGGTTCCCGCGAGTGCCGACGCGCTCGACCTGGCGACGATCCTGCACGCGCTCAGCGACCCCGTCCGGCTGCGGATCGTCTCCCAGCTCGCCGATGGCGGCGAGCGCACCTGCGGCAGCCTCGACGTCCCCGTCGCCAAGTCCACCTGCTCGCACCACTTCCGCGTGCTGCGTGAGGCGGGCGTCGTTGCGCAGCGCGTCGAGGGCAAGTGCCGCTACAACCGGCTGCGCTCTGATCAGCTCGAGCAGCGCTTCCCCGGCCTGCTCGACGCCGTGTTGCGGGCCAAGGGCCCGACGGACCCTCTCCGCGCGTGACGGGTGAGCTCGCGCCCGCGCCCAGGCTGGACCTGGTTGCCGCGATCGAGTCTCACAGTGTTCACGCGTGGCCGGCGACCGTGGTCGACGCCACGGCCGACGGCTGGGTCTTCCGTGCGACCCCGGGACTGAACGGCCGGGGCCGCTCCAATCACGCGCTGACGCCGGCGCGGCCGCTCGACCGCGTCGAGTACGACGGTGCGATCGCCCGGGCCACCTCGTTTGCCGCCACCAACGGAATCGTCTGCGGGATCCAGGTCAGCCCGCTCGAGGTCCACGCCGCGTTCCTCGATGAGCTCGCCGCCCGCCGCTGGGACATCCAGCAGGCGGTGGTGGTGATGACGGGGGAGACCCAGGCGGTGGCGGCCGGCGCCGATCCCCAGTTCGAGCTCTCGATCGCGGACAGCGCCACGCCCGAGTGGCTCGAGGCCTGGACGCACTGCGACGGGCGGCCCGATGTCGAGGAGCACGTCCAGACCGTGTTCCCGCGGATGGCAGGTGTCGCGCGCTTCGCTCACACCGGCATGCGCGCGGCCGGCATCACGGTGGAGCTCGAGGGCATCGTCGGCCTGTTCTGCATCGCGGTCTCGCCCGACCAGCGTCGCCAGGGCCTGGGCAGGAGGCTCGTGCAGGGGATGCTGGTCCGGCACCACGCACCGCTCACATACCTGCAGGTCTTCAGTGCGAACATCGCCGGCCTCGCCCTCTACGACAGCCTCGGCTTCCGCGAGCAGTACCGCTACTGCCACGCCGTCCTACCCGGCTCCGGTCCCGAGTCGACGGCAGGCGGCGCGGCCGCCGCATCCGGCGACGGCCGCTGACCGGCCCAGGGGAGAGGGGAGACCCCAGAGGTGCGGAGGCGAGGCTGCCGAGCTTCAGTGCTCACGCGGTGATTCCCTCACGCGTATAGCCGCCGTTCGCATCCGCATCCCCGAACGTCTCGTCGAGGTCGATCACGACGGCGATCTTGCGATCAAGCCAGAGGAAGCGAACGCACGCGGTCCCATATTCGACTTTGTCTGGCAGCGGCAGCCCGCTGTCCTCCATGAGCGCCATGAACCGGCGCTCGGCAAGCTGCTTGAGATCGATTTGTTCCACACCGGCAGCATCCACCCGGCGCCTGTGACGGAACAAGACGCGTTTGTGGCGAGTCCGTGACGAATGTGTGCCAAGTTTGTGACCATCACGGTATGCCCGAGTTGCCCGAAGCTGAGCGCGCGCGAAAGATCCTGGAGCAGGCCGTTGCGCGCACCGTCGCGCATGTCGACGATCGCGACACCTACGTCTGCCGTCCGCATTCGCCGGGAGAACTCGACGCTGCTCTCACCGGGCATCGGTTCGTCTCGGCCCAGCGTCGGGGCAAGTTCCTCTGGATGGAGACCGACGACGGACCGACGCTCGGGCTTCATCTTGGAATGGCGGGGCGGATCGTGCTCAACGGGAGGGCGGAGCACGAGCGCTGGGACCGCTTCACGGTCGAATTCGAGGACGGAACCTGGTTCGCCCTGCAGGACAAGCGCCGGCTGGGGCGCGCGATCCTCAACCCGGACTTCAGCCACGTCGGGCCGGACGCCGCCGACATCTCCCGCGATCAGTTCCGTGAGCGCGTCGGCGCCGGCAACACCGCCATCAAGGCCCGCCTGCTTGATCAGCACGCGCTCGCCGGCGTGGGCAACCTCCTGGCGGACCAGACTCTCTGGCAGGCGCGGATCGCACCCGGCCGGCTGACCGGCTCACTCGACGAGCAGGAGCTTGACCGCCTACGCCGCGAGCTTCGCGCGGCCATCCGCGACGCGATCCGCGAGGGCGGCGTGCACACCGGCGAATTCATCCCCGCCCGCCGCCTGACCCACCTCTGCCCGCGCTGCGGTCACGACCTCCAGCGCGGTCGCCTCGGCGGCCGGACGACGTACTGGTGCCCGGTCTGCCAGCCCTGACCACCTGCGCTCGCGGGTCGGGTCGACGCACCTGGTCCTCCGCTGCTCTCGCCCCGCCGGACACCGGTTTCGTGCAGGCCGATCAGCCACGAAAGCCAGCTCAGATCTGCTATCACTAAGTATCCGCCGCGGGGTGGAGCAGTCTGGTAGCTCGTCGGGCTCATAACCCGAAGGTCGCAGGTTCGAATCCTGCCCCCGCTACT
>JBOGYJ010000132.1:0-14700 GCA_050696795.1 Solirubrobacteraceae bacterium | reverse complement strand
AATATGCGGTTGTGGGTCGCCGCGCGGGTGGAGCCGCGTGGCTGAACAACACCCCCACAAACCATCCGGGGGAGCCAGCCCGTTTTTACCGACCAGGCCGGACGCCGTTCAATCCATATTGTCTAGCACCCTTGCCGCCCCCGTGGGTTAGCGTCCACATGATCAGGCGGACCTCCACCACGAGAATCTGCGTGACCAACTTCCGAGCTGTCTACTACCGCGACGTCGATGGCACCGAGCCCGTCAACGACTTCATCGACAGGTTGCAGCCAGACCGGCAAGTGGCGCTCGACAACCAGATCGACCGGCTCAACATGCTGAGCGACGAGATGCCGCATCTGCCGTTCCCGCACCGCTCGCAGATCCACGGGGAGCTGCGTGAATTGCGCGCCCACTACGGCCGCGACCTCTACCGCGTCCTGTACCGCCGCAGCCGCCGGCTAATCATCCTGCCGCACATTTTCGAGAAGCGGACCCGCTCGGTGCCCGACGCCGAGATCACGGTCGCGCAGGCGCGATGGGAAGACTTCCAGCAGCGCATGGACGCCGAGCCGCGGACACCTCCTCGCGCCGCTGGACATGACGCGCCGTGAGTATGCCCCGGGCTGCGGGTTAGCAGAAGTGCTAAGGTCTGGCGCAGTCTTGGTCGATGAAGGGAGAGCCATCATGGCCGAAACCACCAGCCCCGTTGGAGCCAGCGTCCGCGATGGTGTTGCACGGCGCCGAGCCCGGAGCGGCACCTACCGTGACACTGAGCAGCGCCTTGAACCGTTCGAGCAGCTCGCGCGGATCGTGATCATGCATCGCGCGCGGCTTGGGCTGTCCCAGCAGGAGCTGGCTGAGCGGATGGGCACGACCGCATCGGCGGTCTCCCGGATCGAAAGCGGTCATCACCGCGTCAGCATCGAAACGGTGCGCAAGCTCGCCGCCGCATTCGAGATCCGCGCCGTCGTAGGCTTCGAATACGAGGCTGACGACACCCAGCAGCACGAGTTCGTCGCGCTCTAATCACGAGCCCAACGCGGGATACGCGCACAACCGCTCGTCGATGCCGACGCGTGACCCCCGCTCACCGGCGAAGGCGGTCACGGCGCGACCCTGCGCTCTCGCGATCCCTGCTGTCCGACAGCAGTCGCGCGAGACGGCCCGGCGGCGTCGGCGTTCTCAGGCGTCGGCGGAGCTGTGCATATGCACCATGGTCGACAAGGCGCGCGGAGGTACGGACTCGCTCCTGGCGAATCTCAGGTCTCTTGTGGATCTGGCGGTCGAGACGCGCTTTCGTGTTGGCGCATGTATGTGGGGGGCTCGCGAGAGCATCTCGAGCGAGACTCGGCGGCACCGTCGGATGACGCTGCGGGATCTGGACGGGATCGCGACGGTGAGTATCCTGGGTGGTATGTCTGCAGTGTTTGCCGCCGAGGCCGTCCGGGTGCATGATGAGGCTCGTCTGCCGCATGACGTGATCGCGGAGGCGGTTGGTGCTGCACCGAGCACGGTTCGTGATTGGCTTGCGGGTCGTAGCTCCCCGACCGGTGAGCGTGCCCGCCGGGTTGCTGAGCTTGCCGAGATCACCGATCGCCTGGGACGAGTGATCGACCCGGACTACATCCAGGTGTGGTTGCTAAAGCCGGTCGCGGCGCTTGATGACTACCGCCCGATCGATCTGCTGGCCGGGGGCCAGGCACGCCGTGTCGCACGATTGATCACTGGCCTGGAATCGCCCGGCGCGTCCTGACCTTGTGGCGCTCAGTATCGAGCTGACCACCGTCACCGGCCGGTGGCTGAGACATATTCCTGCTGGTGCTGACCCGGCCGTTCGGCCTGCTGCCGCCGGTGATAACCGCTGGCAGCGCGGCAGCATTGTGGATGCGCTGTATCTGTGTGACCAGACCGCCTGTGTGTGGGCGGAGTGGTACCGGCACCTTGCCGAGCTCGCGATCCCGCCACAGATGGCGCTCCCACGCGATCTGTGGACCTACACGGTCACAGACCTTCATGTCGCCGATCTGCGAAGCCCCGAGCAGCTTGCCGCGATTGGCCTGCCGGTCCCGCGACCTGGCCGTCAGAGCTGGCAGCCGTTCCAGGCCGTGGGCGAGCGGCTGTATGCCGATGGCTATGCGGGCCTGCTGGCACCGAGCGCAGCGCGGCCGCAGAGCGTCGTGCTCTGCGTGTTTCTCCCAGACACGGCACTGCCTGCCAGTGTCGTGGGCCGACCCCCGCCGGAGCGTGTCGAGCGAGCTCCCGCACCACCGACCGGGATGCGCACCTAACAAGGCGCAGTGCCCCGCTGTGCCCCGGTATGGACGGGTCGCGCGCGCCGACTCCATCGGGGGAATAAGCTCTCATCGATGATGACTGAGCGCTCACGGCAACTGATGCCCTAGCCCGCGTCACGGTTGACGCGGGCAGGGCCCCACCCGAGGAGCCCAACCATGCGCACCGCGCCTACCGTCGTCATCAGCGAGCCCGAATCCTCGCTCGTCATCTGCGTGACCATCGTTTCCTCCACGGCCCCAACGTTCCGCCAGCAGCCGATGTGGCCTCGCGCCATCCCGCCGATTGCGGCCGCCATTGTCTGCTGTGTCATGGGACGAAGTTCCTTGAGCCGCGTCGCGCCCGTGAGCGCCGCGCATGGACACGGCAGGAGGACGCTTGAGCCCGAGGCTGCTCTCAAGTTTCGCCAGTCGCTCTACTCCGAGAACTAAGCGCGCGCAATGCGCGGGATGCTGGGGCAAGCGTATGCGTGCGGTGGTTCAAAAGAGTTGCAATGGCGCATCGAAATTGTCACGATTGATCTAGTTTGGCTAGGTCAATACAGCCCGTTCTTGATTCGACTGATCCGACGGCTCTGTGGGAGCAGGTTGCCGCGGAGATCCGTCGCGCGATCGCGGAGGGTGAAGTGAAGCCAGGCGAGCGGATGCCGCTGGCGAAGGATCTCGCGACCGTGCTTCGTGTAAACCGCAACACCGTGCTGCGGGCGTTGCATCAGTTGCGTGATGAGGGTCTTCTGGAGATACGGCAGGGGCGTGGCATCACGGTTGCCGGAACGCCGGAGCGTGGTGCTGTGTTGGCGCGCGCCAGGGAGCTGGTGGTGTTTGCCCGCAAGAACGGCTACCGCCAGGACGAGCTGATCGCGATGATCGAGGCTGTGTCGTGACCCTGCTCGAGCGCAAGCCGGATCCCGAGGTGGGCGTCGAGGACGCCGGCGAAGAGGCTCTGATCAAGGAGGCGCGTCGCCTTCGCCGGCGGCGTTGGATGATCGGTTGCACGCTCGCGGCGGTTCTCGTCGGTGCAGGTGTCGGTGGTTTTCTCATCGCCTCCGGGCCCCCGTCCGGGGCGCATCACGACGCGTCCGACGGCTCGAATGCGCCTGACCGCTCGGTGGTCGCGGCTCACGTGTCAGTGCCGACTCGCTCACCCGATCTGATCCAGCCGACGACGCTGGGGACGCTCCCGAACGGGAACCTGCTGATCCTTGACGGCTCGCGCGATCAGATCCTTGAGCTCAAGCCTGGCGGGCGGCTCTCGGTCTTCGCCGGGGATGGGCGCCTGGGACTCTCAGGTGATGGCGGCCCGGCTCGCGACGCCGAACTGGACCTCACCTCCTTCTCCTTGAGTGCGATGGCAATCACGCCGGCCGGAACTGTGGAGGTCCTCGAGGGCGGCAGTTGCCGGATCCGGGCCATCAGTCCCAACGGCATCATCCGCACGATCCTCCGGGTGCCGCGCGCCAAGGTGTACCCGCACGGGACCGCCTGTCCGGTTTCGGCCATTGCGGTCTCTCCGGCTGGTGACCTGTATCTCGCGATGGATTCCGAGATTGAGCGTGTCTCGTCAAGCGGCGGGCTCGTCTGGGTCGCTGGCGCGCATGATGGTTCTGGGGATTACCTGACTGCGTCGCACGTCGCCTTCTTGCCCGGCGCGCTGGAATTCAACAATGCCGGTGATCTCTACATCTGGAACTCCTCACCGAAGCTCATCTTCCGGCTGAGCACGGCCGGAAAGCTCATACAGCTCTCCGGGGTGAGCTACGCAACCCAGCTCACCGCTGCTCCGAACGGCACGGTCCTCGCCGGCACACACGGCGGGGTGATCCAGGAACTCACGCCAAGCCGCGTTCGTGCGTTCTATGACGTGGTTCCGCAGCGGGTCGCCGGCATCCACTGGGGCCGCGTCGGCGGGTTCCAGGAGGACGGCATCGCCGTCACCAAGAGCGGGACGATCTACGTCGACAACGCTGAAGGGAACGGTTACGGCGACGGAACCGTGCTGGTTCGCATCGGACCAGACAAGCGCGCCGCGCTGGTCCCGATCCGCACCCCGCTGGCCGCGACCTTGCCGAAGCTGGCCGCGCCCGGATTCCCCGCCTCGCTGTACCCGGCCGCACGAGTGTCGCGTGGCTCCGCCCTCCGATCGTGCTCGAGCGATGGACGGCTCGAGCGCTTCACACCGCGAGTGATCGCTCGCGCAAAGAAGGTCGCCGAGACCTACCTCAGCAGCCAGTTCGCCGCGGACATCGCCGTGACTGACCGCTCGTGGTGGACAGCGGACTTCAACGAGTACGCCGACGGGAATGTCAGCGGCAGCCACAGGGTCACCGGCGAGACACCGGCGTCGAGCACTCCCGCCGCCGCCGGTCTCGAGCAGGCCTGCGGCTCGCGGCTGATTCGCGACTCAATCGCCATATCGGTCAGGCAAGCCCCGGGCAGCGCGGACTTCACTGCGACGCTCTACTTTCTCGACCGGGACGGTCATCCACTCGTCTACGACGTCCGCTGACCGCCGCAGGCTTCACGATCGCATTCAGCGCTAGCGATCCGTTTCGCCATCCGTCCACTCGCGGGACCGGCACCCGCATTCACGTTGCGGCACGCATCCCGGCGTCTGCGCCACGGCACCTGCTCTGCGCGGTTAGCGCAGCTCGATCAGCCGTTCGCCCGTTTTCGGCCATCTCGACCACACGGCTGATGATCGGTGCGAACCAGTCCAGAAGCGCCCGGCGGCCCGTGTTACCGAGCCGCACCCATACGACGATAGGAGCTGGCCGTCCGAGCACGACTTGGTCGGCGAAGTCTTCGTCCTTGGTGATCAGCACGGCGTCATGCGCGATCGCGTACTACCAGATCTCGGAGTCTGAGGCTGAGAGCAGTCCGATATCTGCGACGTGCTCCGCCGCGTGACCGCTCTCGCTCAGCATGCGCGCCAAGGCAGGCGGCAGCTGCGCGTCGACTAGGAACCGCACGCTCTACCGAGAGCTGAGCACGGCATGTCCGGCCTGCGCTGCCGCGTACTCAAGGCAAGCCTTGATGTCATCGGCCTCCAGGTACGGATAGTCCGCGACGATCTCGGCCTCCGTAGCACCGGCGGCAAGCAACGCGAGCACGTCAGCAACACGCACGCGGGTGTCCCGGATCGCTGGACGACCATGCACAACCTCTGAGTTCACGGTGATCCGTTGGAGCAACGCCATGCCTTCAGTCTAAATGCGCACCCCGGCAGATCTCGAACGCAAGACCGCATTCATCAAACCGCGGGCAGTTCGCCGTCCGGGGACGCGCTCTCGCTATGCGCGGAGACCAGGAAGATCCGCCTCGGGGTCGTGGAGCCAGGCGTCGGCCTGCGACTGTCGTTAGCGTGAGGCCGGGATCCTCAACTGTCGAGGTACTCGATGACGGCGGCGACGCGGCGGTGGCGTTGGTCGTCGTCGGCGGGGAGGTTGAGCTTCATGAAGATGCTCGCGACGTGCTTTTCGACGGCGCCGAGTGTGACGACGAGTGCCTCGGCGATGGCGGCGTTGGAGCGCCCTTCGGCCATCAGGCCGAGCACCTCTCCCTCCTTGGGCGTGAGCTGGCTCAGTGGGTCAACCCGGCGGCTGCGGGCGAGCAGTTGGCGCACGACCTCGGCGTCGAGTGCGGTGCCGCCGTCGGCGACGCGGTGCACGGCGTCGAGGAATTCGTCGATGTCCGCGACGCGGTCCTTGAGCAGGTAGCCGAGCGCACGGGTGTCGCCCGCGATCAGCTCGGTGGCGTAGCGCTCCTCGACGAACTGTGAGAGGACGAGCAGCGCGACCTCGGGCCAGCGGCGCCGGATCTCGATCGCGGCACGCAGCCCTTCGTCTCGGTGCGTGGGTGGCATCCGGACGTCGATGATCGCCAGGTCAGGCCTGTGGCTCTCGATTGCCTGCAACAGCGCATCGGCGTCGCCGACCGTGGCAGCCACGTCGATGCCGCCCTCGACCAGAAGCCGGCCGATGCCCTCGCGCAACAGCACGCTGTCGTCGGCGATCACCGCTCGCACGGGATCCTCGCCTCGATCAAGGTCGGGCCGCCGGCGGGACTGGTCACCGAGAACGTGCCGTCGACGGCCGCGATCCGATCCGCGAGCCCGGCCAGGCCACCACCGGGCTCGATGCGTGCGCCGCCGCGGCCGTCGTCCTGGATGAGCAGGCGGAGCGAGCCATTGGCCTCGCTCACGGCGATAGTCGCCGTGTGGGCGTTGGCGTGCTTGTTGATATTGGTGACCGCTTCGGCGACGACGAAGTAAGCGATGCCCTCGGCCCCGCGCGGTGGACGCTTGGCCAGGCGTACATCGATTTGCAGCCGGACGTGGCTGCCGGCGGCCAGCGCGGACAGGGCGGCGTCGAGTCCGCGCTCGTCGAGCACCGAGGGGTGGATGCCTCGTACGAGGTTGCGGAGATCTTCGGTCGCGCGCTTGGCGTCTTCGTGCGCGCGGTCAAGCAAAGCGTGCGCGCCGTCTGGATCGGTGGCGAGGCGGGATCTGGCCAGCCCGAGGTTGAGAGCGAGGTTGACCAGCTGGGGCTGGAACCCGTCGTGCAGGTCGCGCTCGATGCGCCGCCGCTCGGCGTCGGCGGCGGCGATCATCTGCGTTCGGGTCTGGGAGATGCGTTCGACCTCGCGTGACAGCTCGCCCGTGCTGGGTCCGGACAGCCAGTTGCAGAGCCGCTGCGCGAGCGCAGCGTCGAGAGCTGACACTGCTCGTGGGACCGCGGGCCATAACAGCACCCCGGCGACACCAATCACCGAACGGATGATCGCGCTGGTCTGAGTGACGGAATGGGTGGTGAACGTATGACCGAGTACATGGACCGGCGAGAAATAGGAGTCCCAAAGAGAGCGGTGCACCAGCAGCCGCCAGAACGCGATATCGATAGAGACGATCGTCAGCCACCACCATGCCATCGCGACGGCCACGGCCAGGGAGGCGGCCAGCGCCCGGATCAGCGCATAGACCGGCAGCCTCCAGCGCAGCGCCGACTGAAGCCACGCCCGCCGATGCGTCGCGGGTGATGCGCCGTCGGCCACGGTGGGGAACGGGAACGGCGGGATCCGCACCCCGGAAAAGTGGGCGATCCGTTGATGGTCGATCTCGGCGGAGTCGGCAAGGATCCGCAGCATCAGCGCCCTGACCGTGCGCGCCGGGCCGGTGATCCACCCCGTTAGCAGCGCGGCAACAAGCCCAACCAAGGTGGTCAGTGCGAGCAGGTAGGACGTGCCCAGCCAGAGCAAGAGGCGGGCGGTTGCCCACCACGTGCTCCGTCGGCGCCAATCGCCGGGAACCCGGACGAGCGTTCCGATGAGGTGACCGATGTCGTACGGACGACCATAGGCAGGCGTGCTGTCGCTCGTCTCGTTCACCCACGGGACGTTAGCCGGGCAGCCTCGGCCTGGCAGTGGAGTAGGCACCCGTCCGTGTGCTGCGGGCGCCACCAGCGCCGTTCCGGGTGTGTCTCCCATTGTTGAGGGCCCCGTCGTCGTCCATCGTTCGCCGCGACGCTCCTGCCGTCTTGGGTAAGCCGGCACCAGATGTCATAGCTCTAGCGCGGCTCTGCAACAAACGGCCGCATGAACCGCATGCCGATGCCAATTTTTCGGCGGCCTTCCCGCACATTCACCTGCCAACTACCGAGCAATCTGATGGAAGACCACACCAACACCACTAACAACACAGACCCGAAGCAGCAGCGTCGGCGCCGTCGACCGGGCGTGCTTGCCTGCAGCATCCTCGCCCTGGTGGGCATCGGCGGCTCGGTCGCGCTGGCCATGAGCGGGGCTGGCGCCACTGCCGAGCTCAGTGGAGCGGGGTTGCACGAGGCACGGGCCACACAGGTGTGGATGACCGTGCGCCAAGAGGCGGCCCAGCACTTCGTCGACGCCAGTAGCAAGCCCGACTCAAAGAGCTTCCGCCACTTCCTCAGCCCCGAGGTCTATACCAAGCGGTTCGGTCCCAGTGCCGCACAGCTGAAGGCGGTGGAGTCGTACCTGACGAGGCAGCACTTCACGCACGTGTTCGCGAGCGTCAACGACGACTACGTGTCCGGATTCGCGCCGGCATCCGATCACGTCACGTTGAAGATCCCCGCCGCACTCAGCCATGACGTTCTTGCGGTGACCGGGCGCAACGACACCCAGGCGAAGGTCAACATCTCGGCTGCGAGGCAGCGCACCACAACGAAATCCTTCATCGAATCCGCTGTGGGTCACTCGCCGGCCGTTGGTGCGTCGGATTGCGCGCGGTACTGGGGGCAGAAGACCGTGCCGATCAGCCCGCCCTTTCACGGTGTCACGGTGGCGACTCGGCCGGTGTGCGGCTATTCGGCGAGTGAGATTCGGCGTGCCTACGGACTGAGCGCCACCGATACCGGCGCCGGGGTCACGATCGCGCTGATCCAGGAGGGCGGGCCGGTCGCGATGCGCCGGATCCTCACCACCTACGCCAGGCGCAACGGGCTGCCCGCGCCGAAACCAGGCCAATACCGTGAGCAGGCGGTCGGCGGCGGCGCCCGTAACAGTCGTTGCCTGGACGTCGGGGCGCCGGAGGCGGAGCTCGACTCCCAGGCCGCGTACGCGATGGCGCCCGCCGCTAGGCAGCTGATGGTGGACGGCGACGATTGCGACACCAACGACGGATACTCGCAGGCGCTGCTCGACGCGATGCTCACGCCGCTGACCGGACACGGCCCACGCCCGAGTGCCGCGATCGAAAGTGTCAGCTGGAACATGAATACGACGCCGGGGCTGCTGCGTGCCGAGCACGCGGTCGCGCTACGGGCGGCCGCGGAGGGCGTGAGCCTGATGGTTGCCTCCGGTGATTCGCTCGGCTTCTTCAACACGGCTCAGGATCCGGACATCACCGCGGTCGGCGGCACCACCCTCGGGCTGGGCGCCGACGGTCGGCGGCTGTTTGAGACGGGCTGGTCAACAGGATCTGCTGAGCGGGTGGGCACAAGCGGCGCGTGGATCGGTTCGGGGGTGCTGAACGGATCTGGTGGTGGTGTCAGTCCTGTCTATTCAGAGCCGGGCTATCAGCGCGGCGTGGTTCCGCGCGCTATGGCCACCGCGAAGAACGGTCGGCGTGGCCGCGTCATGCCGGACATCTCCGCCGACGGGGATTTCGCCACGGCCCTGTTGGTCGCGGGAATCGACCCAAAGACGGGCAGATACACCGCGTCCGTCGATTCCGGTGGAACGAGCCAGGCAACGCCGCTTGTGGCTGGCATGGTCGCTGACGCCGAGTACGGGCAGCCCGGCGGGTTCGGGTTCCTCAACCCGCTGCTGTACCCGCTGTCGGGCAGTGAGGCGATCGCTGACGTGCTGCCGCTGAGCCGTTCGGCTCCGCCGGTGCAGCGTGCCTTCTACAGGAGCGGTACGACCTACATAGACGGCAAGTATGGCCGTGGATTCCTGCTTGGCGTGACTGGGTCTCCGGCCAAGACCGGACGGGTAACCACACCCGGCTACGACACGCTGACGGGAATCGGAACACCCAACGGGTCGGCGTTCATCAACGCGCTGCGGGCGGGGAGATAGAGCCATGCGCAGACTGACAGCACATCGACATATGGCCGCCCCAGTGATGGTTGTCGGCTTGGTCTGCGCCGCCGCAGCGGGCATATACGTGGCCGTCGCACCGTCAGCCAAAGAGCCGACCGGCAGTCGCCTACGAATGTCACGCTCGCACGCCCCGAAGGCACAGGCCCCCGGCCAAGAGCAGGCGGGTGTGCAGGTGTGGTTGGCACCGGCCATGGCGGCAGCGGCGCGCTTTGCGATGACGATCAGCACGCCGGGAAGCCCGCAGTTCCGACATTTCCTCACCCCCGACGACTACACCGCACGGTTCGGGCCGACGATCGCGGAGGCCTCGCAGGTTCGGTCCTGGCTGCGCTCGCGGGGCTTCACCGATGTGAGGGCCGACGCGCAGCGTGACTACATCCAAGCCAGCGCCCCGGCAGACAGGATCAAAGCCGTCTTTCCCACCAACGCCGGGCAACTCACTGTGCCGCGCGAACTGTCACCGGAGATCCTCGCCGTCACCAACTCTTACTACACGGGCGCGAGCCCCGGCCGTAGTAGCCGGAGCAGCCGGAGCCGGGACAGCAGGAGCTGTAGGCAGAGCGGAAGCTGCGGAAGCACTCCCGTTCGCGCGGAGTCCTCGTCGCTGAGCGAGGCGGCCACCTGCTCTCATTACTGGGGGCAGCACGAGGTGGCGGGCTTACCGGAGAAGTTTGGCGCGACGACCTTCTCCACGAGCGCCTGCCCGTACACGGGCCAGCAGCTGCGGAAGGTGTATGGCACGAACCTGGTCAACACCGGTCGGGGGCAGACGATCGCGATCTCGCTGCCGGGCGGCCTGGAACCGCAGATGTTCCAGACCCTGCAGCGCTTCGCCGCCGAGAACCATCTGCCCGCACCGAGCCACACCCGCTACAAGCAGATCAACCTGCAGCCCTCCTTCTGCACGACCCACGACAACTCCAGAGGCGAGGAACAGATGGACATCGAGGCCGCATATGCGATGGACGCGCCTGGCGCAGCGGGTGAGCTCGCGCGGGCGGTCAAGCAGGCCGACATGCTCGACAACCTGCACCGATGCGCGCGCGCTCGGGATGTCGCCATGGCTCAGTACGCCGATGCACTGGCTCGCCTGTGGGCCACGGGACAGCCTCGAGTGCTCGGCCCCGAGACGACCAACACGGCACCGATCACGATCAAGGGAGTGTGCCTGGACGTCGGCGGCCGGGCGCTGTTGGGGCGCAACGACCGTGGCGAATGGGAGCTGCCCGGCGGGCGCCCCGCCGTCGGTGAATCGTTTCCCGCGTGCCTGGTGCGTGAAGTCGCCGAAGAGACCGGGCTAGAGATCACGGTCTCAGACTTGATCTCGGCCGGCCCGTTTGAGGTGATCCCCGGACGTTGCGTCAACGCCGTCATCTACAGCTGCGATGTCATCAACGATGCGCAGCCGGCCCGCGGCCACGAGCACAACAGCGTTGCGTTCTTGGATCCAGCAAGGCTGACATTAGGAGAACTGCCAGACGTCTACCGTCGCGCGATCGATGCTCAACTCAAGCGCCGCGGCTGATTTGATTAGCGCCCCAGTCTGGCGGATCGACTTCTGCTTCAGGGGCCGGCAGGCCCGGAGCAATAGTCCTCCGTGCGCCCGCCGCCGCTCTCGAGGCGCTCCCTCGTTCGCGAGAAGCCAGAAGCGCGACCAGTCACACGGTCCTGAAGAACCGTGCCACCGGGAGGGCCGTGAAGCCAGCCCGCTCGTAGGTTGCTCGTGCCGCGACGTGGCCGGCGTCGCCTCCGGTTTCGACCATGACGACAGTGGCGGCGTGCTCAGCGAGCCAGGTTGTCGCAGCCTCAGTCAGCTCGGTCGCGATCCCGCGCCGCTGATATTCGGGATCGACAGCGACCACGAGAATCTCGCCGATCTTCTCGTCCGGTTCGTGCCTTGCCGAGGCAAAGCCACGCGCTGCGCCGTCGATCTCGGCAATCCACGTCTGCACGGTCATGTCCTCCAGGGTTGCTCTGACCGCCGCAGCCTGGCCCGGTCGCCAGTCATCGCCCCTCAGTTCGGCGAACAGGCGATGCCCCAAGGCCGATTGAAGAGAATCAAAGACCGGTTCCCATGCACGTAGCGAGAGCGCAACGACATCGTCGGCGTCGCGTGCCACATGAGAACGAATGCGAACGCTCATTGGAGCACCGTCGCACGCCGAACGCTGCTGCATCGTCGCCCGCCGAGCAGTCCGCCACCGGCTGCTGCTTTCGTTCTCGCGGGAGGCGGAGCAGCCTTGACAGCTGCGGCGACCGGCGTGCTGACGGCCCCGACTTCGTGCGAGCGGAAGTGAGCGAACGGGCCAGCGAGCGCTACGGCTCTGCGTATGACTGGTCTGGGGCGTTGGCGCTGCGGCCGCGGTAGACACGGCGATACGCGGTTGGGCTGGTGTCGGCGTCGCGCGCGAGATGGAGCCTCAGGTTCGCGGCAGTGCCGAGTCCCGAGCGACCGGCGACGTCCTCGATGGAAAGGTCGGTGCTCTCCAGCAGCCGCCGAGCCTGGATCAGTCGTTGCGCCGTGAGCCATCGCAATGGCGTGGTGCCCGTCTCGGCCACGAAGCGACGGGCGAAGGAGCGTGGTGCCCATCCGGCATGTCCAGCGAGGTCGGCGACCGTGATTGGCTCAGCGAGACGCTCGAGCGCCCATGCGCATGTGTCGGTCAGGCCGGCGCCACAGGCCGGGAGGGGTCGGCGTAGGTACTGCGCCTGTCCGCCGTCGCGGTGGGGGGCGACGACCATGCGCCGCGCGATCCGGATGGCGTGCTCTTCGCCGAGTTCGCCCCGGACGATGTGGAGGCACAGATCGATGCCGGCGGCGACGCCCGCACTGGTCATGATCTGACCGCAGTCGACGTAGAGCAGATCCGGATCGACCTCGATCGTGGGGTACCGGTCAGCGAGTTCGTCGGCGTCGTACCAATGGGTGGTCGCGCGGCGGCCGTCGAGTAGTCCCGCTGCGGCGAGGGCGAACGCGCCGGTGCAGACCGATATGACGCGGGCGCCGCGGGCTGCCGCGGCGCGCAGCGCGTCGATGACCGCCGGTGAAGGTTGATTGTGCGGGGCGTAGCCGGGAATGACGACCGTGTCCGCTGAGCGGGAATCGCAAGGTCAAACGCGACCACGCGCGGCAGAGCAAGAGCGACGACGCGAAGCATCCCCTGAAAGGATGGCAGGAATCATGCGGATATTGGCATTTCTGCCTCTTGTGATCAGCGAGGCAGCCGATCAGCCTTCGGGCATGACGTCAACCCCAGCCGTTTCTCACCGCATCGGGATCCTCCTGTTCGACGACGTGGAGGAGCTCGACGCCGTTGGCCCGTGGGAGGTGCTCGCCCATTGGACGCGCACCTTTCCGCAGGACGGACACACGGTCACTTGCCTCTCTCCCGGAGGCCGGACCGTGACGGCCGCCAAGGGCCTTGTCATCGGTGCCCACGTCGCTCTTGAGGA
Source organism: Solirubrobacteraceae bacterium (assembly GCA_050696795.1). Classification (GTDB taxonomy): domain Bacteria; phylum Actinomycetota; class Thermoleophilia; order Solirubrobacterales; family Solirubrobacteraceae; genus Palsa-465. Next base: position 1,396 of record JBOGYJ010000132.1, on the reverse strand, counting down.
CGCGCCCGCGCTTGACGTCCTGCTGTACCCCGGCGGATTCGGCACCCGGCGGCTGCTGCAGGACCCGGCGCATCTGGACTGGGTCCGGGCCCAGCGCCGCTCAGTCCCTTTGATGACCAGCGTGTGCACCGGCGCGCTGGTCTATGCCGCGGCCGGGCTGCTGCACGACCGGCCGGCCACAACCCACTGGAGCGCCGTGGATGAGCTCCGTGCCCTCGACCCGACAGTTCAGATCGCCGAAGGCGAACGCTGGGTCGATGACGGCGACATCATCACCTCTGCGGGCGTCTCTGCGGGCATCGACATGGCGCTGCACCTCGTCGACCGTCTCGCTGGCCCCGACCGTGCACGAGAGGTACGCCGGGGCATCCAATACGACCCAAACCCGCCAGTCTGAACCCGGCCAGACTGAGACTGCTGGTCTGTCGCCGAACCGGTTCTCTCGGCGCGACTTCTACTTTGAGAAACGTCGGGCTGGATGCGGCAGTCTGATCCGGTTCAGCACTGGCCCCGATCAGGCCCATCCTCATGACAGTAGCAGTCTGGCTGGAGTCAGAGGCTGGGCTCAGTGCGTCGGCGCGTGCCGTCGAGGGGCAGCAGCGTGCCGTCCGCGAGTTCGCGCGCGCAGACCAGCCAGCGCTCGCCAGCCAGCAACGACACCAGCGTGCCGTTGAACGGCCCATCGGGGTCTTCGACCAAGCGGACCGCGATCTGCTCATCGAGCGATGGCGTGCCCTTGACCGCGGCGGTCACAACCGCCGCCACGGGCTGCTTCCAGCCGATCCACCGGCCGGAGGTGCCCAGAACCCGCATTTCGCAGATCACATCAGCCACCGCTTCCTCTGCGGTCCAGTCCAGACTGCACAGTTGCTGATAGCTGGGCGCGAGCTTGGCGATCTGGGCCCTGATCAGCGCCCGGACCTCCGGGTCAGACACCGTGGGTGCGGCTTGACGCAGCCAGTGATCGTTTGGGTGGCGCAGCAGCCATCCGATGTTGAAGCCGTCCTCGGGCCCGGTGTGCTGAGCGCTGTCGCGCATCGCTTTGCCGCGTTGTGCGCCTTGTTGGCAAGCGTCGACGAGCTCTTGGACCCGGCGGCGGGCGAGATCATCCCAGTCGTGGTCAGACCAGGCAGCGATCAGCGCGTCGATCCGGTCGAGCAGCCGCAGGCTGTCGTCGTTGAGCCCATGGTCGATCCCGGCCGCGTGCTGGGCCAAGACGTTTCGGCGTGCCAGCGCGACGCTGGCAGCCCACGAGGCGTCCCCGGTCGCGTCAGCACCCGGCGCCTGCCCGCTGCCCAGCTTGATCATGATCCCGTTGACGGGTTGCAGCGCCTCAGACAACGCCCCCGCCTCGTGCGCACAATCAGGCAGACGCTGATCGAACTTCGAGGCCAAG
>JBOGYJ010000131.1:0-46526 GCA_050696795.1 Solirubrobacteraceae bacterium | reverse complement strand
GCCCCCGGGTGCCCGTCGCCCGGCCACGGGGTCAGCAGCAGCAGGATCCGTGCTGTGCTGACAGCCTCGACGCTATGCCGCTCCTGGGGTTCAAAATGAACCATCACGCCGGGCCCGCCGCGCACCGCCTCACCGGCCTCGGTTGAGATCGCGACCTCGCCGCTGACCACCAGCACCCAGGCGCGCTCGTGCACCTGGTGCTCGCGCAGGCTGCCGCCCGCCGGTATCTCGAGCACGATCGCGCGGCCATCGTCACGGCTCTCCAGGATCTCCGGAGAGTGCGGGCTCAGTGAGACGGCGGTCAGATCCCAGCTCTTCATCCGTTGTCAGCCTCCCGTTGCGTACCTGTGTGCGTTGCTGTTTCGGGATTGTCGGCGATTTCACCCCGGGCCGCCTCCGCTCAATGGGCGTCAACCTAAAATTACGATAAGACTTAGAACGCTGGTTTGGCCGCGCTAGGCTTTGGGTATGCCGCACGCTATGGAAACGACTTCTCGCCCTAAACAAACCCACGTTCTCAGTGATCGCGAGGCTCCGGCGCAGGAGCTTTTCCGTCGCTGGCAGCAGCATCGCGACCAGCGCGCGCGCGAGGCTCTCGTCGCGCAGTACCTGCCGCTTGCACGCAAGCTTGCTCGCCGCTACCGCGGCGCCCGCGAGCCGCTCGACGACCTCGAGCAGGTCGCGAGCCTCGGGCTGGTCAAGGCAATCGACCGCTACGACCCGAGCCGGGGAATCGGCTTCCAGCACTTTGCCGTCCCCACGATCCTGGGCGAGCTCAAGCGGTACTTCCGTGACTCTGGCTGGGCGGTGCATATGCCACGAGGGATCCAGGAACTGGCACTGCAGGTCGCGCAGGCCGAGCGGCAGCTGGCCGCCAAGACCGGCCGCGAGCCGACCTACAACGAGGTGGCCGAGTTCCTCGAGATCAGCGTCCAGCAAGTTCTGGAAGCGGCCGAGGCCGCAGCGGCGCATCATGCGGTGTCGTTCGACACCCCGCACGACGACGGCGACGGCGAGGCCGGCACGCTTGGCGACTCGATCGGTGAGACAGACGAACGCTACGACCTGGTCACACTGACGGCGTCGATCGCACCCGCGGCCAAGCGGCTCTCTGAGCGCGACCGCCGTGTGCTGGCGCTGCGCTTCGTCGAGGACAAGACCCAGAGTGAAATCGCGGACGAGGTCGGTGTCTCGCAGATGCAGATCTCGCGCATCCTCAGCAAGGCGCTGAGGCATCTGGCGTCGGCCGTCGAAGACGAGCCCGCGCTGCGGGCGTACGAGCCCGCGCTGCGGGCGTAGATCCGCGACGTCAGCTGAGGACTGGGTACCGGCAATGTTTGGGGAGCGCGTCGAGCGCGCTCCCCAATTTGCGTTTCGTCGCGCCACGGGTCGAGGAAGCCTGGTTGCTGGGATCGCTGATGTGATCGACGTTGCGGTACCTTGGGTGTAGGCGTGATTGAGCAACCATCTTGCGTTCGGCTCGAGCTCGAGAACCGGCCGGAAAACGTTTCGGTCGTTCGAGCGGCGCTTTCCGGAGTCGCCGAGGCGAGCGGGTTCGACGAGGAACTCGCTACCGACGTGAAGACAGCCGTCAGCGAGGCCTGTAACAACGTGGTCATCCATGCCTACGAGGGGCGGGTCGGGCCGATGCGCGTGCTCATCAACAACTCGGGCGACCGCGTCGACGTGGTGGTCAGGGACAACGGTACGGGTATCCGCAGGCTGTCAAGCGGCGGTGATCACATGGGGCTCGGGCTGGCTCTCATCAGCGCCCTGGCAGATCAGGCTGAGTTCAGCAGTCCGACCGACGGCGGCACCGAGGTGCGGATGCGCTTCCGGCGCAGTCAGACCGATGCAGACGCCGGCTTCCCGGGCGACGAGGAGTGGCCTCCGCGGCCCGCCGCGCTGGTCGACGAGGACGTCGTCATGTGGTGCGAGCCGATCCCGCTGGCCAGGCACCTGATCGGACGCGTCGCGCGTGCGACCGCTGCTTCGTCGCACTTCACCATGACCGGCGCGTCAGATCTGTACGCGATCAACGACGCGATGGCCGGCTTGGCCGAGGCGGCTGCCGACGGCCACCTGGTGGTCGCGATCTCCAGCTCGTCACATCGGCTGACGCTCGAGGCGGGTCCTCTGGTTGCGCTCGAGCCGGGCGACGGCGTCGAGCCTTCAGAGGACAGCAACGGCGACCCGGCTGAGATCCGTGCGCGCAGGGCCGCCCTCGCTGAGCTCGTGGACGAGCTCAGCTTCGAGGTTTCCGACGATGGCAAGTTGCTGCATGTGCTCCTGCTCGACCGCGGTCACGACGCAGACGCTGAGGGCCGGTCGTGAAACCATCTGCGGCTTCGACGGCGTCTGGACGCGCCTGGGTTCGCCAGCCGCGCCCACTCGTGTCCGCTTGCCATCCGCCGCTGGCGCAGCTACTCGCCGCCGAGTAGCTGCTCAGCCGAATCGCCCACGAGCAGTTCCTCGTCAAGCCCTGTAAGGCTGAGCAGGCGGTGCACCTGGCCGTTGCCGCAGACCAAACCGAAGCGGCTACCCCGCGCCTTGGCGTGCTGGTGCTCCCTCACGAGCACTCCCAGGCCGGTGGAGTCGATGAACGTCAGGCCTCGCAGATCGACAACCACCGTCGCCGCGCCATGCAGCTTCGCGAGCTCGCGCTCCAGCCCCGGGCTGGAGGCGACGTCCAACTCGCCTGAGACTGTGAGCACAGTCCCCTGAGCCTCTGCTCTGAGTTCAACTTCGAAATTGTGTTCCACTGCTGGCGGAGACTACCGTGCTCTGTCGGTTCGTGTGCTTCGCTTGGTCAGCATGCTGTCGGTTCAGGCGTGGGAAGCAGGGCTCTCGGGTAAGTCCTGACTATGCCCAGCGAACACCAGCTACTGCCCCGGACTCGTCTGGCTGAGCGCGCGAAGCGGTTCGCGGGCCCCGTACGCCGCCGCTGGCTGCGGTGGCGCTCGTTCGCACGGCCTCTTCCAAAGGATTGGTGGCCGGAGTTCGAGCGCGACTTTCGCACCTACTGCGCGGCCTCCGTGCCCCGGCCGCGGCGGACCGAAACGGATCACTAGCGCACGCTCCGCCTGGAACGACGCGAGGTAGGCCCCGGTTCCCCGGGACCGACCTCGCGTCCTCAATCATGTACGTCCTCAATCATGTACGTCCTCAATCATCGGTGACCGCGGGGATCCAAGCCCACCGGGACCGCCCAGTCCAGGCGAACCGGGACCGCCCTCAGCGTCCGTACCAGTGGCGCCTGCCACCGGATGCGGCGCCTCCGACGAAGAATCCGAGCACCCACAGGATCACTGCGGCGATCAGGACGAACCAAAGGACGTGCGCAGCAAAGCCAAGCCCGCCGAACACGGCGAGGATCAGCAGCAGTACCAGTAACGCAACCATTTCATCCTCCTTTTCGCGCGGCCTCTTCGGGCCGCTCAAGCGGTGCGCTACCCGGCGGTGAGGCCGGCCAAGCCAGCCACTCTGGAGCACCCGGCATCTGGGGGGTACCAGGTTTGGAACTGGCTGCCTACCTCGCTGACAGCCCAGCTCCGAGGTTCAGATCCACTCCACGCGGGCAGCATCCGCTCAGTCAAGAGTTAGCAACTTCAAGCGCACGAAAGGGATTGGAGAACGAACATGGGACTTGGTGGCTCACTTATTCTGATTGCCATCGGAGCGATACTGCGGTGGGCGATCACGGCGAGCACGTCGGGTGTGAATATTCACACCATCGGCCTGATCTTGCTGATCGTCGGCGGCATCGGCTTCGTCATTTCACTTCTGTGGATGGCGTTCTACGCTGACCGAACGACGCGATCGACATACAACGACGGCACGCGTGGGAATGACAGCGGCGGCTATCCGCAGCCTCGCGCCTGAGTATCGTCTGACCGGGCAACGGTCTGACTTAGACGATGCGTTTCAGAGGGCCGCTGGCTGACAGTTACCCTGCGGCCGCGGCGATGGTCGCGCTGTCGCTGATCCCGTATCTCGCGCTCAGTTCGGCCATGCAGCCGCTGCAGCAGGTGATCGAGCAGAGGCTGCAGCTCTCGCCGCAAGCTTTCCAGCTGACCTCCGGTATGGCCAACGCAGCCTATGCGTTCGGGACCGTGCTGGCGGTTCAGCTGGCGATGCGATTCCGCCGTCGTCGGCTCCTCGTTCGGTATTCGGCGTTGCTGGTGGCCTCCTCGGTGGTGGCCGCCGCAGCGCCGTCCTCCGGGCTGTTCATCGCAGCCCACATTGTGCAGGGCTTCTGCACGAGCCTGATGCTGATCGCGGCAGTTCCGCCGCTCGTCGTCGGTTGGCCCGTGGCCAAGATGCCGATCACCGCCATGGTCATGAACCTGTGTGTGTTCGGCGCGGTCGCGCTCGGCCCGGTCGTGGGTGGCATCCAGGCAGGCGGCGGAGACTGGCACATCCTATTCTGGTGCGTGGCTGGCTGTGCGGTGGCGTCCTTTCTGCTGGTCGTGCTCACCTTCGAAGACGTGCCGCCCGCAGACGAGCACGCACCATGGGACTTCATTTCACTGATGCTCGCCGGTTGCGGGTGCGCCGCTGCCTTCTTTGGCGCGTCCGAGCTGATGACACACCGGATGCTGAGCGTGATTGTGTTCCTGCCGCTGCTCGGTGGGCTGGGTCTGCTGCTCGTCCTGATCGTGCACCAGTCCAGTGTCAAGGATCCGCTGATCCCGGTGCGCGAGCTCTTCACCACCAAGCCTGTGGCCGGCATCCTCGTGGCGATGACGGCCGGAGCGGCATCGGTCGCCGCGATCGAGCTGATCGAGCAGGCGATCAAGCCGACCGGGACCCCGGGCCATCTGGCGACGCTTTTCTGGCCGGAATTCGGCGCCGCCGTGTTCATGGCGGTGATCTTCGGCGCGATGCTGCGCACCCGTGCGCTGACCGCGCTAGCGTTCGGCGGGCTGATCGTGCTCGCAGGCGGGATCGCGATCGTCACCGGCATCGTCGGAGGCGGCCATTGGCTTGTGATCGACGCGGCGGCGCTGATCGGCATCGGTGTCGGCGCGAGTGTTGCGCCGGCGCTGTTCGTGGCCGGCTACTCGGTCCGCTCGTCGCTGATCCAGCGCGTCTTTGCGCTGGTGGAGCTGTTGCGGGCGGTCGCTGCGTTCATGACCGCACCGTTGATCGTGCATCTGGCCATGACGGTCAACGGTGGCACCAGCTCCGGTGGGATCAGGACGGGCATGTGGGTGTGCTTTGCGATCGTCGTCACCGGTGCGGGGCTTGCGCTCGTCGTCTTCCTGCTCGGCGGCGCCAAGCTCCAGCAGCCCGACCTCGAGCGCTGGCAGGAAGGCGAGCAACCCGCCTGGGACTCGCCACCGTTGCTTGATGTGCCCCGCCGAATCAACGCTGCCGCTGCCGAGCTGCCGCGGCGTCCACCCCTTAGCCCTCGCGGTGAATGGTTCGACGGACGTTACGGGGAAGGTCCCGACGACGGTTATGGCGCGCGACGCACGGACGGCCGCCGAGAGGCCGCCCGGCGTTGACCGGCCCGCTGTTGCCGCGGCCACGTCAGCCGCGGCCCGCGCGCCGCGTTCGTGGCAGTGGGATGACGTCCCTCGCAGGGCGTTTGGCGGATGCGAAGCGCGGGCAATATTTCATTCACATCCCACCCGCCCGGCCTTTGGGGGAGGCGCTATGGCCGAGTCGCAGACGTTGGTCGACAGAAGTACAAGCTCTGAGGAACTTGCATACGTGTTGCTCGAGGAAGCCCGGCTTCGCTGCCGGCTGCTGCTCGAGGACCGCACCGACTCCTACCTCGACCCCGACGCCGTCACCCTCAACGGCCTCTACAGCGATCTCGGCATCGCCGGGTACTACGCGTGCGCGCGCCTCGAGCCCGCGCGGCGCCGACAGTTGCTGGCCCAGGCACACGCGCGTTCGGATCGCGGTGACGGCAGCGCGGTCCGCACGCTGGCCGATGTGACGGCGGCCGCGACCCGCACGGTCGAACGGGCGCTGACGATCACCGGCCTGCTCGACCACATGCACCTCGCACATATACACGTGATGTCTGCCTGCGAGGCGCTCGATGCGATGTTCGCCCTTCAGGCATGAGTGAGACAGGATGAACGCGGCGCGGGCAGACGACGATCTTCGACTCAGGTTCGAGCTGATGAGCGTTGCCGACTCGGTCGGCCTGATTCGCGCCGTGATCCGGAGCGTCGCGCGGGCTTCCGACCTCGACGACGATCTCGTTGATGACATGCGCTCCGCCATCAGCGAGGCGTGCAACAACGTCGTGCTTCACGCCTATCGGTCTACCCCGGGACCACTGATCTTCTCGCTGACCGTCCAGGCCGACTCCATCGAGGCCGTGGTGCGGGACCAGGGCTGCGGCATCCGTCCGGTTCCGCAGCGCAGCCGCGGCCTCGGGATGGGCGTCGCGCTGATCAACTCGCTCGCCGACCGCGCGGAGTTCGAGAGCTCAGAGCTCGGTACCGAGGTGCGGATGCGGTTCAGGCGGCCGGTTCAGGCGGCCGAGCCGCCCAGCCGACTCAACCTTGAGGCCTGGGCACTGACGGATCCGCAATCGTCAAGCGCTCTTCGAGCCCGGTCAGACTGAGCAGGCGATGCGCTTGCGCTCGCGGATTGCGAACCCCGAATTCGACGCCGCGCTCGTTCGCCTGCTGATGAGCGTGGACCAGCACACTGAGCCCGGTCGAGTCGATGAACTCGACGCCGCCGAGGTCGACCACCACCGTTGACGTGGCCGTAGCCAGCGCGTCGGCCAGATGCCGCTCGAGTATCGGTGCTTCTGCCAGTGATAGCTCGCCCGCAACAACGAGCACCCCGTTTTGCTGGGGTTCAACAGTGAGACCAGCTGCCATTGCTCTTCAGCCTACAACCCCTAATCGCCTACGCAAAAGTCGCTCGACCGATGGCCGATTGACAGTATTCCTGGGTTTTAAGCGCAAACCCCCGACAGACAACCTTCCAGAGGTTTGAACGCACCAGAGGTCGGAAAGTATGGGCGCGATGGCGCAGCGACGAGAAACAAAGCGCATCGACCCCTGTCGCCCGATCATGTCCATGCTCCGTGCGTCCCTCTCCGGGGAGGCACGTGATCGCCGGATCGAAGGCGGCGCCGCGTGCTCAAAGGAGCGCCTGTGGGAGCGGCAAAGCGGGGCCTGAGGCGGCTCTCTTCTCGCGAGCCTCATGCGCGCCGGGCCGCGCGGCCCGGCGCGCTCAGCGCCGGCCTGGGATCTCGCCACAGCCGAACCGCGCGGCTATCCTGATGAACACGGAGAGACCGCCACTGGAGAGGCCGTGACTATTTCCGATGCCGCAGGGCCGCCAAGCCAGCTTGCCGGCGACCCAAGCCATATGCTGCTGATCGAGCGGGGTGCGCCAGCTGTGGACGAGCTTGTGCGGCGGCTCACGGAGGCGTGGCCGCAGCTGCGGATCTCGCGTGCCGGGGCGCTGCTCGACGCGGAGGCACGGCTGGGCCCGGACATCGACTGCGTGCTGCTCGACATCGATCTGCCGGACGCCGACGGGATTGATGGGGTGCACCGGATCCGCACGCTCCAACCGGATCTGCCGATCGTCGTGCTGATCGCCGAGGGAGATGACGATCGCGGCGGCGAGGCGCTCACCGCCGGCGCCCAGGACTACGTCTCCAAGGGGGCCGGCGACGGCCACACGATCGCCCGTGCGATCCGCCACTCGGTGCAGCGCAACCGTGCGGAACGCTATGCGCGAGAGCTCGCGCTGCTGCGCTTCCAGAGCGCCGAGAGCGCACGGCTGCAACGCGGTCTGATGCCGCGGATGCTGATCGACGATCCGCGTGTGTGGGTCCGCTCCGGCTACCGCCCGGGGGACCGCCGCCAGGTGCTCGGCGGTGACTTCTTCGATGTCGTCCAGAGTTCGTCGACCCGTCTGAAGATCGTGCTCGGCGACGTTTGCGGGCACGGTCCAGACGAGGCGGCGCTCGGCGTGCAACTGCGCATCGCTTGGCGCACCCTGATCCTCGCGGGCGTCGAACAGCTGCCGTTGCTGGAGACACTGGACCGGCTCACAAACCAGGAACGCCACGCCGAGCACGTGTACGCAACGGTGGCCAGCATCGAGGTCGATCTCGGTACCGGCAGCGCCCGCGTTGGGCTGGCTGGTCACCCGCCGCCGCTCCTCTCAACGCCCGATCGTGGCCTGCGCCTGCTCACCGAGCATGTGGGTGGCCCGCCGCTGGGCATCGGTCTGCCGCCGCGTTGGGAGATGTATGAGGTCGACCTTGGTGAGCGCTGGTCGCTGCTGCTGTATTCCGACGGCATCTACGAGGGCAAGGTCGTCTCGCGCGGGACTCGCCTGGGTATCGACGGCCTGGTCGAATTGCTCGCCATCGAATCGCCGACGGCGATTTGGGATTCCATCCCCAACCGCCTGCTCGACCAGGTCGAGGCGCTCAATGACGGGCCGCTCGAGGATGACGTGGCGCTGCTCGCCGTGCGCTGCGATCCGCTTGCCTGAACAGGTCTGCAGGCTCCGCGCGATCGGCCCGATGCTCAGGCGCGTCGCGCGATCGCGACCCCGGCCAGGCACAGCAATCCGCCGGGAGCCGCCAGCACGGGCGGCACCTGACCCAGCCAGATCCAGCTGATCAGCACGACCAGCGGCGGCACCACGTAGGTGGTCGCGCCCAGGCGGCCGGCGTTCATCTTCGACAGCACGAACGCCCACAGCAGGAACGCGATCGCGGTCGGCCCGATCCCCAGGTACAGAACTCCGAGGAGCGTGCCGGCCGACGCGTGCCCGAGCTCGTGCACGCTCTGGGGAACGAACTCGAGCAGCACCAATGCGCCCGCCGTGCAGGCGGCCCAGGTGACCGGCAGTGCGCCGGCAACCCGTAACGCGGGCTTCTGCACGACGATCGCGAGCGCATAGGAGAAAGCGGCGACCACGCAGAGTCCGGCGCCCAGCAGCTCGTGCGACCCATGACCGGAGACGCTCAGGGCGATCAGTCCCGCTCCGCCGAGCGCGACCGCACATCCGCCGAGCAACGCGCGCGGGAGGCCCTCGTGTAGCAGCCATCCGGCCAGCAGCGCGATGATCAGCGGGCCGGTATTGACGAGCAGCGAAGAGGTGCCCGCATCCACCCAGCGCTCGGCAGCGTTGAGCGAGACCATGTAGGCGCCGAACCAGAGCACGCCGGCCGCCGCCGCACGCACCAGCGCGACTCGGCTGGGCAGCCGCTCCCGGCGCGCGAGCATCGCGACGCCGAGCGCCAGACTGCCGATCAGGATCCGCGTCAGCGCCAGCGGCCCTGGCGAGAGATGTCTGCCGGTTGAGCGGATCACGACAAAGGCCGAGGCCCACATCAGCAAGGTCAGGGCGAGCGCGCTGGCGATCCGGGCACGCTCGGCCTCTTGGCCCGTCCTGGCTCCGATCTCGGCTGCTGCGTGCACATCACCATTAACGCGCGCCGACGGGTCGGTGTGAGCCGAATCGTCCGGGGGACCCATAGGATCAGGACGCCAACCGACCGAAGAGGGACCCGTGTCCGAGCAAGTCGCAGCTGCAAACGGCGTCGTCGTGAAGAACAGCCCGCTGTCCGTTCCGGACGCCGTCGATCGGCTCTCACACTTGGTGGTCGAGAAGGGCATGAAGCTGTTCGCCGTGATCGATCACAGCGGCGAGGCCCAGGCAAATGGCCTCGAGCTGCGTGACACCAAGGTGGTGATCTTCGGCAACCCGGTGGGCGGTACGCCCGTGATGGACGCGGTGCCGCTGGTCGCCCTCGACCTGCCGCTCAAGGTGCTGATCTATGACCACGGCGGGAGCACCAGGGTCTGCTACGCGCCGCCGCACGAGCTCGCCCGACGTTATCGGCTCGCTCCGGAACTGGTGGCTCGCTTCGCCGGGATCGACGCGCTCACCGACGCACTGACCGCACCCGCCGTCGACCAAGCTGACGGCACTGCCAACTGACCGACAGGAGAGACGATGATCATCTCGACGATGAACGAGCTACCCGGCTACGAGATCGAGGAGGTGTACGGCGAGGTCTTCGGCCTCACCGTGCGCTCGCGCAACATCGGCTCGCAGATCGGCGCGTCCTTCAAGTCGCTCGTCGGTGGCGAGCTCAAGGGCATGACGAAGATGCTGGCCGAGGGTCGCGAGCACGCCACCCAGCGGCTGATCGAGGAGGCGGACGCCAAGGGCGCCAATGCCGTCCTGGCGTTTCGCTTCGACACCTCCGAGCTCGGCGCGACCTGGACCGAGATCTGCGCCTACGGCACCGCCGTGCGGGCGCGCAAGCTCTAGCGTCTAGCGAGCGCCGCCCCGCGATCGGCAGGCGGCTCGGCAGCGTCAGATCACGCCCTGGGCGGCGAGCTCGGCAAGCTCCTCGGCGCCGATCTCGAGCAGGCTCCCGAGGATCTCCTCGGTGTGCTGACCGAGCGCCGGGCCGAGCGTGTCGACCCCACCTGGCGTCTCGCTGAGCCGCGGGATGGTATTGGGGATGACGACCGCGCCGGCGCGCTCATCCTCCACGCGCAGCAGGTTGCCGCGTGCTGCGTAGTGCGCGTCCTCGAAGATCTCCGCGATCGAGTAGATCGGACCGCACGGCACCTCAAAGCGCTCGCCGATCGCCTGGAGCTCCTCACGCGAGTGTGAGCCTGTCCATTCCGCCACGTAGGCGTTGACGGCATCCTCGTCGGCGCGGCGCCGCTGGTAGGTGCCCCACTTGCCCTCGCCCGCCAGCTCCGGATGACCGCTGGCGGCGGCGAATCGCGAGAAGATGACGTCGTTGGTGCAGGCGATGCTGATCCAGCGGCCGTCCGCCGTCGGGTAGTTGCTGTGGGGCACGGAGTTGTGTGACGCCGGGCCGCTGCGCTCGCGGATCCTGCCGGTCGCCGCGTAAAGCGGTGCCGTCTCGTCGAGGATCCTGAACACCGCCTCGTACAGCGCCATGTCGACGCACTGCCCCCTGCCCGTCTGCTCGCGGGCCCGCAACGCGAGCAGCACCCCGTTGGCGGCGAACAGGCCCGACATGTAATCGGCGAGGGTCGCGGTTCCGGGCGAGGTCGGAGCGCGGTCGGGATACCCGGTGATGTACCCGAGCCCGCCGAAGGCGATCGCGACGCGGCCGAATCCGGGCTGGCCGCTCAGCGGGCCGGTCTGTCCATAGGCGCTGATCCGCGCCATCACGAGCCCGGGATTCTCGGCTCGCAGGACCTCCCAGCCAAGTCCCCAGCGCTCCATCGTGCCCGGCTGGAAGTTCTCGACGACGACGTCGGCCTTGGTGACGAGCCGCCTGGTCAGCTCGGCGCCCTCCGGGGTGCGCAGGTCGAGCGTGACCGACTTCTTGTTGCGGCCCTCCGACAGGAACATGTAGGAGGCGTCGGAGGCCGGTGAGGCGTTGCCGTAGCGCCGGCAGGGGTCGCCGATCCCCGGCAACTCCAGCTTGATGACCTCGGCACCGAACTCGGCCAGCATGGTCGCGCAGAACGGGCCTGCGACGTAGGTGCCGAGCTCGAGCACCCGCACGCCCGCCAGGGGACGCTGAGCTCCGTGCTCAGGCGGGGTCATCGCGGATCACCGGTCGGCGGGCCAGGGCCGGCGGGGCGAGGGTGGGCGCGGCCGCGAGCACGGGCTCGCGGTGCTGCAGAGCGTCGCGGACGGCGAGCACGCGCCGCGCCCGCTGGGCAATCGGGTAGTCGACGAAGTCCTCGCCTACGCGCATCGAGGCCAGGCCCGAGGCCTCGGCTTCGTCGAACTCCTGCACTATCCGCTCGGCGCGCTCGAGCTCCTCGCTCGTCGGCGAGTAGGCCTCGTTGACGATCTCGACCTGGCTCGGGTGAATCACGCGTCGCCCCTGGAAGCCGGCGCGCTTGGAGGCGAGCGATGCCGCCCGCAGCCCGTCGAGGTTCTTGAGATCGAGATAGACGGTATCCAGCGGCGCCTCGAGGCCTGCTGCATTGCACGCCAGCACCAGCATCCGCCGGTAGGGCCAGATCTCGGCCTCGTCGGGCCCGACCTCGAGGCCGAGGCTCAGCTGCAGGTCACCGACCCCGAGCCCGGCGTGGCGTACCCGAGGGTGGCCGCTGAGCACCTGCGTCGCATGTTGCAGTCCGACACCGGTCTCGAGCACGGCCAGCAGATCGGTGGCGCCGATGTCACGTCCATGCTTGCGCTCGAGCTGTCCCAGCAACCAACTCACCGCGTGCAGCTCGGCGGACTGCTCGACCATCGGCAGGCTGATGCCGTCGGCGCCGGCGGCGACGGCCGCCTCGATGTCCTCCAGGCAGTTCGGCGTGCCCATCGCGTTCACGCGCACGTAGGCGGCACAGGGCCGGTCCCGATCGGCAAGCAAGTCGGAGAGGCCGGCGCGTGCTTCGACCTTCCTGGATACCGCGACCGAGTCCTCCAGATCGACGATCACAGCGTCGGCGCCGGCTTGGAAGGCTTTGCCGACCCGCCGTTCATTGTCGGCCGGGACGTACAACATCGATCTCAGCACTCTGTAGTTCATGCAGGGCTCCTTTCAGCGCGATCGGGCCGCGGACATCACGCCCGCGGCCCTGGTCGGCTGTTATTCGTTGTGGCCCGGCTCAGCCGCCCTTGTTGACCACCGAGGCCAGTTCTGTCGGAGTGACGATCGAGCGCGGGACGTTGTTCAGGCTCGAGTCGAAGCCGAGCATCTCGAATCCGCTGAACACGTTGTGATGCTTGTTGAAGTCATCGCTTCCCGATGCGCCGGTGTAGTTGATCTTCTTGTGCCGCTTGAGCAGCTTGACGCAGCCTGCGTACGTGTAGCACTTAATCCCGGGCGGGTTGGAGACCGCGACGACGTCCTTCACCCACTTCTTCGGATCCGTCGAGTTGGCCTTCGTCATCGCCAGCGACGAGATCACGATCGAGTCGTACTCGTTGAATGTCGTCGGCAGGATGTTCTTGGTGTGCCACACCTTCTGGTAGTCAGCCAGGAAGTGGCTATATCCGTTTCCGGACGGGGACGCCGGGAGTGCGGCCGTCAGGTTCTGATCGGCCGTCGGTCCGAACGACTTCGCGTACGCGCCCTGTGGCGCTGACTGCAGATCGTCGCCGATCCACGGGATGTTCATGTACCCCAGCTGCTGGCCGCCGGAGAACAGCGTGGCCGCCGTCTGCGTGTCCATCGAGTCGAACACCACCTGCGGCTTGTTCGCGAACGCCTGCGCCAGCTCCGCGCTGTAGGAGGTCTGTCCCGGAGTCAGCGTGATGTTCGCCAGGACCTTGCCGCCGAGCTTCTTGTACGCCTTGATCAGGGGCGGCACGAAGCCCTGCGAGTTCGCCGAGTTGTCGAAGATCAGCGACGCCGTCTTCCAGCCGTGGTGGATCGCGTAGTACGCCATCGCGATGGCCTCGTTGGAGTCCGATGACGAGGTGCGGAACACGAACGGGTAGTTCATGCTGTCGAGCGTCGTCAGGCCGCCGACCATGAAGTCGGCCACGTCGTTGGGCTGGAACTGCTTGATCACGGCCTCGATCGTCGGCGAGAACGGCCCGACCATCAGCGTCGGCTTCTGCAGCATCAGCTTGCGGAACGCCGGCAGCGCGTCGACCGAATCGGCTGCATCGTCGGCGTAGCTGGCCTTCCACTCGTGACCGAGCACGCCGCCGTTCTTATTGACGTCGTAGACACCGACGGCTACGCCATGGGTGCCCCAGGTCGACAACAGTGACTTAGACCCGGTGAACGGGAACATGCCCGCAACGACGAGGTTACCTGATGTCGATCCGTGCGCTGAGGCTGAGGCAACCGGGCCCACGGCCGCTGCTGCCACTCCCAACGCGGCCGCAGATGCGACAGCCAATGCCGCACCTCGCCGTCTGAACTTGAACATAGTGCTACTCCTCCGTTTACTTCGATGGTTTAGGTGAAGGTCTGCTCAGTACTGGGCAAGGAGCCTCACCCCGCCTGGGCCACGTGCGAGCGCCCGAGGAAGATCGATGGCAGATCGAGCTGGGAGATGTCCGCGGCCGCGCCGCGGACGTGGTCACGCCCCGCCACGAAGATGTGGACGAAGTTGGAGTGCTTGAGCGCACGCTCGACGTTCTGTTCGACGACGAGCACCGCCGTGTCGAGCTGCGCGATCCGTGCGACCTGGTCCCAGACGACACTGGTGTATTGCGGGGAGAGCCCCGCGGTCGGCTCGTCCAGGACGATCACCGTCGGCTCTGCCATGAGCGCCCGGGCGATCGCGAGCAGGTTCTGCTGCCCCCCGGAGAGCAAACCTGCCTTCTTCGCGTGCGCCTTGGCGAGATCAGGGAAGATCTCGAACAGCTCGGCGATTCGGGATGAGGCGTCACCCTTCATCACGAACCCGCCGACCTCGAGGTTTTCCCGGACCGACATGCGCTTGAACACGTTGTCGTTCTGCGGTACGTAGGCCAGCCCATGACGCGGGATCTCGTGGCCCGGCATACCCGTGACGTCGACCCCGTTCACCATGATCCGCCCAGCCATCGGCTTCAGGATCCCGACGAGCGTCTTTGCGAACGTCGACTTTCCCGCGCCGTTGGGCCCGATGATCGTGGTGACCTGGCCGACCTCGGCGTTCACCGAGATGTCGTTGATGATCGGGACCTTGCCGTAGCCGGCAGTGACGCCCTCAGTTTCCAGCGCTGGCATTTCTATACCTCACCCAGGTAGGCCTTGACAACGTCTGTGTTCTGCCGCAGATCGCTGAGGCGGCCGGTAGCAAGGGTCTTGCCCTCAGCCAGGACGATCACGTAATCGCAGATTCGCTCGACCACGCCCAGGTTGTGCTCGACCATCAGGACGGTGACGCCGTCCTTCTTGAGGTCGAGGATGTAGTTCCCGAGCACGTCGATCAGGGCTGGGTTGACACCGGCCATCGGCTCGTCGAGCAACAGAACCTTCGGTCGGCCCATCACCGCGCGCGCGATCTCCAGCAGCTTCTTCTGGCCTCCCGAGAGGTCGCTCGCGGGCGTGTCGCGGTGGCGGTAGAGGCCGTAGACATCGAGCAGCTCGAGGGCGCGCTCGGCGTTCTCGCGTTCCTGACGCCGGACGAGGCCGGGCCGGAACAGCACGTTGACCAGCTCGTCGCCCGCCTGGTTGGGGGCCGCGGTGAGCAGGTTCTCGAGCACGGTCAGTCCGCCAAGCTCCCGTGAGAGCTGGAAGGTCCGCAACAGGCCGTGCCGCGCGATCTTGTAGCTCGGCCAGCCCGTCGTCTCCGTCTCACCGAGGAACATCCTTCCGCGATCGGACTTCATGGCCCCGGAGAGAATGTTCACGACAGTCGTCTTACCGGCGCCGTTGGGCCCGATAAGTGCCGTGATCTGCCCGTCCGGGACGCTGAACTCGGCGCCGTTGACCGCATGCACGCCCTGGAAGGCCTTGATCAGCCCTTCGCAGTGAAGTGCCGTCGACACGGACGTGTCCGCCGTGGGCGTTTCAGTCACGCTCATCATGCCTCCTCGGTGGCGGTGGTTACCCGCTCGACTCTCGCTCCGATTCCGGCAAGCGCAGACGTCTGGTCGAGGTCCCCGGCCTCACCGTCCGGCTTTTCGGTGACTCCGAAGCTCGCCGCGCGACGCATGCGGGTGGGCACGATGCCCTGCGGGCGGAACCAGAGGAACAGCATCAGCACGATGCCCACCACGGCGAGGTCGAAGTACTCGATCAAGCCGGGATGCCCGGGGATCTCCGGGAGGAAGGCGGGCAGGTGGATCAGGAGCGTCTCAACCAGCAGCGCCCCGACCAACATGCCGATGTTGTTTCCGACGCCGCCGACGAGCAGCACGGCGAACACGACGAACGTCTCACCGGGGAGCCATGCGGTCGGGTTGAACGAGCCGCCGAACTGGATCAGCAGGCCGCCGCCGATGCCGGCGAAGAAGGAGCCGATCATCATCGCCTTCAACTGCATACGGAAGGGGTTCTTGCCGAGCGCGGCGGCGGTCACGTGGTCGTCGCGGACCGCGCGGAACGTTCGCCCGAGCGGAGCCCGCATCACGCGGTTCATCACGAACCACACGATCAGCGAGATCACGCCGGTGAGGCAGGCGAAGAATACGATGAAGTTGTTGGAGCTCAGGCCGAGTGTCTTCGCGAATGGCTCGGGCACGTTGTAGAGACCATCGGCGCCGTTGAACAGGGAGACGTAGTTGTTGCAGAAGTCGTAGAAGACGAGTGACAACGAGATCAGCACGATCGCGAGGTAATCCGTCCGCAGACGCCTGAGCGTAATCACAGCAACCAGCGCCGACATGGCCATCGCTGCCAGACCGCCAAGCAGCGTGTTCACCGGAAACGGCAGCCCGAGCCCGAGGATGTAGAACTGCCCTGAAACGTGCGATGGCAGAGCCGTGACGCCGGTGACATACGCCCCGAGTGCCACGAAGCCGATGTAGGCGAAGTTGAGGATTCCAGCCTCGCCGTACTGGATGTTCAACCCCATCGCGAGGATGAAATACTCGAATAGGAAAAAGACGAGAGTGAAGATGTAGTAAGTCATCAGGTATCAGGTCGTTCCGGGCCGCGCAATGAGTCCATTCGGCCGGATCAGAAGGGTCAGGATCAGCACGGCGAAGGCGATGTCAAGCTTGTAGGCCGGATTGATGAACGCCGCCGAGATCTCGGTCGCCATACCGATCACGACCGCCCCCGCCATCGCTCCGTAAATGCTTCCGATGCCGCCCAGGATCACGGCGGCGAAGATCACGAACAGGAAGAGCTCGCCGGACGCCGGAGTGAGGTTGCCCTCGCTGATGCCGAGCACCGCTCCGGCCACGCCGGCAAGGGCGCCGGAGAGAAACCACGTGATCGTCGTGATCCGCTTCGTGTCGATCCCGCTGCTCATCGCGAGCGTCCCGTTGTCTGACATCGCCCGCATCGACTTGCCCAGGCGCGTCATCTTCAGCGTCGCGTGAATCGTCAGCAGAATCACCACTGCGATGCCCATTACGACCAACTGGCTGGTCGTGAGCAGCAGCGGGCCGATCTTGTGCGCCATGCCAGGTGGCAGCGAATAGAACTGCACGTTTGCGCCCCAGATCGAGTAGATGACGTTGAGCATCACCAGCGAAAGGCCGAAGGTCACGATCAAGACGTAATGCGTCGACTTGAACCGGCGTGCGAACGGTCCGAGCAGGAATTGGTTGATGAGCACACCGAACACACCCATCAGCAACGTCGCGAGCGCCACCGAGACCCAGATGTTGATGTGCAACACCTGGTTGTTCAGGAAGAACGCCAGGTACGCCCCGAGGGCCATGAAGTCCCCGTACGCGAAGTTGACGTAGTTGGTGATCCCGAACTGTAGGCTCAGCCCCATCGCCGCGACAGCGAGCACGGACGTCGTCACCAATCCGAACCCTACGGACAGCCAGAACAGGGTCATCGGCGGCAAGCCCTGCTTGCGAAGCGCATACGTTCTCTCCTCCTGTGGATACCGAGTCGTCGCCCGACCCTCTTCGGTGCGACTCAAAACAACCTAGGTGTGACGCCGGCCTTGGGACAAGGCTTCTGCGCCTTACCCGGCAAAGCCGCATTCCGCGACTTCTGTGCGTTTTGCCCAGGAGAGTTGCGGCGGAGGGCCCCCGTCCTAGACTCGCCATCGAGGAGAGGCCATGTGGCGACGAGGCCAGCTGTCCAATCGCATAGTCGTGAGCGTTGTCGCGATCCTGTTCGCGACGACTGTCGTCGGCCTCGTGCTCGACACGCTCAGCCGCCGCAGCGACCTCCTGCACGAGTACCAGCGCCGAGCGCTCGTGATCGCCCAGACCTTCGCGGCGATGCCCACGATCCGCGAAGCCCTCTACCGCCACGACGCGGCTGACCGGCGTGAGATCCAGACGCTTGCCCAGGACGTGCGGCTGCAGACGCGAGCCAGCTACATCGTTGTGATCAACCGTCACGGGATCCGCTTCTCGCACCCGGACGCGAAGCTGATCGGCAAGCGCGTGAGCGAGCCGATCGTCGCGCTCGACGGCCGTGACCACCTCGGCGTCGACCACGGCAACCTCGGGGTCTCGGCCAACGCGCGCGTGCCGCTGCGCGCCCCGAACGGGCGCATCATCGGCGAGGTCTCGTCCGGCATCGAGGAAAGCAGGATCGCCACGCAGCTGCTGCACGAACTACCGACGCTGCTGCTCTACTTCGCGATCTCGCTGGGGATCGGGATCGCCGCATCGCTGACGCTGGCGCGGCGCCTGAAGCGCAGCACCTTCGGTCTCGAGCTGCACGAGATCGCCGCGCTCGTGCAGGAACGCGAGGCGATGCTCCACAACATCCGTGAGGGCGTGATCACGCTCGATCGCAACGAGCGCGTGACCCTGATCAACGACGAGGCCCGGCGCCTCTTGCCGATCGCCGAGCCTGCCGTCGGGCGCTCGATCGAGGATCTGTTCGAGCCGGGGCGCCTGCGCGATCTGCTCAGCGGCGCGACCGCGGGCGATGACCAGGTCGTGCTCACCGATGAGCACGTGCTTGTCGTCAACCACATGACGGTCGCGCGCAGGGGCCGCCTGCTCGGCGCCGTCATCACGCTGCGCGACCGCACCGAGTTCGAGGCGATGATCCGTGAGCTCGACGGGGTCGACGCCCTGACCGACGCGCTGCGCGCCCAGCAGCACGAGTTCGCCAACCGCATGCACACGCTCGCCGGGCTGATCGAGCTCGGCGACCACGATGCCGCGGTGCACTACGCGCTCGACGTCTCCAGGGCGAGCGCGGGCCTGGCGGAGTCGATCCGCGCCCAGATCGAACGCCCCGAGATCGCGGCGATGCTGCTCGCCAAGATGACGGTCGCGACCGAGCGCGGTGTCGCGCTGACGCTGACAGAGGACTCGCAGCTGTCCGCCGACGGCCTCGACACCAGCAGCGTGCTGACGATCATCGGCAACCTGGTCGACAACGCGATCGACGCGGCGGCCGCGGGCTCCCGGGCGGCCGCGGTCAGCGTGCAGCTGACGAGCGACGACTCCGTGCGGATCGCGGTGACCGACTCCGGTGACGGCGTGCCACCGGACGCCGCCGCGCAGATCTTCACCGACGGCTTCACCACCAAGGCCCCCGAGCCAGACCGGCAGCGCGGCATCGGGCTGGCGCTCGTGCACCGTCTCGTGCGCCGCTCCGGTGGTACGATCGCGTTCGAGTCAGGCAACGGGCAGAGCGGCACGGTGTTCAGCGTGGTCCTGCCGCTCGTCCCGGCCGGGTCGGAGGTCGGCGCATGATCGAAACGCTGGTGGTTGAGGACGACTACCACGTCGCCTCGATCCACGGTGCCTACCTGCGCAGGGCCGAAGGCTTCGAGGTCGCCGGCCATGCCTCGACCCTGGCCAGCGGTCGCGACGCGATCAGGCAGCTCTCGCCGACGCTCGTGCTGCTTGACATCTACCTGCCCGACGGCAGCGGTCTCGATCTCCTGCGCGAGACCCTCGAGCTGCATGGCCCGCGCCCGGACTTCCTCGTGATCACGGCCGCGCGCGACATGAAGAGCGTCCGTGCCGCGATGCAGCTCGGCGCCGTCCATTACCTCGTCAAGCCGTTCACCTACGCCCAGCTCGAGGAGCGGCTGATCGCATACCGCGAGCTCTCACGCCGTCTCGACAGGATCGGCGATGCCGAGGAACGCGAGGCCGAGCAGCACGAGGTCGACGCGCTCTACAACCTGCTGCGTGGCCCGACGGGGCTGCCCAAGGGGCAGTCGGGGCCGACGATGGCTTCGATCCAGGATCTGCTGCAGGCCTCGCCCGAGGATCTCTCGGCCGCCGAGATCGCGGCGAGCATCGGCATCAGCCGCTCGACCGCCCAGCGCTACCTCGCCGAACTCGCGCGCCAGGGCAAGGTCGAGCTGCGCCTGCACTACGGCACCGCCGGTCGCCCCGAGCATCGCTACCGGCTCGCCACCGGCTCAGGCTGAGTGGAGGATGGACCGGTCCAGCGGGACCGGTCTAAGGGCATGATTCGCAAATTCACGGCGGTCTCGAAGTTCCGACTCATGCGCCTACGATTGCACCCGTGACCTACTCGATCGTTGCCCGAGACCAGCAGACCGGCGAGCTCGGCGTCGCCGTCCAGTCGCACTGGTTCGGCGTCGGGCCGCTCGTTCCCTGGGCTCGCCCCGGGGTCGGCGCTGTGGCCACCCAGGCCAACGTGCACGTGGCCCACGGGCCCGATGCGCTCGGGCTGCTCGCCACTGGAGTGAGTGCGCCCGATGCCCTCGACCGATTGCTCGAAGCCGACCCCGGCGCCGCCGGACGCCAGCTCGCGATCGTCGACGCGCGCGGCGGCGTGGCCGTGCACACCGGCTGCGCCTGCATGGACTTTGCCGGCCACGCGACCGGCGAGCAGGTCTCCTGTCAGGCCAACATCATGGCCACCGAGACCGTCTGGGGAAGCATGCTCGAGGCCTTTGGTACGGCGGCGGGCCCGCTGGCCTGCCGCCTGCTTGCCGCGCTTGACGCCGGCGAGGCAGCCGGTGGCGACATCCGCGGGCGCCAATCGGCGGCGCTGCTGGTCGTGCCCGCCGAGGGGGAGCCGTGGCAGGCCAGCATCTCACTGCGCGTCGAGGATCACCCCGAGCCGCTCGTGGAGCTGCGGCGGCTGTTCGATCTGCAGCGCGCCTACACACAGGCAGGCCTCGGCGACGAGCTCGCGGGGGAGGGCCGGCACGACGCGGCTGCGCTGCACTACCGGCAGGCATCCGAGCTCGCGCCCGGCAATCACGAGCTGCTCTTCTGGTCGGGCCTCGGCACCGTGCTGTCCGGCGATGTCGACGGCGGCGTCGAACTTGTGCGCGCGGCGATCGCCCTGCAGCCCGGCTGGGCGGAGTTGCTGCCGCGGCTGTCCGCCGATTCGGCGCCGGCCGCGCCGCTCGTATGTGAGCGGCTGGGCCTGTAGTTGAGCGCCCGCACCGCCAACCCGATGGAGGTCAGGGCGAGCAATCGCGAGACCCTGCGCTTCTGCGTCGAGGTTTCGCGCCCCTACGCCAGGCTGCTGGTCCCAGCCTGGGTCTGCGTGACGATCGGCGTCATCATCGACAGCGTCGCGACGCCGCTGGTGTTCGCCACGGCACTCGAGCGGATCACGAAGCTCGGCCCGCACTCTCATCTGTGGCACAGCTTCGGGACGCTCGTGATCCTCTACGCGGTGCTGTTGATCACCGGGACGGTGTGCTGGCGACTGGCGGGGTGGCTGGAGTGGGAGGGCTGCACCAAGGCCTTTGCCAACTCCGTCGCGGTGGTCTTCGACCGGCTGCTCGAGCTCAGCTACCGCTGGCACATAGACCATCCCTCGGGCGAGGTCTCCTCGACGCTCTCGGCGTTCTCGTGGGCGCTGATGCAGTCGATCGACGAGCTGACGTGGGGGATGTTGCGGATCGTCTTCGGCGTGATCGCGGCGATCGTCGTGCTGCTGATCGAGGCCTGGCCGGTCGGCCTCACGATCGCCGTCTTCACCAGCATGTTCGTGTGGCTCGTGGTGATCCGCTCGAAGCCGGTCACCGAGGCGTCCGTGCGCTTCTCGGCCGCGCACACCGAGGCCGAGGGCGTCGCCTTCGACGTGATCCGCAACATCTCGACGGTCAAAGCCCAGAGTGGCCAGGACCTCGAGCGCGCGACGCTCGCGGAGAAGCTGCAGGGTTCGGTGTCTGCAGACCTCGGCGCGCGCCGCGAGTTCACGCTCACGCGCACGTGGATGTCCTCGATCATCAACACGATGAGCTGGGGCGCGCTGTTCATCGGCGTCGTGCTGGCGCTGCATCACGACGTCTCGGCGGGGATCGTCTACCTGATCCTGTTCTACGCCTCGCAGGTGGCCGAGCTGGTCATCCAGAGCTTCCAGACCGTGCGCTCGCTCTCGCGGGCGCTGGGGCGCGGGACCAAGCTGGTCGGCCTGATCAACTCCGACCCCGAGGTGGTCGACGTGCCCGGCGCACCGGCACTGACGGTGCCGCGCGGTGAGATCGCCTTTGACGCGGTCGCATTCTCCTACGCGCCCGAACAACCGCTGATCGGGCAGCTGAGCCTGAAGGTCGAGCCGGGTGAGCGGGTCGGGATCGTCGGCCCCTCCGGTGGCGGCAAGTCGACACTGACCCGGCTGGTGCTGCGCTTCATGGATGTGACCGGCGGGGAGATCCGGATCGACGGCCAATCGATCCGTGCGGTCACGCAGGATTCGCTGCGGCGTCACATCTCCTATGTGCCGCAGGACCCACAGATGCTGCACCGCACGATCGCGGAGAACATCTGGCTGGGGCAGGAGGGGGAGCCCGACATCGAGCGGATCGTCGAGGTCAGCCGTGCCGCGCACGTGCACGAGTTCGTCACCGAGTTGCCCGACGGCTACCAGACGATCGTCGGCGAGCGCGGCCTCAAGCTCTCGGGCGGTCAGCGTCAGCGCGTTGCGATCGCCGAGGCGATGCTCAAGCACGCGCCGATCCTGATCCTCGACGAGGCTACGAGCGCGCTCGACTCCGAATCCGAGCGGCTGGTGCAGGAGGCGCTCTGGTCGCTGATGACCAAATGCACCTCGCTGGTTGTCGCCCACCGCCTGTCGACGATCGCGCGGCTCGATCGCATCGTCGTGGTCGAGGACGGGGCGATCACCGATACCGGCACGCACGCGCAGTTGCTCGCTCACGGCGGCACCTACGCCCGGCACTGGGAACACCAGTCCGGCGGCTTCATCGAATAATCCTTGGCGGCGCTTGAGGTTGTTAGCGCTTCTGTGATGTTGATCAATCCGGCGGAGCTGGGTATCGAGGCCCATGAGCGCGAGCGGCCGGGAGGCTGAGCAGGGTCTCGAGCAACGCTGGCGCGCGGACCAGTCACGCGCCCTAGCGGCCGAGCACCGGGCGCGGGCACACGAGCTCCGCGCGGGAGTGAACGCCGGCGACGACGGGGCACGCCCGAAGCTGCTGCGGCAGGCGAGCGCCTCGGTGCTGCGCGCCCGCGAGCAGCGCAGGCTGGCGACGGCCGCTTGCGTGTAGATCGCCGGGCAGGACGGCGCCACGGTCGAGCCGCAGCAGCTGCGCGCTGAGCGCCACGAAGCCTGGGAGGAGGTGCAGGAGCGGCTCGCGCTTGCGCATCGGCTGCGCGGCGAGGGTCTGACCGAGCTGGCTGAGACCTCCGCGCGAGAGGCCGAGCGGCTGCGGAGTCTGGCGCAGGCCGCGCAGGAGCGGCTCTCCGCGGCCGAGCGCCGTGGCGTCGTCGATGCCGCGGCCTGAGAGTCTGCGCGACTCGGGGGTCAGCGCGACTCGGCGGCTGCGGGCTCCCGCTCGCGCCACTTCGAGACCGCCGAGCGCAGCTGCAGATAGGCGATCGAGCCGGGCAGCACCGGCAGCCAGAAGGAGATGATGCGGTAGGCGAGCACCGCCAGCACCGCGGTGCTGCCGTTCACGCCAAAGGCGATGAACGAGCCGATCATGCCGCCTTCGACGCCTCCGACGCCGCCCGGGATCGGCAGTACGTTGGCGAGCTGCCCGACGTAGTAGGCGAGCACGACGACGGCCACCGGCGGCAGCGCACCAAAGGCGCGGAACCCGGCCCACAGCGTCGCGATGTCAAACGCCCAGTAGACGACGGTTCCGCTCAGCCCGGGCTTGGGGTGCGCCAGGACGCTCATGCTCGTCGTCACCCCGCTGTGCAGGGTGCGGGGAAGCGTCGCCAACTTGGCGAACAGCGACCGGGGACCCCGGTGGCGCCGGGCCAGGCGCGAGAGCCAGCGCTCGGCACGATCCGCGGAGAAGCCGATCGCCGCCACCAGCATGATCACCCCGCCACCGAACGCCGCCGGCAGCACCGTCAGCGCCGTTGGTGAGCTGCCGGGTAGCAGCCCGATCGCCAGACCGGCGCCGAAGATGACCAGCGCCAGCATGAACACCAGGTAGTGGAGCAGCACGAAGCTCGTCATCCGCCGAGCGACCGTCTCGGCGTCGAGTCCCGCTGCGCGCAGAGCCCACACGGTCAGCGCGATCCCGCCGGCACCACCGGCCGCCAGCAGCTTGGTGGCGACCGCCCCGGCCATCGTGATCTGGTAGCTCGAGCGCCAGCCGATCTCGACCTGGCCGCTCGAGAACAAGAGCCGGAAGAGCGCCATGTAGCCGGCCAGCGAGAGGCATTCCAGGCCGACGCCCGCCGCCAACCACAGCTTGTTGCCGTAGCGCAGTCGATGCAGGCTCTTGCCGAAGCCCGCCAGCTGCGGGAGCACGGCCAAGATGAAGATGATCACGACGCCGATCGCCAGCAATGCGAGCAGCGAACGGCGGTGGGTCCTGAGCAGCTGTCGCAGTCCGGATGGCGAGTTGCTCTCATCGGGGCACAGGGGGTCGTGATCCCAGCGTCCGTCGGGCGCTTCCTCTGCGGTCTGGCCCCGGATCGGGGTTTGCACGTTTGTTGGTGTGGACCCGAGCCGGTTAGCCATGTAGCTCCTTGAACATGAGCGTAACGCCCGTCGTTCGGGCTTACCCAGGCGTTCGCGGCCCGAACCACGCGGTGCCACGGCTCGTGCTTCCGGCTACCGTGTGCCGAATGGCCGCGTTGATGCTGCAGCCGGCGGTCGTGAGCGAGCTCGGCCTGCGCGGGAAAAACGAGGACGCGGCGTTCGCCTCGCCGCGCCTGGTCGCGGTCGCCGACGGCGTCGGTGGGGCCGCGGCCGGCGAGCTGGCGAGCAACGCCGCGATCCTGAAGATGGCCGCGCTCGACAACCGCCGTCTGGTGGGCACGCTCGAAACCGAGTTCGCCGACGCGGTCGCCGACGCCAACGACCTGATCTCGTTCGCGACCTACTACGAGCCGCGCCATACGGGCATGGCCACGACGCTCACCGCTGTGGCGATGGGAAACGACGGGCGCTATCTGGTCGCCAACGTCGGCGATTCACGGACCTACCTCTTCCGCGATGGGCATCTGTCGCAGCTCACCCGTGATGACAGCCTCGTGCAGGAGCTGATCGACCAGGGCGACCTCACCGAGGCCGAAGCCCGCGGCCATCCGCACCGCTCCGTCGTGCTCAGGACCCTGGATGGCGGCGATCGGCAGCCGGTCGTGCTGCGGGCGGTCGACGCCCAGGCCGGTGACCGCCTGCTGCTCTGCTCAGACGGCGTCACCGACTACCTGACGGACAAGCAGGTCGCAGATTTCATCACGCACGAGGCCGCCGCCGAGGCGGTTAGCCGGCTCGTCGACGCCGCGCTCGCGCAGGGCAGCCGTGACAACGTCACCGCCGTGATCGCCGACGTGGTGGCGCGTGATGATCCCGATGAGGGGTGGCTCGAGGCGCTTCCCGCCGCGGGACCCGCAACCGTCTGAGCCCTCCGGCGGGCGCCGGTCCGTTACGGGCAAGGCTTGGGTCCCCCGGGCCGCGCCGGGCAGCTTGCGGCTGTGGCCGCCTCGGGTTAGCGTGCGTCTCGCGGCGCCGCTGCACCGAGTCGGGCTGGCGCATCTTCGGGTGCGCTGCCTCTCCGGGGTAACCCCGGGGAAAGCAATCCACCTCGAGCAGTACGTCACGGGCCCTACGGTGCATCCTGCGGAAGCACTTCCGGGCACGCGCGACAGGAGCAGTCGGGGCGCGGCGCCGCCATCATGTGCCGTGGTGCATCAATCCGATGACCGATATAGGCTCGCCGACGCTCTGACGGGCGCCTTCCTGGGCGCGGCGTGGACCGGGGAACTGGTCGCCGAGAGCGGCGCCGCCTGCCTCGAAAGCTGGCCGGACTGGATGCCCGCCTTGGCGCAGCGGGTGGTGGCGGTGTTCCGTACCGCACCGCTGGATCGGCGTCACGCGTTGTTGGCACTCGTGCTCGAATTCCTCGATGAGCGCGTGCCCGCCGACGAACCCGCCCCGGCGCGGCCTGCCCCGCCGGCGATCGCCCCGTTCGCTCGTATGCGCGCATCGCGTCCCTCGGGTCTGGCGGCATGGGGGCTACCTGCGATCCCCACGGCCGGCGATCTCGCGGAGTGGCTCGAGCTGAGCCTTGGCCAGCTGGACTGGATGGCAGACGTGCGCGGCCTGGAGCGCACCGTCCCGCGCGAGCAGCTTCGCAATTACCGTTACCTGGCGGTACCCAGGCGCGGCGGGATGCCGCGTGTCATCGAGGCGCCAAAGCTACGGTTGAAGGAGATCCAGCGCTGGATCCTGCGCGAGGTTCTCAGCCGTGTCCCGCCGCACCCCGCAGCGCACGGCTTCGTCTCGGGCAGGTCAGCCTTGAGCCATGCGCAGATCCACACCGGACAGGGCGTGGTACTGCGACTGGATCTCGAGGACTTCTTCGCTTCGGTGCCGGCCGGCCGTGTCTATCGCACCTGGCGCACGCTCGGCTACGAAAGCTCGGTCGCCCATGTGCTGACAGGTATCACGACGAACGTCGTGCCGCTGGCGGTGTGGCAGCACATCGTCACTGCCACGCCGGCAGATGCGGTCCAGTCACGCTTCTGGCTGGGTCGTCAGCTCGCGACCCCGCATCTTCCCCAGGGCGCGCCGACCTCGCCGGCGCTGGCGAACCTGGTGGCGTTCAGGCTCGATCGCCGACTGTCGGGTCTGGCGCAGGCGACGGGCGTGCGCTACTCGCGCTACGCGGACGATCTCACCTTCTCTGGGCCGGCGCGCTTGATTCGTCGTCGTGACCGCTTCGAGGCGCTCGCGCGAGAGATCATTCGCGACGAGGGCTTCGAGCTCAACGACGGCAAATCCCGGATTCAGGCAGCGGGCGGTCGCCAGGCCGTCTGTGGTGTCGTCGTCAACGTTCGTACGAACGTGCGGCGAAGTGAATACGACCAGCTGAAGGCGATCCTCCACAACGCGGCCCGTGGCGGCCCGGCGAGCCAGAACCGCGACCAGGTCGACGACTTCAGAGCGCACCTGCTCGGGCGGATCTCCTGGATGGGGGCGCTCAATCCGGCCCGAGGGCGTCGGCTGCGCGAGCTGTTTGCCGCAATCGACTGGGCATGACGGCCCTGGTGCCTCAGACCGTGCCGATGCGGTCCGGGGGCCAGTAGGTGAAGAACGCCGTGCCGATGATCCAGGACTGGGCGATCGGACCCCAGAAGCGGCTGTCGTCCGAGACTCCGCGGTTGTCACCCATCATGTAGTAGTGGTCCGGTGGCACGGTGATCACCGTGGGGAAGCGGCAAAAGCTCTCAGTGGGGCACGGCTGGATGTAGGAGCCGCGCTCCTCGGCCCCGTTGCGAAACACCTTGCCTCCGATGATCTTCAGGTGGTCTCCGGGGAGGCCCACCACGCGCTTGACATACGTCTGCGACGACTCCCCTCCGTAGGCGCGATCGCATGCGCGTGGGTTCCCGAGCCCCTCGTGGTTGTTTCCGCATAGACCATCAGGACCGCGCAGCGCACCGACCGGGGGGCGAAACACCACCACGTCACCGAGGCCCGGGTGCGTGGCCAGCCGGTTGACCAGGATTCGCTGGTGGATTGCCAGGGTCGGGATCATCGACCCGCTCGGGATCTTGTACGGCTTGATGAGGAAGGCTTGGACCAGCAACGCCAACGCGGCCGCCACAGCGACGGTGAGCACCAGCTCCGCCATCCCCCTCACAGAGGACCCGTTGTGCTTGGTTTTGCCGCTGGTGTCCCCGGCGCTGGTGTCCCCGCCGCTGGTGTCTCCGCCGCTGGTGTCTCCGGCGCTGGTGTCTCCGGCGCTGGTGTCTCCGGCGCTGGTGTCTCCGCGGCTCGGGGTCGGCCCGGTCACGCGCGGTGTGCCGCCGCTGCGAGTGCAGCGGGCGTGTGCCCACTGGCGGTCGCCGGGAACTCGCTGACCAAGGAGGCGGCCAGTGCGATCGCCAGCGCGACGATCACGGCCCCGTGCCGCACCACTGTGAACAGGTGGTGGTGGCGCGCTCGCGACGATGCGTCGAGCAGGTGCACGCCATCGCGGGTGAGGCTGCCGAGTTCCACCTCGAGCTGCGTGAAGAAGTCGCTGTTCATTGCGTTGCCAGAACGGCTCTCATCCGGGACAGCCCTCGGCTGACCCGCTTGCGGACCACGAGTTCGGAGCAGCCCAGTTCGTTGGCGATCTCCGAGTAGTCGCGCTCGTCGATCACACGGGCACGAACCGCTGCCTGCTCATCCTGTGGAAGCTCTGCCAGCAGCTGGCCGGCCGCGCCGTTCGCGCTGGCGGCGAGCTCCAGAACGAGGTCGATGTCGTGGTCCTCGACGACCAGCGTTGCCGCTCCGAGACGCGCACGTGCTCGGGCATCGATCTGGCCGCTTCGCAAACTGTGGCCGAGCACGTTGCGGGCGATCCCGATCAGCCATCCGGTGGCCGAGTCGCTGGTGGGCCGGTAGCGCGCGGCCGACACGAGCACGGCCGCGAACACCTCGGCGGTCAGATCGGCAGCGAGGTCCGGGTCACCGCTCCGGCGAACGCACCAGCCCACGATCGTCGCCAGGTGCCGCCGATAGAAGACACTGAAGGCGCGCTCATCGCAGGCGGCGATCGCCGCGAGCAGTTGCGTGTCGGACCACCGAGAACGATTCCGCATTAGCACCATCATCAGGGAAATACCGGATCCCGCTCCGTCTGTGACCGGATAGCGAGCGACCCGCGCGTGCGTCACAGTCTGTGCTGCGACCTGCGGCACCCACCGGTGACCTCGCAGAGTCCCTCTGAACAATGACTGAACACTGGACATCGAGCAACCGCGGCTGGGATCGGCCGGCGCGTCGGCGCGGCGACCCGCCAGGTCTGCTCGAACTTCGGCAGGAGGTCAGCGAGCTTCGTCGCGGGAGTGCACAGCGTGAGCCGCGGCCGGCCAGAAGCGCCGCGTCGCGCCGTGAGATCAGGTCTCGGTCAGGCCGGTCACGTCGCGGGCGGCGCAGGCGACGCCTCCTGATTCCGGCCGCGGCTGCCCTGATCGCCCTGGTGCTGATCATCGAGAGCACCTCCGCAACGACCCGATCCTTTGCTCTTCCAAGCCGCTCCAGCCTTGCCGGGATGAGTCTCAGACAGCGCATCGTCGCGGTCGCCAACACCCAGCTCGGCTACAGCACTGACCCCTCGAACTCGTACTGCAACAAGTTCAGCGCCTATTGGGGCGTTGGCGCGCAGACCTGTCCAGATGCCGGATCCTCGGAGGAATGGTGCGCCGACTTTGCGGCTTGGGCCTGGCAGCACGCCGGGGTGCCGTTCAGCTACGGCTTCAGCCCTGGCGACATCGATGCCTCCGCCGCCAGCTTCTACGCGTGGGGTGTCGCGCACGGAGCCTGGCACTCGGCCTACGGCACGTACCGGCCCGAACCGGGGGATGTCGCTGTCTACGGCCTCAGTTCGGGCACCTCCCCGTCGGCCGCGCATGTCGCGATCGTCACCACGGATGCGCCTGGCCGGCGCGGACCCGATGTTGTCAACGGCGATGGTGACCGGACTGGGTTTTCCGTCGTCGAAGCAGGAACCAACCAGCTGCGTGCCGATACGGGTCATGGCCAGGGCGCGCCACTCGCCGGCTTCGTCAGTCCGGATTGACGCACCCGAGTGTTGGGGCCCTGGTTCGTGCGAGCACCAGCTTCGGTCTGAGGCCATGTCGTTCCCTGAGCACCTGGGCGAAGTCGCCCGTCGTCCGTCCCGGAGCTCCGGTAGCTTGAAGGCATGCTCCGGACCCAGGTTTGCATCGCGCTCGCGCTTGCCGGGCTGCTCGCCCCAGGGTCGGCCGTTGCGCACCGTGCGGCGGGCAGAGGCGCGCGCGCATCGATTCTGGCCGCGGCCGTGCACCAGGGCGAGATCAGCCGCCGACAGGCGGCTTGCCAGGTCGTCATGATCTCGACCGTCAACCGGAGCTACGCCATGCTGGCCTGGCCGGCGAAGCTGTCGGAGGCGTGCCTGGAGATTGCGGCCAACGGTGTGGTCATCGAGCATCAGACCGGCTCGAGTTGGCACGTCGTGATAGCCGGCAGCAGCTTCCAGTGCCCGATCGAGGCCGTGCCCACACCGGTCGCGCGCGACCTCGGCGTTTGCCACTAGCGCCGTCAGCGCCGTCTGAACACGGGACGGCGGAGCTTGGGACTGGTTGATGGACATCAACTTCCTGGTGCGAGCAGCGCTCAGCCACGCGGCAGTCCGCGCGATCACGTTCGCCGCGCGCGAACGGCAGACTCCACGCCTGCGCCTCGGACTGAGGCGGTTGACGGTCTGGGCGGTCGCCTCCGCGCTGCTCTAATTCCCCTACGCACCCTAAGCTCGATCAGTGAAGCGTCCCTCGAACCCCGTCGGCTTCGATCTCGCAATGGCACGGGCCACTGCGGAGGACGCCGCGCGCCATTGGCGGTTGACGCTCAGCCCGCCGTTTGTGATGGCCGCCGCGTCCTATGTCGCAGCGGCCGGTGGCGCGGTCGTGAAGGTCGCGTGGGAAGGAGACGACGAGTCACTGCACGAGCCGGATGCGCTCAAGCTCTGGTCCGGGGACGGTGCGGTGGGCCTGATTGATCGGTACGCGAACGCGGTTCTCGAACAGCGCGCCGTGCCCGGAACCGAGTTGGCCGCGCTCGGCGAGACCGAGGCCACGGCGGTGGCCGTCGAGTTGGCCACGCGCCTGTGGCGTCCGGCGCAGCAGCCGTTCAGGCCTGTCCATCCCTGGGTTGACGTTTGGCTGGATCACGCTGAGCACGCCGGGAGCGAGCTGGTCCCGCTCGCGCGGGAGCTCCTGGCCGACTTCGATGCGGCGGCGGATTGGGTCGTCCACGGCGACTTCCACCACCACAACATCCTGCGGCACGGCGACCGTTATCTGGCCATCGACCCCAAGCCGTACCTGGCAGATCGCGAATACGACGTTCCAGCGTTCTTGTGGAACCCGATCGGCAACCGATTCGACGATCCAAATCTGCTCGAGCGGCGTATCGATGCCTTCGTCGCGGCAGGTCTCAGCGACTACCGCATCCGGGCCTGGACAGCGATCAGAGGCGCATACCTGCGCCCCGAGCTCGCGCAGCCAATCCGCTCGCTACTCTCCCGCTGCCTGTAACCGCATGGGACTACACGACCAAGCTTGGAAGGCGATGCCGGATTACGCGACGGAGATCGTGATCAAGCCGAACAGCCCCGCTGGAGTGCGTGACAGCGCAAGATCCATGCCGGGCGCCGCGAGCGACGCGGCGGCAATCTCAAGCGGATCCCTCAGGCTGCCGGATTGAGCGCGTCGGGCGGGGTCCGCGAGGTGAGCGATGCGCCGAGCGATGCGCCACACACGAGCCCGATTCCGAGCGCATCTCTGAGCGTGATCGTCTGCCCGAGAACGAGCGCGCCTGCCAGCGCCGCGAACGCTGGCTCGAGGCTCATCAGCACCCCGAACGTAGCGGTCGAAAGGCGGCGCAGAGCGCGCAACTCGAGTGAATATGGGATCGCGGAGCTGAGCATCCCGACGGCGACGCCGACGGCGAGCGTTCCAGGTAGGAGCAGCCGGGAGGTTCCGGCCGTGACGCCCAATGGAAGCGCGACGATGGCCGCCACCGTCATCGCCAGCGCCAGCCCCGAGCTATCGGTGAAGGCCTTCCCCACCTGAGCCTGGAGCAGGATGTAGCCGGCCCAGAGCAGACCAGCAATGGCAGCCAGGATCAGACCTTCTGCGTTGGTTCCACTGGCGATCCCATGGCAGAGGGCGACGATCCCGGCCGCGGCGAGAACCGCCCAGATGAGATCACGTCGGCGCCGTGAGCCGGCGAGGGCCAGGAGCAACGGCCCGATGAACTCGATCGTCACGGCGGTACCCAGTGGAATGCGACTGATCGCGTGATAGAAGGTGAGATTCATCCCGGCCAAGACGAGTCCCAGGGCGCAGGCTGCGAGCCATTGCCGGTTCGAGAACACGCGGACGCTCGGACGTCCGAAGGCGAGCAACACGACACTCGCCGACGCCAGCCGCAGCAGGCACGCGCCACTCGCGCCGACTTGGTGAAAGATCGTGGTCGCCCATGCGGCGCCGATCTGCACGGAGCTGATGCTTCCGAGCACGAGCGCATGTACGGGGACCTTGGACCTGTGGCGGACGGGTCGCTTGGCTCTGACGTATGCGGCCATGGACCGATTGTTCCGATATCGCGCGTTGGGAGGCAGGCCGCCGCCCAATGCGCCGGCCTGAGACGATTACGCCATGGGACTTGGCAGCAGGGGACTGTTCGCCCTTGCGACCAGTGAGCGCTTTGAACGCACCGTCAAACAAGCTCCCGGTGGTGAGTCCGCCGCGTGGCGAGCCGCCTCGCGCTACGTCGCCGGCCGCTCGAGCGCAGCCGCCCTGCAGCTTGCCGAGCGGCTGCCGGGTCGCCGACGGCCCACCCCGCTGCTGTGGTCACCAGGTGCGGTCGTAGAGCTTGGTGAAGCTCCGCTGTCCTGAGACGAGGGCCGCGACCTCGAGGGCCCGTGGCACATGCTGCGGGAACGCCAGATCCGCGGGTAGGCCGGCCAGCGGGAACCACTGGATTGCGGCGATCTCGTCGACCTGCTGTCTGAGGGCGGGGCCAGAGTCGAGTGTGCGCATCAGATACGCGCTGTTCGCCGTGTGCTCCTGCAGCCCATCAGCGGCGGCTGGACCGTAGCTATCCATCCATGTTCCCAGGTAGACCTCCGCCCGGGCGCGTAGTCCAACCTCCTCGAGGAGCTCCCGCTCGGCGGCATGCATCGGATGCTCGTCGCCCTCGCAGAATCCGCCTGGGATATCCCATCGCCCGCGCCACGGGGCATGTGCGCGCTGGACCAACAGGATGTGCTCTTCGTGTACGACAACGGCCTCACCACAAGGCTTCGGATTGACGTAGTGGTGCTGCCCGCAGCTCGAGCACTGCGTCGGTGGCAAGGCTTGCAGGGGCGCTCCGCAGTTCCAGCAGTGGCGCGGCGCACCGCCCGAGCGCTTTGCCGCGGTCTCTGAACTGCGCACATGGGAAACGCCGCCCCATACGTGCTCCTGAGTCATTCCGAGATCTCCACCATCCTCTCACCCGGTTTCTCGAAAACCATACGGAAGTGGTCGAGTAGCTCGCGCTCGAAGCATTCCTTGTTCGCGCTCACGCCGGAGGTGAACCCGTAGCGGAAGCGCCCACTCCGCACCCAATGCGGCAGCAGAGACAGCTTCATCGCGGTCTTGCGCAGGCTGCGCGCACCGATGCGCCGGTTCCACTGCGCGATCGTCTGGATGTAGTCGAGGCGTCCGCTGGAGCTCTCCACCAGCCGGAAGTGCGGCTGCGCGCAGCGCACCACCTGCTCGCGGCCGGAGGGCAGCCAGGACCCGGGGAACTGGCAGCCGAGCAGGAACAGGATGAACGCATCCGAGTCGGGCGAGGCGTGCTCGGAGATCTCCTCGATCGGGATCATGTTGCGCCCGAACACCATTGTCTGCAGGTAGAAGCGACCGCCGGTCGGCAGCAGGCCGGCGATGTTTGCAAAAAGGTCACGGTAGATGGCCTCCTGACGCCCGGCCCGGTGTTGCTCGGGCGAGCAGAAGTGCTCCCACGCGCCGAGGCTCGCGACCGCGTCGAACTCGCCGAAGGTCTCACGCGAGACGCTGCGTGCGTCCAGCAGATGCACGTCGAGGCCGTGGCGGCGGCAGGATGCGACCTGTGACGCTGAAAGCGTCACGCCAACGCCGGTGGCGCCGCGCGCGCGAGCGACGTTCAGCAGCGCTCCCCAGCCACAGCCGAGATCGAGAATTCGTCGTCCTGGACCGATGCCGATCCGCTCGGCCACATAGTCATGCTTGCGCTGCTGCGCCTGCTCGAGCGTGAGCGCGAAATCGCCGTCGTACTTGGCGCCGCTGAAGTCCGCGAGCTCGCCGAGGCTGAGCCGAAAGATCCGGTCGACAGTGTTGTACGTGAATTCGAGCTCTGCGCGATTAGCCATGAATTCCCCAGCAACAAGCTATAGCGAATCAAGCGGCGCTAATCGTGCGCTCCGCCGAGCGAGAAGCGATCGGCAGGTCCTCCTACGCTGCGGCGCGTCCCACGCCGAGTCGTTGCTGCGCGGTTGCACGATCGAGGCCTGGCGCAGCGATCAGCTCGGCGGCGGGATCTGACGGCTCGAGCTCGAGGACCGTTGGGAGCACCAGTTGCGGACCGATGCCG
Source organism: Solirubrobacteraceae bacterium (assembly GCA_050696795.1). Classification (GTDB taxonomy): domain Bacteria; phylum Actinomycetota; class Thermoleophilia; order Solirubrobacterales; family Solirubrobacteraceae; genus Palsa-465. The sequence continues at coordinate 12,493 of JBOGYJ010000131.1, read as the reverse complement.
TGACCACGCCATACCTCTTTATACGATTCCTCCATCGCCCGCTTGGCTGCGGGTGTCATTGGCATGCGGTCCCTCAAAGCGGCTTTGAAAGCCGCCCTCGACGAACGTTTGACCGGCTCGCCGATCGGTATTGGGGGTGCGTTGAACGTGGCGCCGAGGCCGACTGCGGCAAGCGCATCGCGATCCATCCCATCGAGCGCATCGCGGGCGGCCTGGAGTTCACATCCGAGGGCTTGCGCGAGGACTGGTTCCTTGAGCGGCCCCAGTATCAAATGCTCGGTGCCGACCTTGCGGTCACCGCGGCACCGTGCTTCCTCGCGAGCGTCGATGTCGCTCGTTGCCTTGGTGGGTTCGGCGCCGCGTGGACCGGGACCGCTCGTATTCTGATGCGCTTGGCGCGCGGTGCGGCGACAGTGCCATAGTCAGGGTCGGTCCAGTGACGGGTCGATCAGGTACTTCGAGCCGGTGCTGCGCTTCGCGAACGCGGTGAGCTGCACTGGGTCGAGCACGTCCGCAAGCCCGATCGTGTGAGCGTACGCCGACGCGAACGTCGTCTTGCGCTCCGTGAGTACGCGGTCGCGCATCGCCGCGACGGTCGTTGGCGGCAGTCGCGTGAGCGCATCGGTGAGCAGGAACCCGCCGACGCTCCACCTCAGGCCAAACGTCCGGCGGATCGTGGTCGGGCCCTGGTCAAGTGAGCCGTAGATGTAGACCTGCTTGTGGGTCGTGGAGCCATACGGCGTCCAATGGTCGACGGGCTCGACGGCGCGTTCCATGGCAGTGAGGATGTCGCCGGCAAGCGTTCCGCCGCCGACGGCGTCAAACGCGAGGGTCGCGCCTGTCGAGGCAACCGCCTCCGCGAGCCGGTCGGTGAAGTCCGGCAGCGAGGAGTCGACGACATGCTCGGCGCCGAGCGTCATGAGCACAGCGCGCTGCTCGGCGCTCCGAACGACGCTAACAAGGCCGATGCCATCGGCATGGCAGATCTTCACGAGCATCTTTCCCAAGTTCGACGCAGCAGCCGTATGCACCAGCGCCGAGTGGCTCTCGGCCCGCATCGTCGCGACCATCGCGAGCGCGGTCATCGGGTTGACGAACAACGCCGCACCCTCGACAGCCGTCGCGTCATCAGGCAGCAGCACGGTCGCCGCGGCATCGACGAGTCGGTAGTCACACCAGACTCCTCCACCGAAGAGCGCAACACGCCGACCAACAAGATCGCCAGCATCGGGCCCCGCCGCAATCACCATTCCCGCACCCTCGTTGCCGATCGGCAGCGCGCGATCCAGCCGATCACGCAAAAACGGGATCGCAGCGTCCGAGACGTGCCCGTCCAGCCCACCCGCAACACGCGCGAGCGTCCCCGGGTCAGCCGGGCCGAGCAGCACCCCGAGATCAGAAGGATTGATCGGCGTGGCCTCGACAGCAACAAGAACCTGCGAGCCGGTCGGCGGGATCACCGGCACCTCGACCAACCGCAACTGCACTAACCCATCAGAGGCGATCGCCGATCGCAGACAGCGACCACCCTTCGGCATACCACACATCACAGCAATCCTACGCAATACGACGATCTGTCCCAACGCGCGCGCCGGCTAGTTGAGAAGGCTCGATCAAAGTTATCGTCCGCGTCGTCGAGAGCGTTGGCTGGCAAGATGCCCAGGTTGACTTCCCCGCCGCCCCTGAACGACTGGAGTGAGACATGGCCATCACCGCCTTTTTCGAGATACGAGTCAGGCCGGAGACGCTCGATCAAGGGGTACACGCTGAGCTGCACAAGATTCTGAGCGATACCCGAGCCTTCGAGGGTTGCCTTGCGGTCGAGGTGCTGATCGACCGCGACGACCCGACCCACATCGTTGCAGTCGAGAAATGGGCGTCGGAGGAACACGATGCGGCCTACCGGGCTTGGCGGGCCGAGGATGGAAAGACCAACCTGGCCTCGTATCTCGTCTCGCCACCGGTACTGACGAAGTTTTCCTCGGCCGACAACATCTGAACGCACGTCCGCCGGGGCGCGGAGAGACGCGCGTGCGACCAGACGTCTAAAGGACTCACCGATGCCAAGGTTCGCCCTAGGGCAAAAGCGCTTGTCGGGGCTCGACTCCGAAGCTCAGATCCGGGCGTCCGGACGAGTCGGCAGGGCTGCTGCTAGCCACATCCATGGGGCATCGCGCCAATGCCCGTTGGCAGCTCCGGACGTGGACGGCAGCGCCCATGCGGCGGCTCCGCCGAACGGTTCTGGATAGCGACCGTAGTCAAGGTCACGGGTGTTACGAAGACCAAGCGCGATCTGTGCGTCCTTCTTACCGTTGAAGGCGATCGCGTAAGGGTTGATCTCCGCGATTTTCGCTCTGAGCTCATCAGGCGTGAACGATGCAGGCGGCAGTTGTTTGTCTATCCCGGCGTGGGTTTTGCAGACATCGGTCAAGCCGACCCCGTGGGTGAGCACGCTGAGGTAGTCCTGAGGCTCGATGACCGTTGCGGTCAGCCCGGTGTCGTGGAAGATGCGCCAGAACCGATTTCCACGGCCGGCGCAGTAGGCCCTCTTGAGCGCTGATTGAGTCCCGGCTGCGGTTGCACAGAACACAACCCTGAGGTCCGGGGCAAGAACGTCGCGAAGCTTCCACCGATCGGACACAGGCGCGAGGTTACCCACGGATAGGCGGTGAGGTGGCTCGTCGCCGGAGGACTCGCGCCGGGACGGAATGCACGGGAGCGATCGCAGGGGCAGAGCGAGGTCGGATCTACCGGGCTTCCTGGCGAAAGAGAATCTCCAGCCGCAGGCCACGCCTTCGGTTTTGAGGATGACAAACGAAACCGGTCGCTCTCGCTCGCTCCAATGCCAAGAGCTACGTGGCGGCTGGGGGGAGGGTGGGTGGGGTTGATTCGAGCATGCGCACGTCGCGGACGATGAAGCAGAGGCTGGTTACGAGGATGACTGCGAGACTGCAGCCGATGAGTGTTGTGGAGGTTCCGAGGGACTTTTGAAGCGGTCCGATCAGGACGTAGCCGAGTGGCATTACCGACATCGTTGCTGCGTATTCCAGTGACGTGACACGGGACATCGCTCGCTCTGGCACGTTTTGCTGCATCGTTGTCCAGAGGAGCGTTCCTTCGACGGTGATCCCGAGGGCGGCGATGAACTGGCAGACAACGACGACGTAGATGGGGAGATGGAGACCCAGGAGGGCTCCGGGCAGCGTCCACGGCATGCTGGCGAGCATCGCGACCCGCAACAAGTACCGCGGGTTGGATCGCAACACGACGGTTGCGCCCGCGAGCATCCCGGCCGCGCCGGCGACAGTCAGCGCGGCATATGCCGCAGCGCCGCCGTAGCGTTGCTTGCAGATCAATGGCGCCAGTACTGGCCACGCGGTAAAGAGGATATTTCCGATCGCCATGTTGATGATCAGCGACCACAGCCACGTGCGGCTGCGTACCTCGCGAAACCCGCCTCGAAGATCAGTAAGGAACGACTGGGCATCAGCATCCCGTTTCAGTGTCGCGAGGGTTGCGCCCACTCGCGATAGCAGCGCTGCGCTCAAGAGGTAGCTCACGCCATCGATGAGCATCGCCCATGATGGTCCTATGGCGACGACTAGCACGCCGCCGAGGGCCGGCCCGAGCAATCCTGCTGCTGATCCCGCGAGGGTCTTCAGCGCGTTCGCTTCGTGGGCATGTTCACCAGCGACTGTTCTAATCAGCCCGCTCGAGGCAGGTATGAAGAAGGCGTTCCCGACCCCAAGCAGTAACTGAGACATGGCGATCTCAAATACCGATGCGTCACCTGTGAGCAGCAGCACCCCGATAGCTACCTGTGAAACGAACCTGCCGAAGTCCGCGGCCATCATCACGCTCCGCCGGCTCGTCCGGTCGGCGACGACGCCACCGATCAACATCACCAGTACCTGCGCCCCAGCCTTGGCGGCCAGAACGATTCCGAGATCAGTCGCAGAGCCAGTGAGGTTCAGGACCGCGAACGCGAGCGCTACCAAGACGATTCCGTTCCCGAGATTTGATGCGACGGTCGCACCAAATACGAATCGCAGGTCTCGCACTCGCAATACCGCGAACCGAGAGGCGGCACGAGCGACCGGATTCTCAGGTGATGGAGCGCTCATGAGCCGCCGAAGATACAGCCACTACATCGTTCGCTGAGCACGATCGACCATAAGCTCGATGACCCGTCCGATGACTGCCGTGTCGCCAATGCAGCAGCGCAACGAGCGGCGCCCGGGAGGCGGAAGCAATCGTCTTCACGACTGGGCCCCCGGGCTGGCTTGACTTGCTGAGAGAGTCGGTGTCACGGAGAATCGTCTCGATGCTCCGGCGTCTGATTTCCACGTTGATCACCGTCGCCGTGTTGAGCATCGCGGTGCCCGGAGCGCTGGCAAAGTCGCGGTGGCCCTCTCGCGCGACACCGCTGAGCTCAACGCTGGGGTGGTTCAAGGCGATCAATGCGCACGACCGCAGCAAGCTGCTGTTCTACGTCGCCGCCAGCGCACAGGACCAGATGGGCTGGGCACAGCCGTCCGCCGCTTGGTCGAAGTTCACCGATCTCCACTGCAAGACACGCAAGACCTCGGGGCGAAGCTCGGCTGACGTGCGCTGCACATTTCATGAATCGACGTCGCCTACCGAAGGCAACCCCGACAACTTCTGGGACGTCTATCTAGTTCACTCCCGCGCCGGCTGGCTGATCAACAACTACGGCCAGGGCTGAAGCGGTCGCCGTCGCGACATCGCCATTGCGATCGTCAAGCTTGACCTGCTCGGATGCAAAAGCATTGGCCGACGTATTCGTTGAGAGCATCAGCGAAGCCGTCTAAGCCTGGGCTCACCGATTGAGCAGAGTGGTTCGTCCGGAGGCGACGTCTAACTCAAAAGGTGCCGCTTAGCAGGCTATCCGCGAGAGCCCTCTGTCGGACTCGAACCGACGACCCCTTCCTTACCATCACCAAGCAGCTGGTTCCGGCTGTTGCCAGATGGCTGAATCTGTAGCGCTTACGGGCTTTCCCGGTTAGCGGGTGTGATGACCTGGAGGGGCCGAAATGTGCGCTGAGGTTTCCAAGGAGTTTCCATAGATCGTCGGGGCGCTGGGGCTATGGAATCTCGATCAGCCTGACCGGCAGGCCGGTCTGCTCTGCGTTGCGCGCGAGCGGCCCGTCAATCGTCCAGACCTCGGTCCCGAGGCTCTCGGCCAGAGCGACGTAGGCTGCGTCATAGGCACTCTGTCGCCGTAGCGCCTGGGCGATTTCCATTACCCGCGGCCCGTCCTCGATGTCATGGAAGATGATGCGTTTACCGAGGGCTTCGATGTTCGCCCAGATGGCGCCGGCCTCCTCGACCGAGATCGCGTCTGACGCGACCAGGCGGGTTAGTGCGCTCGTGACCTCGAATCGGAAGAGCCACGGAGCGTGGAGATCCTCGCCGCTCTGCCGCCAGTCGCGTAGGTGCACGCGGATCGCAGCGCCCTGACGGCCTTCATCTCCACGGCAACGAACAGATTGGAGTCGACGACGACGCTCAAGAGCGGGCGGGCGTGCCAATCACGCTCGTCGCGGATGAGCTGCGCGACGTCGACAGGCAGATCGAGCCTCTCGCTCCGTTCGCGCGCATCCTCGAGCGCAGCCTCGAACTCGTCGTCGTCAGCGTCTTTGCCTGAGACTTGAAGCAAACGCTGATACCCGGCTTCCAGCTCTGCCTCAGACATACCATCGATCAGCCGCAGAAATTTCTCGCGAGTGGTCATGTTCTGATCGTACTTCCGGCGGTCGACGGCGTCCAGCCTGGCCGGGCCTCGCAGTAGTTCCCATCCGGACTGGCGAGTCTGGGTCGAACGCGCTGCGTGATCGCGCCAAGCCTGGTCAAGTGCTCAACCCGCTGGTCGCGATCCTGACCGCCCAGCGACGGGCATCCGAGCCCGTCACTGGGCGACCAGGGGATGCTCCCGGTTTTCTCCGCTCCCGACTTGGGTTTCCAACTTCTCTTCCGAATCGAACGACTGGCGTCAGCGCGTGCTGGGCTCGTTGCCGGCATTGAGGGCGACCGCGAGGGTGGGACCGAATTCTGCGGTCATGCGTGAGCGGCGCATCGAGCGACGCCGCGCGTCGGCCACCTCTCGGACGTAGACGGCGCGTGTGACGGTGCCGTCGCGGTGGCCAAGCAGGAAGGCCACCTCATCGACGCTCTCGCCGGCGAGAAGCGCACGGGAGGCGACGGTGTGGTGGTTACGTGGAATTCCACGTAACCACCATTATGTCTCGAGTTTCGGCGTTTGCGCCGGAATTGAAGGAGTTTTGACCGGGGTGGCGACGGGCTGAAGGGCGCAGGGGCATCGGCGGCTTCCTCGAATCCACGGGGTGTTCTGAGTCCTGTGGAGGAGGTCGCCGCCGATGCCCGTGCATGTTCCTGGTTCGCTGGATCGATTGCTGTCCCTGCTTGAGCCGTGCTTCTCGCAACCGACGTTTGAGATCTTCCGGGCGCTGCTGTGCGGGTTCATCGGACGTGTCGGGGACCACACGGTCACGGGCATGTGGCAGGCAGTGCGGCTGGCCGGTCGGGTGCATCACTCCCGCGGGCATGACTTCTTCGCGTGCCGCTGCTGGGATCCCGATGAGCTGGGGCTGAGGTTGCTGGACTTCCTGGTCACGATGTTCGCCGGCCAGGATCGTCCGCTTCGTTTTGCGCTGGATGACACCTTGTTCGGGCGCTCGGGCCGCGAAGTGTGTGGCGCGCACTACCTGCACGACGGCGCCCAGCCCGAGGGGTCGGGGCGCCGCACGCGGTGGGGCAACTGCTGGGTGGTAGTCGTGTTGGTGGTCGAGCTTCCGCGTCTCGATGGCCGGGCGGTCGGACTGCCGGTCCTGTTCGGCTGTTCAGACCCAAGGACGATCAGCACCCCGACCGTCTCTCCCAGCCCGAGCTGGCCAGGGCCTGATCGACATGATCCTCGCCCGGTTCCCGGGTCGGGTCGTGGAGCTGGTGATGGACGGCGCTTATGCCACCAAGGCCTGGCAGGGCCTGCCTGACCGGGCGAGCGTCACGACCCGGATGCGCGCCAACGCCGCGGTGTTCAAGCTCACACCGGCGAGAACAGGCCGCCGCGGCCGCCCGGCGCTCAAAGGCCACCGCCTGGCCAGTCTGGCCGAGATCGCCGAGACCGAGACCTTCACCGCGGTCTCGATCTGCGGCCCCGACGGTCGGCAGCCCACCGCGCACATCCACCAGTTCGTGTGCCTCTGGTACACGCCGTTTCACACCCGGCCGATCAAGGTGATCCTGATCCGCAACCCCGGCAGCACCGACGGGTTCGACATCACGCTCGCGAGCACCGACACCCTCGCCGACGACGCAGCGCTGATCGCGCGCTATGACAGCCGCTGGACGATCGAGACCTGCCATCAAGAAGCCAAAGCCAACGGCGTCGGCCAGGCCCGCAACCGCGTCCAGAAAGCCGTCGAACGGACCGTCCCCTTTCGGCTCCCTATGCCAGACGCTCACGATCGTCTGGTACCAGCTCCACGGCAACCCCGACCGCGACGTTCGCGCCCGCCGCCGCCTCGCACCCTGGTACCCGCACAAGCAGACCGTCAGCTACAGCGACATGCTCGCCGCGCTACGCCGCGAGCTGATCCGCGCAGAATTTCGCGCACAAGCACACCGCCGAACCCACACACCACAAATCAGACAACCCCAATCACCGTCAGCACTCACCGCCGCGTGAGACCCCGAAAGTCGAGCGATAAGCACTTCGCGAGACACACAGCGGCGTCGGTAACGTAGACCGCGTGATCCGAGGTACAAGCACTCAGAGCATGAAGCGATTCATCGTGGTACTCGCGATTGGCGTCGGGCTGAGACTTTCCTACGTCGAGCGAGACCACGTTTATCAAAGCTGCCTTCACGACCCAGCTTCGCGCAGCCTTGACGAAAGAAGGCGGAAAATTCATCGCCGACACAATGAGGTGTCAATACCGCGGCAAACAGCGCTGGACCTGTTTCGCCACCTACTGGGTGGAGCTGCACGGCAAGTACGCCGAGGCCGCGGCGCGGATCAACGACACCCCTCACTACTGGAAGGTGGTCGGTCGGAGTTGGATCAAGGATTGGTCGAGGTCAAGCCCACCGGCCCCGTACGACGTCGATCAGTGTCTGCAAGGATCAACGCACCAGGCCAATCTCGGTTCGCCAGCGATTGCTAAGGCTCCGGGGGGACAGGTCGAGGTTCTGCTCGTCGATCGACCCAACAGGTACGTCCGCTACTGCACCTTCAAAGGGCACACACTGTCGGCCGCAACCGGAGAACCACTCTCTGACGTTCCCGTACCGCACGATCCCAGTGGACCGCCTGCTGCGGCCTGTGCCGGAATTGCCATCAACGGGATCGCCTACCAAGATCGAACCTGCGTGCAATATGGTCACCACTCGTCTAGCGACACGTTCGGACGGGTCGGGAATATCGTGATAGACGCCACGTTCAATTTCGCGCACGGGAAAGCGGTACGTAGCGGCGTGCTTCGAGGCTTCTACGAGGCTGCGTGGCCGTCCCGCACATCTCCAGACTCGGTCACTCTAACGACGAAGTCCGGTAGCACCGTCGATGTCAAACTGCCGCGGCCACCCGCTGCAGACAAGTGCCTGAACCTCACCGGGCTGTGAGCTTCGGCAATCGTGCGGCGTGACGCCGACCCTCGCCGATCCGTGCTCGCGTCCGCTTCCGATCTCGAGGCGCTTTGCAACTAATCCACGCGCCTTCTGAGCGACGCGTCTTCGCCTCGGCTGACCGACGATAGGCGATCACAACGATCGCAACGAACTCGTTCGGCAAGCGTCGCCCCGACGAGTATGTTGCCACGGGGACTCATCCCGCGCGGTGCAGGTCTCGCGTCGGATAGGTCTTTTGACCCCTGTGGAGCGAGCAGTGGGTGCGCCTGGCAGTTTGGGCTGAACTTGCTCGTGTAGTCGGCGTCAGGGAGGATCGTGGTCGCTGTCGCGGTTTCGAACTCGCTCGAGACATCGTTACAGGAGCCGGGGCACCAGACCTCCGGGGCTCATCGGGTCGGCGCGGTCTCCAGAGTCACGCCGACCCCGTGCCTCTGCGCAGCATGACGTCGGTCGTCGCCAAGGCGCTCGCGGTGTCGCACTGGTCTCGGTCACGAACGCGACTGCCGTCGACTGTGTTCGCGAACATCTCGTGTAGTCATCGAGTTTCCCGATCTCGGCCGGTGTCATGTAGCCTGCCCATATGCTCCGTCGACCCAGAATGTGGATCGGACTGTCCGTGGCGTGTCTCGCGATCCTCGTCCCGGCGTACGCATCCGCGCAGGGGTACGTGCAAACAGCAGGGGACGTCCAGTCCGAACTGGAGTCGATGAAAACCAGTGACGGACAGCCAGTGAGGGATGCTGATTGCAGACCTCAGGGTCAGGCTTTCGCGATGCTGCACTCCCAACTCTATGGCTCGCTCTGGACCTGTTACGTCTCTGATGGTCTATCACGCGTGTACAACGTCATCGCGCACGCGCGGAACACAGAAGCCGGCGGGCTCGACCGAGTGACGGTGCTGAACTGCTGGTCAACCGATTCGAACTTCCCGTGTCCCACTGGACGAAAGCAGATCGTGGCTGCGGCCGCTGCCTCCCCACCCTCGGTCGAAGGTGAGGATCTCGCGCTGGTTCAGCGTCAGCTGTTGGCACTCAAGACGGCCGACGGACCCAGGATTAGGCAAGCTGCATGTCGACCACTCGGCTCAAGCTGGTTCACCGGATCTGGCTCGTGGATCTACGGAACTGCGTGGACGTGCTACGTGGCCGACGGCATCTCGCGCGTGTACAACGTCAACGTCCACCTAAAGAACTCCAAGGCCGGTGGGATCGACAAACTGACCGTGCTCAACTGTTGGCCTACCTGGGCGAGATTCACCTGCCCGCGGGGTCCGGCGAAGATCGTCCTGCCTACCAAGAAGTGAGTCACGACGAAACGTTCCGACGCCTTTCGCGGTACCGCGGCCTAGCCCGGGACTCTCAGGTGCCGTCGATGAATCTCGTCCCCAAGGCCTAGAACTGACGGCTCTTGATTCCTCGCTCAAGCCCCCGAGTTGGTCACCGCCGCCGGGAGTCATGGCAGCAAGACCAGCCGAGTACGAGAAGGGTGCCGGATGCCCAGTGCAATGGCCCTGTCTAGGAACCCGCCAACTCCTCCTTCCCGTGGGCACGAGTCGTCGCCAAACCAATAGCTAGTTCCCAGATGGCCCCAACGCAAAAGCGATCGTGCTGCGCCGACCTAGTGCCGCTTTCCGCCGACTCCCGGTGCTGCGGTGACCTGTTTCATCCAGAGTGCGGCTTGTCGTTCGTCGAGGTCCTGCAGCGTTTCCAGCTCGACGCCGCGGGTCGCCTTGCCCATCCCGGTCGGGGTGACGGGCGGCACGGGATCGAGCAGTGTCGCTCCGTTGATGAACATGAGCTTGACGTGGCCGACGAATGCACCGCTGCTGAAGCACCAGCCGTCGCCGACGCCGTAGTAGGCCATACCCCATTTCACCGACCGCTCGAGCGCCGGGAGCGTTCGTGCCGCAAGGTCGTCGATCGCCAAAGCGATGCTCCGTTGCGGCTCCGGCAGGCTCGCGATGTAGTCGAAGACAGGGCGATCTCCTACGGCTGCCTTCGCGGGACTCGCCTTACCGGTCATCGACGTCAACAACGGCGCATCGGCCGGCGAGATCGCTGCTACATCCTCGGTTCCGCCCATAGCTCCCTCATCGTCGTCGAGCACCAAGAAAGGCTTCTCGGAAGCCTAGCCAGACGAGTGGACTCAAACACCGGTTGGAGCTCGCTCGTCGTCGCCATAGCGATCGTCTGGCGTGAAGGAACCAAGAGGCGAAAGCGATCGTTGCCGTGCGGGCTTCGGTCAGCGTATTGGCAGTAGTCGCACCCTGACGCGGTCGTCGGTCACGCTGACCACCGCTCCGGTCTGCAAGTCCGACTCGACCTGCGGCAGATTCGCCAGGATCGTTTGTGCCTGATGAGCCGCAGTACGGTCTGACTGCCGCAACAGGATCACGCTGGGTAGCGTTGCGCCCCGGGTCGCGAGCAGCTCACCGAAGTCGGTGTCAGCCGAGACGACCACCCGCGAATCGGCGGTCGCCGACGCCATCACGTCCGAGTCGTTGGCGCCAAGCAGCCCAACATCTCGCAGATGGACGGCGTCGTGGCCAGCCTCCTTCAACACCTCGCCCACGCGCGGGCTCACGCACTCGTCGATGAGGAACCTCACGCCGGGACGTGCAGCGGAAGCTGGCGCTCGGCGACAGCCTCGGCCGCGAACTCAAGCGACGCGCGAATATCGTCGTCAGAGAGCTGCGGATAGTCAGCCTGAATCTCAGCATTGCTCAGGCCTTGAGCGAGCAGGCCAACGACCGTGGCCACAGGGATCCTTGTTCCCTTGATGCACGGGACACCACCCATGATCTGATGGTCGACCATTATCCGATCCACTGCCATACGACAATCGTAGGCCACGGCGACTCGCCAATCCAGATGATCGGCATACCTCCGACGCGATCCGCGGAAGCCCGCTCGTCAGTTTGGGCCGCGACAGCGGTCAAGGCAATACTCCCGCTGCCGGAGGCTTCAGTAGCGGTGCCGTGGCAAGGCACTCGTCACGCTCGACGGTCTCACGCCATAGATCGAGTGCGAACTTTCGACGTATACCGCGCAATATGAGCACCGTACGTCGATAGTTCGGGCCCACTCAGCCGGTGAGCGCCTTGCCACACGCCTCCACTAGCGGCTGCGGGAAGCGTGGGACTGTTCCTCTGCTCTAGAGCCATGCAGTGTCGGGAACGGGGACGCGTTCGTCCTTTGATCGACGATGTGGTGTCGATCAACGTCCGAAGGGAGGACGTCATGCAACCAGCGTCATCGCTGGACCGTGCTGGCCGGTGTCGATCACCAGCCACGCTCGCAACGTTCCACAAGGGTCGCGCACCCCACAACAAGGGGCTGCGCTATCCGCCTGATCCGCCGACGGTCGAGGAGATCATCTCGGTCATGCGCGCCGCCGGGGATGATGCCGACGGGGTCCGGCTCCGTGCGCTCATCATCGTCCTGTGGCGTGCTGGCCTGAGGATCAGCGAAGCGCTCGCGCTCGCCGAGACCGACCTTGACCCAGGGCGCGGAGCGATCCTCGTGCGCCAAGGCAAAGGAGGAAAACGCCGCGAGGTCGGGATGGACCGCTGGGCGTGGGAGCAACTACAGCCATGGATCGAGCTGCGCAAGACACTGCCGGTGGGAGCGTTCTTCTGCATCCTGCACGGATCCACACGTGGCCGCCGCTGTAGCCCCGCCGGGATCCGCGCGCAACTGCACCGCACCGCAGCCACAGCCGGAGTCAGACGTCGGTTCGCGCCCCATCAACTCAGGCACGCCCACGCCGTTGAAATGTCCCGGGAAGGCGTCCCGCTGGTAGTGATCCAACGGCAACTCGGGCA
>JBOGYJ010000130.1:0-5038 GCA_050696795.1 Solirubrobacteraceae bacterium | reverse complement strand
GTTCTGGCGTGCTTGTGGTGGAGCGGGGTGGGCTGCGCGAGGGGTCGCTTGCCGGCAGTGGGCGCTGGCGAGATCCGGGCCTGATGATGGGAATCGGCGAGGACGCTGATTGGGTGACGCGCACGGGGTCGGACCCCGTAGGTTCGCGGGTGCTTGACGTCCGTCGAACTTGAAGGGAGCCCTTCGCCCGTGCGCATCACCGCTGCATTCTTTCGCCTGCTTGACCTGTCCGGAGTCTGGGTCCGCAAGGTCCGCTTCGAGCCCGACCGGGTCGTGGTTCACGTCGCCTTGCGCCGCAAGAAGCTCGTCTGCCCGAAGTGCTCCTACGCGACGATGGCTCGCGAGAACGAGCAGGATCACGACTCGGTCTGGCGGCACTTGGATCTCGGTGTCTGGCGGCTCGAGATCCACGCCAGGCTCAGACGGCTGCGCTGCCCGGTGCATGGCGTGCACGTCGAGGGCGTGCCGTTCGCCCGTGACGGCGCGCGGTTCACCCGGGACTTCGAGAATCTCGTCGCCTGGCTGATGACGAAGACCGACCGGACCGCGACCTGCCGGCTGGTGCGGATCGACTGGGAGACCGCGGGGCGGATCATCAAGCGTGTCGGCGACGAGCTGCTCCCGACTGACCGTCTGGGCGATCTGTTTGAGATCTCGCTGGATGAGGTCGCGTGGCGCAAGGGCCACCGCTACCTGACGCTCGTCGGTGATCACCGCCAAGGCGCCGTGGTGTGGGGCACCGAGGGCAAGGGCCAGGCCGCGGCCGACGAGTTCTTCGATGCGCTCGACCCGCCACCCGCCGAGCCGCCCGCGCTGTCGGCGTGGGAGCCGGTGGCGGCGATCATGGTCCCGTTCGGCCCGTGCCCGACCGTGGCGGTCGGTGAGGGCATCCCCGGCGCATGGCTGCCGGACGGCAGCGAGCTCGACCCGTGTCTGTGCGCACGCGCCTCGCGGCTGAGGGCGGTCTCGATGGACATGACCGGCGGCTACGCCAAGAGCGTCCGCGAGCACGCTCCGCAGGCAACGATCGTGATCGATAACTATCACGTTGTCGCGCTCGCGACCAAGGCGCTGGAGGAGGTCCGCCGCGAGCACTGGAACGAGCTGCGCGGAGCCGGCCAGGCCGACGCCGCCAAGCAGTTCAAGCACGACCGCTGGGCGCTGTTGAAGAACCCCGACGAACTCAGCGACCGTCAAGCCACCGTCCTCGCCGCGATCCAGGCGGGCGGCGGGAAGCTCGCACGCGCCTGGGCGATGAAGGAAATGGTCCGCGCGATCTTCGCCCCCGGCCTCACCGTCGAGGCGGTCAGTGAGCTGCTCGACCGGCTACTGGCCCGCCTCTCTCGCTGCCGCCTCAAACCGTTCATCCGCCTCGGGCGGACGATCCGCAAGCACCGTCAGGGGATCCTCGCCGCCCGGCGGCTGAAGTTGAGCAACGCCCGGGCGGAGGCACTGAACAACAAGGCCAAACTCCTCGTCCGCCGGGCTTATGCCGCGTCTGGTGTTAAGCCGAGGAACCGTGGCAGCGGGGTGTTGGCGGGGTTTGGCGGCTGATTCCTCGGCTTAACGGTTGGGGCTATCGGAGGCTGGAGAGGGCTTGGAGTGTCTGTTCGGTGAGCGGCTCTGGCGGCGGGTCGGCGGCGGGCGTGGCGGCGTTGACGGCTGCTCGCATCATGTCCAGGGTCGCGAACGCGTAGAACGTGGTTGTGGTTGACATGCTCTGGTGCCCGAGTAGCCGCATGATGATCGGCATCGGGATGCCTTGCTGGTAGAGGTCCATCGCCTTGGTCTTGCGCAGCATGTGGCAGTGGATGTTCTCCGGGATCGAGGGGCAGGATCGGCGTGCGGTCACAGCAGCGGCCTTGAGGACTGCGGCGACGGTATCGGCCGATAGGCTGGCTGGGTGGCCGTGGTGCAGGCTGTAGAACAGCGGCCGTGCGGCGGCTGGTGGGCTGGCGGTGTCGGGGTGGAACTCCGCGAGATAGACGCGGAGGTGCTCGATCGTCTTGGCGGTCAGCGGGACAACGCGACTGTTATCGCCTTTACCGTTCAGCGTCACGTGCGCCGGTGTCTGCAGGGACAGGTTCTGCAGCGTCAGGCTCGTGATCTCGCCGACGCGGGCGGCGGTGTCGTAGAGCAGGATCAACAGCATCCGGTTGCGCCGCGATTTGGCGCTGTCGCCGTTGGGCGCGGCCAGCAGCGCCCGTGTCTGTGGCGCGGTGAGGTACTCGATCGGTTTGCGCGGGGTGGCCGGCGCGTGCAGGGACCTCGCTGCCTGGCTTTCAGCGACGAGCGTGATCTCCTCGTTGGCGCAGTACTCGAGGAACGCTTTGACCGCGGTCAGTCGCAGCGCGATCGTCCTCGGCGCGTAGTGTCGCTGCTCGCTCATCCATGCCAGCCAGCGTTTCAGGTGCTGGCGGTCGAGGAGCTCGAAGGTGACTTTCGCGCGTTCGATGCCCTCCTGGTCGGCGAGGTAGCCAAGGAGGCATTCGAGGCTGATGCGGTACGCGTCGATCGTGTTCGGCGACCGGCGCTGCACGGCCGGCAGATAGCTGTGCAGGTAGTCCCTGGCGAACGCGTAGAAGTCCGGGGCGCGGGTTTTCGGGTCGCGTTTCACTGGAAGCCGACCTCCGGCAGCACCGCGATGCCGATCTGAGCCGTGACCCGCTGATAAGCGTCCATGAAGTCCGGCGAGGTGTGGATGTAGTAGTAGCTTGCCTGGATGCTCGCGTGCCCCATGTATCGCGCGAGATAAGGCAGCATCGCGGTCACGTCCCGGCCCTCTGCCGCCCAGCGTTCGACGTTCGCGTAGGCGAAGTGGTGGCGGAAGTCATATGGCCGGGGCTGCTGGCCGCCCGCGCGCCGTGGGAGACGGGCCTCATCCCAAATGCGGTTGAACACCTGCCCGACGCTCGACGCGGCCACCTCGTTGCCGGCGGCTGAGACGAAGAACGCACGCCGCGCGGGGCCGAACTGCTTGCGGGACACGCGATCGCACGCGGCGAGGACACCGGTCACCCCGGCGCCCAGCGGCAGCCGTCGGCTGCGGTTGCCTTTCGAGCACACGACATCGATGCGTCGATCCGCGAGGTGCACGTGCTCGAGGCGAAGCAACCGTGCCTCTCCAGTCCGCAGCCCGCAACAGCACATCAACGTGAAGAACGCGACGGCCTGCCACCGCCACGGAGAGCGTGCCTTCAGCGCTGCCGCGGCCGTGAAGAACGCTTCGATCTCGCTGCTGCTCAACAGGTATGGGTGCGCGCGAACGGAGCCGGCTTTCCACCGGTCCGACAGGACATACGCGTCGGTGCGGCCATGGGCGTGAAGCCACCGGCCCAGATCACGGATATAGGACATCCACGACCGGCGGCAGCTCCAGGGCTCGAGATGCTCGATCACCCATCCCTCTACAGTTTCCCGGTCAAACACGGTCCGGTCGTGCGCGACACAGTAGGCGTCGAACGTTTTCAGATACCAGACCCGGGATCTGCCGTGAGAGCCCATCTTCTCCTTGAACTCCAGGTAGCTGTCGAGATCGGGGGCGAACACGCTTCTGAACCCGTGTGCGCTCATCGCCGGGCCGCCTCAGGCAGCTCGAGCACACATTGCGCGAGCCGATCCTCGTCGACGCTCAAATACACGTCAGTCGATCTCGGGCTCGAGTGGCCCAACACCGCTGTGATCGTTGGCAGCGGCACCGCCGCACGCAACAGCCGAGACGCGGCATTGTGGCGCAAAAACCGGGTGCCGGCCCGAACGTCGCTGACCCCAGCCTGCCGGAACACGGCAGCTATCAGCCGGTAGACCGCCGAGTGACCGGACAACGGCGTGTGTGGGGCGACGCGCCGCAAGAACACATGATCATCAAGAGCGCCGGGCCTGCCCTCCAACAGGTAGTCGGCGAGCCTTTGGGCCGGCAGATCGCTCAACGGCACCGTCAACGGCGTGCGCGTCTTCTGCTGCACGATCCCGAGAGTCCGGGCCCGCCAGTCGATATCGCCCAGGCGCAGGTTGACGATGTCGCACGCGCGGACACCGGCCGTCAGCGCGAGCAGCGTGATCGCAGCATCACGCGCGACGACCGGTCCCGACGCGCACGCCGCAACGACGAGCCGCTCATCAGCATCACAAAGCGCCGGCAGGATCGCGTGCGAGCGCCTCACGCGCACGATCGCGAGCGCGTCAAGCAGATCAACACGCCCGGTGAACTGCAACAACGGGCGTAGGTGTGACACCGCCGAAACCAGCGACGAGGTCGCCCACCGCGGCGACAGCGACTCGAGAAACGCAAGGACGCTCGCCCCGTCCGCATCATCCAAGCAGCGGATCCCGCGCGATTCCAGGAACACCAGGTAGCCGCGGGACATCCGCCCATACACCTCCCGGGTTTCCGCTGCCAGGCCACGATCACGCATCTCCGCCTCCCACGCCGCGTTCAACGCGGCCAGGCCGCAAGATCGTGGCGGCACGCCACCGCCCCCGCACTTCCGGCGCGCCAATCGCACCCGGCCCGTCCGCACATACCCATCGAACACGCTGACCAGCCGGGTGCGCTCAAACCTGCGTCCCGCGCTGAAGCGGCCGGTACGCGAACCGACCGTCAGCGACGCGAACTCAGCGCCAAGCGATGGCGTATAGCAAACGCCGCCGCGCGCCGCGACGAAACCCCCAAGCGCCCCGATCGTGTTCTGATACCGGCCGACAGTCGACTCCCGATAGCCGACCGAGCGCAGCTCGGCCACGACGACCGAACCGATCCCAGCAACCGTCACGTCCATCACCATCTCCTTCCACAAGCAGTACGGAGACGGCGGACGCTACCCACCAACCGTTAAGCCGAGGAATCAGCCGCCAAACCCCGCCAACACCCCGCTGCCACGGTTCCTCGGCTTAACACCAGACGCGGCATAAGCGCGGCGGACGAGGAGTTTGGCCTTGTTGTTCAGTGCCTCCGCCCGGGCGTTGCTCAACTTCAGCCGCCGGGCGGCGAGGATCCCCTGACGGTGCTTGCGGATCGTCCGCCCGAGGCGGATGAACG
>JBOGYJ010000129.1:0-3019 GCA_050696795.1 Solirubrobacteraceae bacterium | reverse complement strand
CGCCGACGGTGCGCCGGTTCAGCTGGGCGCGTCGGCGGGCTCCTACGGTTTCACGGGCCTCTCGAGCGGTGACAAGTACACGTTCTCCGTGACCGCGACCAATGACGGCGCGGTGACCGGCCCGGCGGGTACCTCCAATGCCGTGGTGCCGGTGTCGGTCGCGACCAGCTCGAGCGACAGCGGCACGAGCACGTCGTCAACTGGGACCGCCACGGCGTCGGTGGGGACACCTGGCCAGCCCGGGTCGGTGACCGCGTCGGCCTCCGGGGCCGGCACCGTCACCGTGGGGACATATTCGTCGAGCCCGCTCGCAGGCTTCTCGACCGGTGAGTCGTGGTTCGATGTGTCGGTTGCGCCGGGCAGCAGCTTCAGTTCGCTGGGCTTCACGATCTGCGGCGTTCCCGAGGGCGACGTGGTGCAGTGGTGGAATCCGACGCTGCACGCGTTGCAGCCGGTTTCCAGCCAGGGCGCACCGAGCAACCCGGGCGGCTGTATCACGGTGAAGGTCACCGCCACCACGACACCGTCGCTGAACGATCTCTTCGGCACAATCTTCACGGTGCCCAGCGCTGGTTCAGGTGGCGGCACGGGCGGGGGCAGCACTGGCGGCGGCACCACGGGCGGTGGCGGCCCCGGCGGGGGCACCACGGGCGCCGGCGGTACCGGCGGGGGCACCACGGGCAGCTCAGGCTCAGCTAGCTCCGGCGGCGTCGTCGCGCCAATCGGCAGCGCCCGTGCCGACGCGATCCTGCATCTGAGACTCACTGCGCAATCGGTGCGCGTGCGCAAGCCTGTGCAGTTCCGACTCACGCTGGTCGTGGCGGCCTCCGTGCGGATCAAGATCCTCCGCTACGTTCCGGCCTCACGCCACGGCAAGCGCCGGATCAAGGCGCACTACGCGACAGTGGGTGGGCTCACCGCTCGGGGCCGGCCAGGCCTCAACCGGATCAAGCTGACGAAGCTGCATGGTCGGTGGCTGGCGGTTGGTCGCTACCGCGCCCAGGTTGTGGCCGGGGGTGGGGCACACGTGATCACCTTCAGGGTGCATAGGTAGCGGCCCGGCTCGTCCCGCGGCCCCGATTCAGCACTCGCGCGAGCGCAGGTGGACCCCAGCAAGCTCGAGGGCTTCGCCCGTCGGCTCGGCGCGCGGAGCGCGCTTCATCAGCTCGGATCGATCGCGCAGACGCTCGAGCTAGGTCCGCTCAAAGATAAGCTTGAGCCGCTCTCGAGCGTCGGGCGGGCGATCGTCGTCGAGCGCGACTACGTCCTCACCCACGTGATCGACTCGCTCGCCTCGCTGAGCCACCGCCCGGGCTCGTGTTCAAGGGCGGCACCGTGCTGCGGCTGTGCTTCTACGAGGACTTCCTCTCTCCCAGCCTGCCTCGCCCTCTGCGGTCGCGCTCAAGATGGCGCCGGCCGCGTCGACGACGACGATTCCGGGCCCGCGAGCGGGGAGCGCGCGGTGAGGCTCCGCGAGCATTCGCACGCTGGGCGGGGGCTGGACTCTCCACACCGCAAGCGGGGTGGCCCGAGCGGCCCTTCCAGAGCCTTCCCAGGCTGGGTAGTTCCTATATCTTGTGTTCCTCGTGCGCGTCTCGCGTGGGCGGACTGTCGGCGAGCACCTTGCGGAGCAGGCGGTCGAGCGTGTGTAGCTCGCGGTCGGTGAGCGGGGCGAAGGACTCTTCGAGGACGTGTCGGGTGAGGTTGACGCCCTCGCTTTGGATCCTTTCACCCTCGGGCGTCAGGCGGTGCCTTACGGCCCGTCCGGGGCCGGCGACGCGTTCTATGAGCCCGCGGGCTTCCATGCGGGTCGCGAGCGTGCCCATCGACTGGTCTGTCTGAAATGTCAGCTGCGCGAGGTCATGCAGCGAGGCGTCGGGATTCTCCTGCAGATGCCGAAGTGCGTCCCACTGCACGAGGCTGACTCCGAGTTCGCGGAGCACCGCATCGGCGGTGCGGTGATGGCGGACCTGGAGACGTTTGACCAAGAGCCCGGTCTGCGCGATCGATGAGTGGCTGTCTTTCACGGTTTCCAGCATAGCTAAATAAATATGTTGATCTATCCTTGCTTTTCTAAATATGTTGATATAAGGTTGTTGAATTAGCGCTTCGAACCTTCCTCTAACAGCAAGGACCACGACCATGGCCACTCTCGATACAGCGGCTTCGCCGCTCCGCTTTCGGCGCCAAGCGCGTCTGCAAGTGCGCTCAGCCGGGCTCCCCATCGCTTTCGCCTGCGTGGCGATGCTCGTCAGCTACCTGCCGTTCTCGAGCGTCAACGGTGTTCTTGGCGCGGTGGGCGCGAGCACGGGAGCGAGCACCGGTGATCTGCAGTGGGTCACCGACGCGTTCACGGTGGCGCTAGCTGGAACCGTCCTTTCGGGCGGTGTCCTCGCGGCACGATACGGCCGGGCACGCCTCACCCTTGCCGGCCTCGCGCTGACTGGCGTCGGCTCGGCTCTGGGTTTGGCATCCGGTGCCGTGTCATACGACTACGCGATCCATGTGCTCTGGGCTAGCCAGGCGATCGCCGGGATTGGCGGCGGTCTGGTTATGTCGGCGAGCCTCCAGTTGATCGTCGCCGCGGCTGGCTCTCCCGGTGAGCGCGTTCGGGCCATCGGCTGCTGGGCCGGCGCCAACGTCGTTGCGCTCGGCGGCGGCCCGTTTCTGTCGGGCTGGCTCAGCGACTGGACGAGTTGGCGCTGGCTCTATGTTCCCGTGCTCGCCCTTGTGCTCCTCACCATTTTGTTCGGCCTGCTGGTGTCCGACCGAGCGAGGGAGGCCAATCGCGACCGCCTCGACTGGGCGGGGCAGCTAACCGCCAGCGCCGGGATCCTTGCACTCGTGTACGGCGTCATCCGCGCCGGAAGCATGGGCTGGACTTCGGCTCCAGCGATCGTCGGGATCGGGCTTGGGCTGGTGCTGCTGGCCGGCTTCATCGTCCTGGAACGCCGCGTGAGCAATCCAGTGATCGAGCCGCGACTATTCGTCTCTCCGGGCTTCAGCGCCGCCGGCCTGG
>JBOGYJ010000128.1:0-5816 GCA_050696795.1 Solirubrobacteraceae bacterium | reverse complement strand
CGGGCTACTTCCGGCGGTGATCCGGTAGCGTCCGGTGCCTTATGGCACAAAAGATCATCCTGCTGCCCGGCGACGGGATCGGCCCCGAAATCATCGCTCCCGCGCTCGAGTTGCTGAGCGCCGTGGGAACCAAGTTCGACTACGAGGAGCACGCCTTTGGTGGCGCCTCGATCGACGCCAATGGCATCGCTCTGACGGACGAGACGCTCGCCGCCTGCCAAGCGGCCGACGCCGTGCTGCTGGCGGCCGTCGGCGGGCCCAAGTGGGACACGACGGACCCCTCCAAGCCACGTCCCGAGCAGGGGCTGCTGGGCCTGCGCAAGGGGATGGGGCTGTTCGCCAACCTGCGCCCGGTGCGGCCGCTGCCGGCGCTGTACGACGCAAGCCCGCTGAAGCGTGAGGTGATCGAGGGCACCGACCTGCTGGTCGTGCGCGAGCTCACCGGTGGCATCTACTTCGGCGAGAAGACGCGCACCGCCGACCGCGCCAGCGACCTCTGCGTCTACACCCGCGAGGAGGTCTCGCGGATCGCGCGGGTGGCTTTCAAGGCCGCCCGGCGTAAGGTCTCGAGCGTCGACAAGGCCAACGTGATCGAGACCGGCCGGCTGTGGCGCGAGGTCGTGCGCGAGGTTCACGCGGCCGAGTTCCCGACTGTCGAGCTGGAGCACATCCTGGTCGACAACGCCGCCATGCAGCTGGTGTCGAACCCGGCGGACTTCGACGTGATCGTGACCGAGAACATGTTCGGCGACATCCTCAGCGACGAGGCCGCCACGCTGACCGGTTCGATCGGCATGCTGCCGAGCGCCTCGCTCGGAGATCCCGGCCAGCCCGGACTGTTCGAGCCGGTGCACGGCTCGGCCCCGGACATCGCCGGAACCGGCGCGGCCAATCCGATGGCGATGTTCCTGTCGGCGGCGATGATGCTGCGCCACGGGCTCGATTTGGAGAGCGAGGCGGCGGCGATAGAATCCGCCGTAGATCGTGCGCTCGCGGCGGGCCTGCGCACACGTGACCTGGGGGGCGGCGCGGGCACTCGCGAGGCCACGCAGGCCGTCCTCTCAAACCTCTAAGGAGCACCAAGTGGAGCAGGCGGATCTCATCTGGCACAACGGAGAACTCGTTGCCTGGGAGGACGCGACGGTACACGTACTGACGCACGGCCTCCACTACGGGACCGGTGTCTTCGAGGGGGTCCGCGCCTATGAGACCGACAGCGGCTCGACGGCGATCTTCCGCCACCAGGAGCACATCGACCGGCTCTACCGGTCGGCGCAGCTCTACTACATGCCGATCCCCTACACGCGCGAGGAACTGCGCCAGGCGACACACGAGCTGTTGATCGCCAACGGCCTGCGCGAGTGCTACATCCGCCCGATCGTGTTCCGTGGCTACGGGACCATGGGCCTGTTCCCGCTGGAGGCACCGGTCGAGGTCTCGATCGCGGCCTGGCCCTGGGGCGCCTACCTCGGCGAGGAGTCGGGCCGCCTCGGCATCCGCGCGAAGATCTCCACCTGGCGGCGGCTGCCGAGCGACTCGGTGAACCCGCAGGCCAAGGCCAGCGGCACCTACCTGAACAGCATCCTGGCCAAGATCGAGGCGACCAAGGCCGGCTACGAGGAGGCGATCCTGCTCGACCCCGACGGCTACGTCTGCGAGGGCAGCGGCGAGAACCTGTTCATGGTCGTCGACGGCAAGCTGCACACCCCGTCGCTGGCCTCCGGGGCGCTCGACGGCATCACCCGTCGCTCGCTGATCCAGATCGCCACCGACCTGGACATCGGGATCGTCGAGCGTACGATCGCGCGCGCCGAGCTCTACCTCGCCGACGAGGTGTTCATGACCGGCACCGCGGCCGAGCTCGTGCCGCTGCGGGAGATCGACGACCACATGATCGGTGGGGGCGTCCGCGGACCGCTGACAACCGAGCTGCAGCGCGTCTTCCTCGATGCGCTGCGCGGCCGCGATCGCCGCTACGCGGCGTGGCTCGACCACGTCGAAGTGCCCGCGCCGGCAACCTGAGGGCCCGATGATCAAGATCGAGCTCTACGACACCACCCTGCGCGATGGCATGCAGGGGGAGGGCATGTCACTGTCCGCGCACGAGAAGGTGCGCGTCGCGCACGCGCTCGACGAGCTCGGGCTCGACCTGATCGAGGCCGGCTTCCCGAGCTCGAACCCGAAGGAGCTCGAGCTGTTCGAGCTGCTCGCGCGCGAGCGCTTCGAGCACGCCCAGGTGGCCGCCTTCGGGATGACCCGCCGCCGCGACGTCAAGGCGCAGGACGACCCGGCGCTGCAGGTCCTGGCCGACTGCTTCGCGCCGGTCTGCACGCTCGTCGGCAAGACCTGGAGCCTGCACCTGGAGAAGGTCGTGAAGGTCGACCGCGCCGAGAATCTGCGGATGGTCGCCGAGTCGATCGCCTTCCTGGTGGGTTCCGGCAAGCGCGTGATCTACGACGCCGAGCACTTCTTCGACGCCTTCGCCGATGATCGCGAGTATTCGCTCGCCTGCGTGCGTGCGGCGGCGCAGGCCGGTGCCGAGACGATCACCATCTGCGACACCAACGGCGGCACGCTGCCCGGCGCGATCGCGGAGGCGGCGGCGGTGGTGGTGCAGGAGCTCGGGCCGACCGGCGTGCGCATCGGCATCCATTGCCACGACGACGCCGGCTGTGCGGTCGCGGGCACGCTGGCCGCGGTGGCCGCCGGCGCCACGCATGTGCAGGGCACCCAGAACGGCTACGGCGAGCGCTGTGGCAACGCCAACCTCACGACCGTGATCCCCAACCTGCAGCTGAAGGCCGGATTCGAGTGCGTCACCGCGCAGCAGCTCGAGGCGCTGACCACGAGCTCGCACTTCTTCGACGAGCTGCTCAACTTCACGCCCAACCACAACCAGCCCTACGTGGGCCGCAACGCCTTCGCGCACAAGGGCGGCCTGCACGTCGCCGGCGTGGCCGCCGACCCCAGCACATTCGAGCACATCGCGCCCGAGGTGGTCGGCAACGACCGCGCGGTACTGGTCTCCGAGCTCTCGGGCAAGGGCACGATCCACGCGCGCGCCGCCGAGGCCGGGATCGAGCTCGACGACGCCGCCGCGACGCGGCTGATCGAGCGCGTCAAGGAGCGCGAGCACGAGGGCTACCACTACGAAGCGGCCGACGGCTCGTTCGAGCTGCTGATGCGCAAGGAGGGCGGCGAGTACACGCCGCTGTTCACGCTCGAGTCCTGGCGCGTGATCGTCGAGAAGCGCGCCGACGGCCGCGTCCAGACCGAGGCCACTATCAAGATCTGGTCCCCGCCACCCGAGGGGGAGCGCTACGTCTTCACCGCCGAGGGCACCGGCCCGGTGGGTGCGCTCGACAGGGCGCTGCGCGGCGCGCTGGCGAGCGTGTATCCGGAGCTCGACACGATCAAGCTCGTCAACTTCAAGGTCAGGATCCTCGACGGGGCCAAGGCCAGCGACGCGATCACGCGCGTGCTGTTGGACTCCTCCAACGGCGAGCAGGAGTGGGGCGCGATCGGCGTCTCCGACAACGTCATCGAGGCGTCCTGGGAGGCCCTGGTCGACTCTCTGGAGCTGGGGATGCAGGCGGGACACCGGCCGGGCCGCGCGGACGAGGCGCGCACGTCATCGTGACTGCGCAGGTCAGGTCCGAGGGGCGGCCGGGGCCGAATTCTGACCTGCCGATCCCGCTGGCCCGACCCGTGCTCGGGGAGCCCGAGGAACGGGCGGTGCTCGAGGTGCTGCGTTCCGGCCAGCTGTCGCTGGGACCCAAGGGGCCGGAGTTCGAGCGCACCTTCGCCGCGCGCGTCGGCGCCCGCTGCGCCAGCGCCGTCTCATCGGGCACCGCCGGGTTGCATCTCGCGCTGCGAGCGGTCGGCGTCAGCGACGGAACCGAGGTCATCACGACGCCGTTCTCGTTCGTTGCCAGCGCCAACGTCGCGATCTACGAGCGCGCGCGGCCGGTGTTCGCGGACATCGACCCGGTGACCCTGAACCTGGACCCGCAGGCGGCCGCGGCCGCGCTCAGCGAGCGCACCGCCGCGATCATGCCGGTGCACGTGTTCGGCTATCCGGCGGACATGGCGGCGCTGGAGCGTCTCGGGCCGCCGATCGTCGAGGACGCCTGCGAGGCGCTCGGCGGCGTCTACGCCGACGGTGGGCCGATCGGCGGGCGCGGGCACCTTACCGTGTTCGCGTTCTACGCGAACAAGCAGATGACGACCGGTGAGGGCGGCGTCGTCGTCAGCCCGGACGCCGTGCTCAAGCAGCGGCTCGACTCCGAGCGTAACCAGGGTCGGGCACCGGACATGGGCTGGCTCGATCACGACCGGCTGGGCTTCAACTACCGGCTCTCGGACATCGCCTGCGCGCTGGGACTGGCTCAGCTCGAGCGGCTCGAGAGCCTGCTGGCCGCGCGCGCCCGGGTGGCCGGCCTCTATCGCGAGGCGCTCACCGGGATCGAGGGGCTCGGCCTGCCCTGCGCGGACCGCGGCCTGGCGCGGCGCGGCTGGTTCGTGTTCGTCGTGCAGTTGCCGCGCGGGCTTGACCGCGACGCCGCGATCCGGTCGCTGTCCTCGCAGGGGATCCCCGCCAAGCCGTACTTCCCTGCGATCCACCTGATGAGCTACTACCGCGAGAGCTTCGGTCACCGCCCCGGGGAGTTCCCGGTCTGTGAGGACGTCGCCGCGCGCTCGATCGCGATCCCGTTCTTCCCGCAGATGACCGAGGGGCAGGTCGCCCGTGTCGCGCAGGCGTTGCGCGTGGCGATCGCCCCCGGTGCCGGCGCTATAGCATCGCGCGCCTGATGTCACGCTTCGCGCAGCCGCAGGCCGAGCCCTTCCGGGCGCTGAATGACTCGCTGGCCTTCGACTGGCGCCTGGCGCCCTTCGACGTCGAGCAGTCGCGCGCGCACGCCGCGATGCTCGCGGCCCGCGGGATCATCTCGGAGCACGATCGCGACGCGCTGCACGCGGCCCTGGCCACCGTGGCTGAGGAGGTGCGCGAGGGCGCGTTCGCCTTCGCTCCCGGCGATGAGGACGTGCACATGGCGATCGAGCGGCGCGTCACCGAGCTGGCGGGTGAGGCCGGCGAGCGCCTGCACACGGCGCGTTCGCGCAACGATCAGGTCGCCACCGACATGGCGATGTTCACGCGTCAGGCGGCGCTGGACGCCGTTGCCTCCACGCTCGAGCTGACGCAGACCGTGGTCGACCTGGCCGAGCGCCACCTTCTCTGGCCGATGCCCGGCTACACCCACCTACAGCGCGCGCAGCCCGTCTATCTCGGCCACCATCTGCTGGCCTACGCCTGGATGCTGCTGCGCGACGAGCGCCGTTTCGCCGCCGTGCTCGACGGGACCGCGGCGCTGCCGCTGGGGGCGGGGGCGCTGGCCGGCGTGAACTTCGATACCGACCGCGGGCTGGTGGCCGCGGAGCTCGGCTTCGCCGGGGTGGTCGAGAACTCGATCGACGCGGTCTCAAACCGGGACTTCGTCCTGGACTATCTGGGGGCTGCGAGCACCTGCGCCACGCACCTCTCGCGCCTCGGGGCGGAGATCGTGCTGTGGTCGAGCGAGGAGTTCGGCTTCTGCGAGGTCTCCGACGCCTGGGCCTCGGGCTCCTCGATCATGCCCCAGAAGAAGAACCCCGACGCCGCTGAGCTGCTGCGCGCCAAGGCACCGCGGATCGCCGCGCACCTGGCGGCGATGCACGGGGTGATGCACGGCCTGCCGCTGACCTACAACAAGGACATGCAGGAGGACAAGGAGCACCTGTTCGATGCGGTCGACACGCTCGGGCTGGTGCTGGCG
>JBOGYJ010000127.1:0-4530 GCA_050696795.1 Solirubrobacteraceae bacterium | reverse complement strand
TGCACCAGCAGCCGCGTGCCCGCCAGGCACACCTGACCGGCGTCATCGTACTGGCCCGCCGCCTTGCCGGCGGCCGCGTCGAGGTCGGCGTCCGCGAACACGATCAGCGGGCCCTTGCCGCCGAGCTCGCCGGTGAACGGGACCAGGTTGCGGGCGGCGGCCACGCCGATCTGGCGGGCCGCCTCCGGCGAGCCGGTGAACGATATGCGGCGCAGCAGCGGATGCTCGACCAGCGCCGCGCCGGCCTGCTCGCCGATCCCCTGCAGCACGTTGAAGGCGCCGGGCGGGAAGCCCGCCTCGTGCGTGAGGTCGGCCAGCAGCGAGCAGGAGAGGGGAGACCATTCGGCGGGTTTCAGCACCACCGGGCAGCCGGCGGCGAGCGCCGGCGCGACCTTCCAGGTGGAGAGCATGAACGGCGCGTTCCAGGGCGTGATCACGGCGGCGGGGCCGGCGGGCATGCGCTGCACCCGGTTCCAGGTGCCCTTCGAGTGCCAGTCGCGCTCCTCGTAGGCAAGCGCGAGCTCGGCGTAGTTGCGGAAGTTGGCGGCGGCCCGGTGGATCACGCGCAGGCGCAGCGACTGCAGCAGCATCGCCATGTCGGCGCACTCGACGGCGGCGAGCTTCTCGACGTTCTGATCGATCAGGTCCGCCAGTCGATGCAGCAGCGCAGCGCGGTCGGCGACGCCGAGCGCGGCCCACCCTGGTGCGGCGGCGTGCGCGGCACGTACCGCCCGGTCGGCCTCCGCGGCGCTACCGGCCGCAACGTGGGCGATCACGGAGCCGTCGATCGGCGTGATCACCTCGAAACGGTCGGCGCTGGCGACGCGCTCACCACCGATCCAGTGGTCGGTCGAGACCTCGTGGCCGGCCACCGTCGCAAAGCCTGCCTCTGCCGTGGCGCTCATCCGACGTACTCCCTCACGGTCTCGAGGTCGTCGACCGTGTAGGCGAAGGTGAAGCGGTAGCCGCGGGCGACGCTGAGCGGGGCGAGCAGCGTGTGCTCCTCTCCCGGCGCTGCCGAGAGCTCGAGCGTTGCGGCGCCTTCCCAGATCGCCGAGACGCTGCGATCGCGGCTGCGGGCGCGCACCAGCTCGTGCACGGCCGGCTCGCCGTGACGCCCTGCTGCGAGGCGTGCGAAGTGGCGCACGTTGACCAGCGGCGGATCGGTGTGCAGCGAGCCGGATTCGCTCTCGTGCTCGAGCGCAAGCGTCGCGCGCGCGAGCTCGCGGCCGCGGGCCGAGCAGCTGGCGCCGTAGCGGGCGCCCCGCTTGATCCCGGGGGAGGCCCTGCACTCGAGCTCGAAGCTGCGCGTCAGCCAGACCTCGCCGAGCTTCTTGGGGAAGCCCTGGATCCAGCCGCGAGCCAGCGCGAAGTCCTGATCTACCCAGATGAACGGGCAGGTGGTGACCGGCTGGCCGCCGAGCGTTCCGCTGACGACGATGTAGAACTCGCGGTACTGCGAGCGCACCGGGTCCACCAGCTCGTCACCGCCCTCGGAGTAGGACTGCCAGTCGACGAACACCGCCGCGCAGCGACCGGCGTCGGGATGCGGCTCGAGACCCTCGGGCAGCAGCGAGACGGCGGCGTCGGGCTCGGCATGGAAGTCGACCACGAGGAAGTCACCGACGTAGTGCCAGGGCGGGGAGGGAACCAGACTGGCGTGGCCCTCGGGGGTGCGGGGGACGGTGTAGCCCTGCAGGGTCATACGGCCTCCTTTGTGGGCGCGTGCGTGGCGGGCGGCTCGGGTGCGGGCGCGTGCGTGGCGGGCGGCTCGGGTGCGGGGGGCAGTGGCGTGCCCAGCATCTCCAGGCTCTCGCGCTCGGAGTCGATCGCCGCCTGGTCGAAGCGGAAGTAGGAACGCGGCGGAAGCGGCCCCCAGGTGTTGGATGAGAAGCGGTCATCGGGCCAGCGGCGTGGCTGATGGCCGGGCTGCAGCTGCTCCATGTCGCAGTACAGCTCGACGAAGCACTGCTCCTCGACGATACGAACGTAGGCGGCGATGTTGCCGCCGACGCCGTGGCGGGCCGGTCCCCAGCCGAGCCAGCGACCGTGACGCCCGAGGTGGTCGAGCGCCGCGCGCATCTGGCCGATGTCGACGACGTCGAAGGCGAGGTGGTGGAAGTGCGCCTCGGGGGATCCTGGGGTGCGATGGCGGGACCGAATCAGCGCCATCACGTGATGGTCTGAGTCGATGTGGAACCAGACGCCGTCCTCACCGAGCCAGTCGGTCAGCTTCATGCCGAGGGCCTCGGTGTAGAAGCGGCACTGCTCCTCGAAGTTGCCCGTCAGGAAGTTGACGTGTCCGAGCTTGCGCGGGTGACCGACGACTGCGGCGCCCGCCGGTCGCGCCTGGGCGACGAGCCGCGACTGCGGTTCGCGGTAGGCGAGCAGCTGCACGCCGTTGCCGTCGGCGTCGCTGGTCTCGATCAGGCCGTCGCGCTCGATCACGGTGGCGCCGTACGCCTCGAGCTGCGCGCGGGCCTGGGCGAGCGTGCAGTCGGGTGACAGCTCGTAGGCGACGTGGTCGAAGCCGGCGGGCGTTCCGGAGATCAGCTCCAGCGCGCAGGGCTCGTCGTCACAGGCGAGCAGCACCGCGCCGTCCCGGCGCTCGCGGATGTGGAGGCCGAACTGCGCGCACCAGCGAGCCTGAGCCTCTCCGAGCTCGGCGACCCGCAGGCAGACGTGGTCGATCCGCTGCAGCTCGATCATCAACGTACCCGCACCGGCAGGTGCTTGATGCCGTTGAAGGTGTTCGAGCGCAGGCGCTCCGGTGGACCGGCAGGCTCCAACCAGACACCACGCGCGAGCAGATCCTCGAAGGTGATCCGCACCTCCATCCGTGCCAGGTGCGAACCGAGGCAGAGGTGGATCCCGCCCGGTCCGAAGGTCATGTGCGGATTCGGGCTCCGGGTGAGGTCCAGACGGTCGGGCTGCTCGAACACGGTCTCGTCGCGGTTGCCGGAGGCGAACCAGGTCGTGACCTTGTTGCCGGCGCGGATCTGCCTGCCGCCGAGCTCGGTGTCGACGCGTGCGGTGCGGCGGAAGTGCTGGACCGGCGTGGCCCAGCGCAACAGCTCCTCGGTCGCGGGCTTGCCCAGCTCGGCAAAGTCCGCGCGCAGGAGCTCGAGCTGGTCGGGGTGCTCGTTCAGCGCGACCAGGCTGTGGCTGATCGTATGGCGCGTGGTCTCGTTGCCGGCGCTGGCCAGCAGGATGAAGTACACGTCCATCTCCTGCTGGGTGAGCCCCGCCGCGACGAGGTCACTCATGATGTCGTTGCGCGAGTGGTGGCGGCGCTCGTCGGCGATCCGCCGCCCGAAGGCGAACATCTCCAGCGCCGCCGGGCTCGAGAACGGCAGGTTGCGGTAGGCGGGGTCGCCGTAGCCCTCGACGGCGTACTCCGGGTCCTCGCGCCCGAGCAGGCTGTTGGTGAGGTTGACGATCGTGCGGCGTTCCTGCTGCGGAACCCCGAGGATGTCGGCGAACGCCTGCATCGGGATCTCGGAGGCGATCTCGTGGACGAAGTCGAACTCGCCCTTGGGCAGTGCCTCGTCGAGCACACGCGCCACGACGGTGCGCACCTGCTCCTCCCAGACGCCGACGGCCTTGGGGGTGAAACGCCGGTTGACCAGCCCGCGCAGCTCGTCGTGGCGCGGCGGATCCATGTCGATCATCGACTTGCGCGCCTCGATCTGCTCGGGCTCGAGATCATCCAGCGAGGTACCGCCGATCTCGGAGGAGAAGATGTCCGGGCTGCGGTGCACGGTGCGGATGTCCTCATAGCGGGTCACGGCCCAGAAGCCGCGGCCGCCGTCAGGCTCGGGGTTCCAGTGCACCGGGTCCTCGCGGCGCAGCCGCGCGAACGCCTCGTGTGGCACGGCGTCGAGGAAGTTGTCGTGGTTAGAGAGGTCGATGAAGTCGCTGGTCACTGACATCGCTGGCTCCTAGAGGTGGTGCAGGTATTCGCTGATCTCCCAATCGGAGACCCAGGCGCGGTGGCGCTCGAGCTCGAAGCCCTTCATCGCCAGGAAGGTCTCGACGATCGCCTCGCCCAGGCCCTCGCGCAGGACCATGTCCTCGCGGAGGGCGGCCAGCGCCTGATCGAGTGAGGTCGGCAGCGGCGCGCCGATCACGTCCGCCTCGGCGCGATAGGCGTCACCGCTGACCGGGGCCGGAGGCGTGAGCTTGCGGCGTAGGCCGTCGGCGCCGGCCAGCAGCGTCGCGGCGATGCCGAGGTACGGGTTGGCGGCACCGTCGCCGACGCGCAACTCGATGCGAGTGGCGCCGCCGCGCTCGGGCGGGATCCGCACGAAGCTTGCGCGGTTGTCCCAGCCCCAGTTGGCGTGAGTCGGTGCCAACGAGTCGGGCTGGATCCGGCGATACGCGTTGACGGTCGGGTTCAGCAGCGCCATCAGCGCCGGTGCGTGCTCGATCAGCCCGGCGGTGAAGTGACCCAGCTCGGCGCCGACCCCGTGCTCGCCGGCCGGGTCGGCGAAGGCGTTGACACCCTCCCGGCGCAGCGACAGGTGCAGG
>JBOGYJ010000126.1:0-2073 GCA_050696795.1 Solirubrobacteraceae bacterium | reverse complement strand
ATCTGCATCACGCCAACAGCTCCGACGCTGGAGACCTCGTCGTTGTTCCAGCCGCTCTCCTGCCAGGCAATCGCCTCCGCGAGGGCGGCGGGGACAGAGTTGGCATCGGCCACCCCGGCGATCTCGACCGGGCTCACGCGCTCCGAAGTTGGCATCGGCCCACCCGCTGAGTTGGTCGCGACGACCTGCTCAGTGCCGCCACCGGTCGTGGTGGCCGCGTCCGCGCCGACGGTATTGGGCGTGGTGCGCGGCGGGATCCACAAGGTCTGGCCGGCAATCAGCTGCGACTGCGGCGAGATGCCGTTGGCGCGTGCGATCACCGCGATGCTCAGCCCGTCGACCGCCGCGACGGACGTGAGTGTCTCGCCTGGCGCCACCACATGGGCGTAGTCAGCCGAGGCTGCGACAGGGAACAGCGCCAACACCAGCACTGCGAGGAGAAACGCTCGGACTCGCATCGGGGCAGTCTCCCGCGCTCGGCGTCTCCATAAAAGCCCTGCAAAGCATGGTCCAGTTTGGTCGCCACGTTGCGCCAAGGAGGACTTCCGTCGCGCCCGTCGTAGAGCACGCGCGCCGCTCAGCGAGGCATCTTGGGGCGAGGCGACCTGGGCGGGGGCCTCAGGCGAGCGCGACGGCGGCCAACGAGCTGCCCGGCAGCGTGAGCGCTCCGGTTTCGTCGGTGTAGTCGGCTGCGGCGCTGCCCACGGCGTCGCGCAACCGCTGGCGTCGCTTCACCGAGAGCGGTTCCCAGACCCCGGAGAACTGCCGCGAGAGGTCGCGCGTCTCACCGAGCCAGTCGATCACACTGGCGTAGTGGCGCACGATCGGGACCGACTCCGTCTCGATATCGAAGAAGCCGGCGTCCTCGAGCAGCTCTCTGAGCCTTCCCGGGGCGGCGAGGGCGAACATTCCGGGTCCTCCCGGAGACGTCGGCTCGACATGGCCGAGCTCGACCAGAGCCCGCTGCACGATCACGCTCCACGTATTCGCCTCGGGCGGATCCCACACCGCGAGCGCGAGCCGGCCGCCGGGCTTGAGCACGCGGCGGCACTCGCGCAGGGCCGCGCCAGGGTCGAGCGTCAGCATCACCGCCCACCGGCAGAGGACCACATCGACACTGGCGGTCGGCACGTCGATCCACTCGAGCTGCAGTTGCTTGAACTCGACGTTGCCAACCCCCTGCTCCGCGGCGCGCTCACGCGCGATGTCGAGCATCCCAGCGACCGCGTCGCTGCAGATCAGGGTGCCGCCGGGTTCGATCTTGCGCGCTGCCATGAAACCGGTGTCTCCGGGACCAGCGGCGAGCTCGAGCACCCGCTCACCCGGCGCCGGCTTGGCATGGGCGATCATCCACTCGGAGATCGGCCGCGCGGCGTCCTGGACACGGTCGGCCTGGCGGCCCCAGCCCTTCGCTGCCTCATCCCAGCCATCGAGCAGACGCTCGCGCTGCTCCTCGATCTCTTCGCCGCTCACGCCGTCAGGCTAGCTCGCGGCGCAGCAACTTGCCCGAGACCGTGCGCGGCAGCGCCTGACTGAAGCCGATCTCCTTGGGGATCTTGAAGCGCGCGAGCCGTCCGCCGACGAACTCCTGGAGCTCGGTGGGCGTGACCGAGTGGCCGTCCCGCAGCACGACGGTGGCGACCACCCGCTCCCCCCACTCGCCGTCGACACGCGCAAACACGCCCACGTCGGCGACGGCGGGGTGCTCGAGCAGCGCCGCCTCGACCTCAGCCGGGGCGATGTTCTCCCCACCAGAGACGATCGTGTCGGAGCGCCGTCCGATGATCCGTAGGCGTCCAGTCGCGTCCAACTCGCCGAGGTCGCCGCTGTACAGCCAGCCCTCCGGGTTCAGCGTGTTGCGCGCGAAGCTCGGGCCGCGCACAACGACCTCACCGTCGACGAGGCGCAACTCGACGCCATGCAGCGGGACGCCGAAGGTGGCGATCTGCGAGCAGCCCTCGGTCATCCCGTAGCTCGGTGCTACCGGGACCCCGGCGCGCGCGGCGCGCTCGAGCAGGGGCTGCGGGATTGGACCGCCGCCGAGCAGCGCCCAGCGCAGCGTCGGTGGTTGCT
>JBOGYJ010000125.1:0-1939 GCA_050696795.1 Solirubrobacteraceae bacterium | reverse complement strand
TGTCTTGTGACTTGATCACGGACACGGCTATTAGGCCGTAAGCGCCTCTGGCATGGGAGTGCGCCACGAGCCGCTAACGGGTCTGCGCGCTGCCGGATCGCTGATCGCCTGGCTATCGCAGCTATCGCAGCTATCGAATAGCACTTGCGGCGGGGTCACCGCGCCTGACTATCGCTTGGCCACGTGAACGCAATCCGCGCGAAGCGGGGTAGTTGGCGTCGGGCCCGAGATGCTCGTGGACGGAGCTGAGCGGGTCTCGGGTGGCCGGAGGCAGCCAAGCGGTGCCATTTTTCGCCTGAGCGGGGGATCACCTAGGTGCGGCGGCCAGTCGCGCGAAGAGCGGCAGTTTCGGGGGAGTTCTCTTCCCGGCGGAGCGGCAGCCGTCGTCTCCTTCGGGCGTGTCAGGGAGGCCTGATTGGACCTCTCGGACGGCGGCTGCGGGATGGTCAAGTTGTTGTTCGTTCGGGAACTGGTCGCTCTCGGTTGTCGTCGTTGGCCTGGCGGAGGGTGTTGAGGACGAGTGTGTGAGCCATCCACGCCATGGTGTCCAGGGCGGTGGGGACGGAGAGTTGGGCGGCGTCGCGGGTCCAGACGATCGCGTCGGCCCCGAAGAGCGAGGTGAGCGCGGCCGCGAGACGATCTCGCGCCGCGGTGCTGACATTGTCCGGCAAGTCGGCGAGCAGCGTCTCAATCCATTGGTCGCGCTGCATCCGTCCCTGGCGAACGTTCTCCGTCCCGGGCTGCAGTGATACGGCGAGGACAGCCCGGAGTTCATGCTCGTGATCGAATGCCCATTCGCCGGCGCGTCGCACTAGCGCCGCTGCGCGGGACGGTAGGTCACCGGGCTCGCTTTCGAGCGTGGAGAGGTCGAGCGCTTCAGCGGCCATAGGTCGCGTCGCCCAGAGCAGGACGGCATCGTTGTTGAGCAGGTAGCGGTAGGCGGTCGCTCGCGATACGCCGGCCCTGCGGGCAATCGCCGGCACCGTCATGGGGCCGTTGTCGCGCAGTTGCGCCCGCGCGGCCTCCCTCAGCAGATCGGACATCCGTCGGGCGGAGGCGGAGGGCGGTCCCTCAGTGGGGTCACTCATGTCCGTCATGATACTTGGCGTCGCAGTCTGATACTTTCGTCTCATTCTGAGAAGTTCGTCTCAAGGAGCTATCTATGACTCAGCCCAGCAGCGATGCTGTCGCCCGTATGTCCCTCACCCCACCGGAGCACGGGGAGAGCCTGCGCGCCGGACCAGTTATCCACCGGGTGCTGCAGGACGGGAAAGATGTTGCCCTCCGCTTCGCTGTCCTGGAGTGCCGGATGCCGCCCGGGTGGCCCGGGCCGCCGCAGCACGTCCATCGCGAGCACGACGAAGCGTTCTTTGTGCTCACCGGGTCGGTCAGGTTCACCAGCGCCCAGACGACCGAGGTTGCAGCACCCGGCACGCTAGTCACGATCCCGGCTGACGTCCCGCACACGTTCGGCAATGCCGACGAAGAGCACCCGGCGTCGCTCATCTGCACCGTGACGCCAGGCCGCTACGTCGACTACTTCAGAGACCTCGAGCAGCTTCAAGCCGGACCCGACGGCCTACTCCAGCCACAGCAGATCCTCGACCTCATGACCCGGCACGCCACTGAGCCGTGGGTCGCCCAACAGAGCTGAAGCAAACGAGACTGCCGGCACCGCACAGGAGCAGGAGTCCACAGCCGTTCGTGAACTCGCGGCGCTGCCGCCTCCGCACAAACGCCGCCCCGCGAGGCTCCGCGGAATGCCCGCGCGAGAGCGAAGGCAGGTCTCGACCGGCCACCTCGCGAGCGCCATGCTCCTCGCCAAAACCGCTCCTCGGTGCTCGCAAGCTGACAGCGGGGCCGATCCAGAAGTCTCAGACGAGAGCCGCCGTGCTCCCGCTTCCACGAAGCTGGGGGCGTCAGCACGACGATCCCCGGT
>JBOGYJ010000124.1:0-1761 GCA_050696795.1 Solirubrobacteraceae bacterium | reverse complement strand
AACCGGTCCAGCACGTCGAGTACGTGCCGGTAGCCGCCGAGCTCGCGCTCCGGGCGCTCGATCCTGCCGTACTGCCCGACGAGGCGGTCGAAAGCCGCACCCGCCGCACGCCGCAAGCGCGCAGGCGTCGCCCGCACGAGCCCTCCGGCGATCGGCCCGATGAGCCGCAGCGCGGCGCGCTGGGAAGCGCTGAGCCCAGCCTCGGCCCTCCTCAGTTCGTCGGAGGAGATCGTCCGATGCACGTGGCGCGCCTGCTCGCACCAGACCGCCTGCAGGCGCCGGTAGCGCGCGTAGTTGGGACGCATGTCAGCCGGCCGGCCGAGCCGTCGATACAGCGCCTCCATCGCCAGCAGCCACGACGTGTTGATGTTGGTCCCCGGCAGCACGACTCCCGTCAGATCGGCGCGGATCTCCGGATCCACGTTGTCTGTGTTGAGCAGTGCCCGCGCATCCTGCTCGCGACGGTTGAAGTGAAAGAAGCCATACGAGCGCTTGGTGATCCCGATCACCACCCGCGGCTGCGGATCGACCGCGATCCGCTCCGACTCCGCGAAGACCAGGTTCATCGCGTAGTAGTCGGGAAACGGCGAGCGGAAGAATGCCCCGTCACCGGCCAGTCGATCGATCGTCGAGCGGCGGAGGAGCGCGTACTGCATGTTGAAGTCGTAAAGCGCGCGGAAGTCGGCAGCGGCGCTCGCCAGCAGACGCGCCTGCGAGCGCTCGAGCAGGAACGGACTGGAGGCCCCGGCGAAGAACGGTGCATGCAGGTTGGGCTGGAGATACCCGTCAGGCGCCTCTGCCAGAACCCCGGGGTAGGCGAACAGCAGCGCACCTGTGTAGACCGCGTCAGGGTCGTCGAACCGCTCAACGATGCTGCGCAGCGCCGAGAAGTAACCCGGGAGCAGCGCGTCGTCGTCGCCCAGCATGACCACGTATTCGCCCGAGCTGTGACGCAGCGCGTTGTTCCAGTTCTCGGTGACGGGAACGAAACGCTCGGTGCGGACGCAATGGACTCGCCGATCACCAAGGCTCGTGACGTAGCCCGCGATGTCCTCGCTGGAGTGGTTGTCGGACACTACGAGCTCCCACTCCGGATCGTCCTGGCGCAGCACCGACTGCACCGCGTAGCGGAGGTATTCCAGCCGGTCGTGAGTGGGCAGCAGCACCGAGAAGCGCATCGCGCTGCCATTCTCCCAGGCTGCTCGATGTCGCTCCTGCTCGTACATCTCGTGAGGGCCGGCAATGGCCTACGGCCGTTGGAGCGCTTCCTCGACTCCTACGTCGCCCATCCGCCGCAGGCGGAGCATGACCTGCTGCTGGCGCTCAAGGGCTTCGCGTCCGACGCTGAGGCGGAGCCGTCCCTCGGCCTGGCGCGCGAGCGCGGCATCATTGCTCAGCGGCTGATGCTCGATGACACCGGCGTAGATCTCAGTGCCTACGCCCGGGTCGTGGCCGAGGTGCCCGCCGATCGCTACTGCTTCGTGAACTCGTTTTCGCGAGCGCTCGCCGACGGCTGGCTCCTGCGACTGGCCGGGGCGCTGGACGATTCGAGCATCGGGGTCGCCGGCGCGACCGGCTCATGGGCGAGCCATCAGGACTACCGCCGCTACCAGCTCGGCCTGCGCAGCGGCTACGACACCGTGTTCGAGAGCCGCGAGGCAGCCAGACTGGCGTTCCTAGAGCTGGCCCGCGCGCGAGTCCCGGGCAAGCGCGACAATGGGCGCATCGCGCATGCGGCCGCGGCGGCGATCGACATGACAC
>JBOGYJ010000123.1:0-2695 GCA_050696795.1 Solirubrobacteraceae bacterium | reverse complement strand
GGCGGCGATGTCAAGCGCCCGGTCGAGCACGCCCGCGGTGCTGGCGTGCATCAGCGCCAGGCGCCGTGGGGCCGGGCCCGGCCGGCATCGCTGCGCGTCCGCCAGGCGCCGCGAGTCACGCAGCAGCACCGGCACCATGCGCGTCGCGATCGTGGCGCTGAGCGCCGAGCTGAACGAGACGCCCCGGAACATGCGCAGCACCTCGTCGGGATCGACGGCGA
Organism: Solirubrobacteraceae bacterium; assembly: GCA_050696795.1. GTDB lineage: Bacteria > Actinomycetota > Thermoleophilia > Solirubrobacterales > Solirubrobacteraceae > Palsa-465. The sequence goes on along the minus strand of JBOGYJ010000123.1, from coordinate 2,474 downwards.
CCGAGTACAGCGTCCCGACCAGCACCAGCACCACGGCCCGCAGCCCGAGCACCCCGCCGTAGACGGTGGCCTCGAGCGTGATGTTGGTCTGACCGACGAGCGGGATCTCGCCCAGCCGCCAGATCACCGTCAGCCCGTTGCGGGTCACCAGCGCGTTGATCAGGCCGATCGCGAGCCACAGCGGGACCGACCACAGCAGGCTGCGGCGCAGCTCGCGGCCGACCCCGGCCAGCACGCCGCCGGCCACCACGGAGACGGCGATCGCGCCCAGCAGCACCGGGTTCGACTCGATCAGCGCGCCGACCGCGAGGGCGGCACACCAGGCGATCGCGACGGCAGCGCGGGCCGCGTGCAGCGGGCTCGCTACGCGCCTGTAGATCATGACCCGGGTGCGATTGGCACCGGAATCACGGTGCGGCCGTCGATCGCGACGGCGAAGTGGTGCTGCAGCTTGGCTGCGGTGAAATCCTTGGCGGCGATGGTCACGGCGCCGGCGTTGGTGCCGGTCACGAACCAGGTCGGCTGTCCCACGGAGGCCTCGCCGGTGGCGGCGATCAGTCCGACGCTGCCGTGCAGCGTGCGCGCGACCTGACCCCTGGCGTTGTCGAGCTCCAGGGCCTGGCCGGAGGAGCCGACGAACTGCGCGTACACGCCGCTGTCCCGCGGCCCGGCGGCGATCAGCTCCGCGGCGATCACGCCCTTGAGCTGGCTCCAGGTGCCGACCACGACGGCCAGCGAGTCCGAGCCCGAGCCGGTTCCCAGCACCTGGTCGGCGGCCTTGACACCGTATCTGTGCAGCGCCGCACCGACGATGTTGCAGGCGTTCTGCACACCGGAGCCGCAGTTCACCAATGTCGGGAACTTGCGGCCGTCGAGGCCGCTGGTGAACGGTTCCGGATAGGAGCCGACCACTGCCGGAATCGTGTCGGTGGCCGTCCAGTCGTGCAGGTCCCACCAGACGTGGTCGCCGGCGTGCACGTCGGTCGTGGCCGCGCCCTTGGCCGCCTCGAAGCCGTTGACGTAGTAGAACCAGTCGCGGTGGCTGGAGCTGCCCGAGCGCCCGCCGATCGACTCGACGAAACCGCCGCCGTAGCGCGTCGAGACCTTGAAGTGGCGCTGCAGCAGCGACATCACCGTCTCGGACCCGGGGACGTGCTTCTCGACGGCGCTGCCGTAGGACAGATCGCCGAAGTTCCCGGTCACCTGGACGCTCGCGTCCTTGGTCCCGGCCCCGGCGCCGAGGCCGCACCCGCTCAGCAGCAGCGCTGCCGCCAGGGCGGCGGCGGCCAGCAGCGCGGAACGGGTGCGGCGGCGCATCGAGGGCTCTAACCCTTGGTCACCTTGAAGACCAGCCTGTCGCCGGACTTCAGCTTGACCAGACAGGCCCCCTTCGACGTCGACTTTCCGTTCACGTACAGACCCCAGTAATACTTCTTGGTGGTCTCGGTCTCGCCGAGGATCCCGGTGATGTAGTACTCGTGGTAACTCGCGTACCACTTGCCCTTCCAGTGGCCGCGCGTGGCGACGTTGAGGGCGCCCTGAGCGCTGGTGGCCGGGCACTTGCCGGTCAGCGCGCCGCCGCGGGTGATCCAGCCCGGCTTCGTCCGGACCGTCTTCGTCGCCAGCAGCGTCTTGGTCCGATCCTTGATCGTGACCGTGACCTTCGGCCCCGCGGCCGCCGTGCCTGCCTGCGTGGCAGCCGCGGTCGCGACCTGCGCCGTGGCGAGCGCCAGGGTCGTGCCGAGCGCAGCCGCGCCGGCCTTGACTAGTTGGTTTCTATGCATGAGCCACCCCTTCCCCGAGGGCTGTTTTGGCTTTGTGGTCGGAGGTGGTCTCCTGGCTTTCGGGCCTAACGGCGGCGCCTTCCCAGCGCCTTGCCGGCGCCAGTGGCGTCAGGGCTCGCGAAAGCTGATCGCTCTACGAGGCCCTGGTACCGCCGTCCTCCCCGATAACAGTGGCGGGTCCGCTCCGGATTCACACCGGCTTCCCATCGCTACCGACCTTGGACGTCTCGATCCTAGCCGGGTTTAGACTGGAACGGCGTCATGGTGAACCTGACCCGTATCTACACCAAGCTGGGCGACGGCGGCGAGACCCACCTCGGTGACATGAGCCGCGTGCGCAAGACGCACGCACGGATCGAGGCCTACGGCACGATCGACGAGCTCAACTCCCAGGTCGGCGTCGTGCTGACCCTGGCGGAGTTGCCCGAGGCCTACCGGCCGTGGCTGCAGCGCATCCAGAACGACCTGTTCGACGTCGGCGCCGACATCGCCGCCCCCGAGGACCCGCAGCGCGAGCGCCTACGCGTGCTGCCCGAGCAGACGCAGTGGCTCGAGCAGCGCTGTGACGAGGTCAATGCCACGCTCGCGCCGCTGAAGTCGTTCGTGCTGCCGGGTGGAACGCGGGCGGCGGCGCAGCTGCACGTCGCACGCACCGTCTGCCGGCGCGCGGAGCGCCTGGCAGTCGCCTGC
>JBOGYJ010000122.1:0-1731 GCA_050696795.1 Solirubrobacteraceae bacterium | reverse complement strand
GCCCTGCATCAGCAGGGCTTCTCCCGTCGCTCCTATGACATGGCCAACGGCTATCAGCCCTGGGCCACGGCTCTCAGGCCCTGACCAGTGCTCTCAGATTTCGGCCGAGCCCGCTCTCATCGCCGTGGCCGCTTTCATCAACCGCAGCCGGTGTTGAACCCGCAGCTCGAGCACGTGTAGCAGGCGCCGGTGCGCTGCATCATGCCGCCACACTGCTGGCAGGCGGGGCCGAGGTCGAGGCCGAACGGGCTGCGCGCCGAGGCCGCCGGGACGACCGGCGGGGTGTCGGTCAGAGCGGACGCGGCCGGCTTGGCGCTGGATGCTGCCGGCTTGGCGGCGGCCGGCTTCGCGGCGGCCGGCTTGGCGGCCGCAGGCTTCGCGGCTGACGCCGTCGGCTCCGGCTCGTGGCTGTGCTCGTGCTGGTGGATCTCGAGCGCGGACACCGAGGTGTCGCTCGAGTGTGAGCTCATCGCGTCCTGCGCGGCCTTGCGCGCCCGCACCGCGGGGGTGAGGATGCCCAGATCCTCCTGGGTGTCGGCGTCGAGGAAGCGCGAGGCCAGCCAGCGCATGATGTAGTCGGGCATCGACTTCGCGAACGGGATCTCCGGGTTCGTGGTCATGCCCTCCGGCTCGAAGCGCATGTAGCTGAACTTCCGCACCAGCGTCTCCAGCGGCACGCCGTACTGCAGCGCGATCGAGATCGAGGTCGCGAACGCGTTCATCATGCCGCGCATCGTCGAGCCTTCCTTGCCGATGTCGGTCAGGAAGATCTCGCCGATGCTGCCGTCCTCGTACTTGCCGGCCGTGATGTAGCCCTCGTGGCCGCCGACCGAGAACTTGTGCGTGATCGACTCGCGCTCGCGCGGCATGCGGTTGCGTCGCGGGGCGACCGAGGCGACCGCCTCGGCCACGGCCTTCTTGATCTCCGCATCGACGTCGACCGGGGCCGGGGCGTCCTGCTGCGCGTCGGTGCGCAGCGCCTGCGCGGTCTTGGAGCCGTCGCGGTAGATCGCGAGCGCCTTGACCCCGAGCTGCCACGCCTGGGTGTAGGCGTCGGCGATGTCGTCAGCGGTCACCTCGTGCGGCATGTTCACGGTCTTGGAGATCGCGCCCGAGATGAACGGCTGGATCGCGCCCATCATCTTGATGTGGCCCATGTGCGAGATCGCGCGCTCGCCGACGGCCACGTCGAACACCGGCAGGTGCCCGGCATCCAGGCCGGGCGCGCCGACGATCGTGCCGTGCTCGTTGACGTGGGCGACGATCTGCTCGATCTGCTGATCGTTGTAGCCGAGCGTCTCGAGCGCCAGCGGCACGGTCTTGTTGACGATCGTCATCTGGCCGCCACCGACCAGCTCCTTGAACTTGACCAGCGAGAAGTCGGGCTCGACGCCGGTCGTGTCGCAGTCCATCAGGAAGCTGATCGTGCCGGTCGGTGCCAGCACCGTCGCCTGCGCGTTGCGGTAACCGTGCGCCTCCCCGAGCGCCACCGCCTCATCCCAGGTGGTGCGGGCGGCGGCGAGCAGCGCGGAATCGGAGCAGGACTGATCCTCGAGCGCGTAGGACGCGTCGCGGTGCATGCGCATCACGGCGTTGTGGGGCTCGCGGTTCTCCTCGTAGCGCTCGTAGGCGCCGATCGCGCCGGCCACCTCGGCCGAGCGCAGATAACCACGGCCGGTCATCAGCGCCGTGATCGCGGCGGCGATGCCCCGGCCCTCATCGGAGTCATAG
>JBOGYJ010000121.1:0-14740 GCA_050696795.1 Solirubrobacteraceae bacterium | reverse complement strand
CTGCTGCTCAGCGGCTCGACGCCGGCATACCGTGATCTGAAGGCGTCTGACGCGAGCGGCCAGGATATCTATGAGCTGAACCGTAACCTCGTTGCGCTCGGGTACGAGCCGGAGTGGATCACCGTTGACGACGTCTGGCAGGCGGGTACGACAGCAGCGGTAAAGGAACTCCAGCAGCATCTCAGCGAGCCGCAGACGGGCTCGCTCACGCTCGGGCAGGCCGTCTTCCTACCGGGCCCGCAGCTGATCCAGTCCCAAGGCGTGACGGTCGGCTCGACCACGGGCGCGGGCTCCACCGCTGTGCTGAGCACCTCCTCGACCAGGCTGATCGTGACCGTGGACCTCTCTCCAAGCTCGCAGAGCGAGGCCACGATCGGCGAGAAGGTAACGGTCGAGATGCCCAGCGGCGACACCGAGAACGCGAAGGTGACCGCCGTCAGCCCAGTCGCGCAAAGTTCCTCATCCGACGATGGCGGCGGACCAGGTAGCAGCAGCTCGACCGTGCCGGTCACGATCGTGCTCGACAAGCCGGCCAAGGGCGGCGGCCTCGACCAGGCGGCTGTCAGCGTCAATTTCGTCCAGAGCAAGGCCCGGAACGTGCTGTCGGTGCCGGTGACGGCGCTGCTCGCGACCTCGGGCAGCACGTTCGCGGTGCAGCAGGCGGCCAGGCCGCGCAAGCTGATCCCGGTGCAGACGGGTCTGTTCGCGGCCGGTTACGTCGAGATCTCCGGCTCCGGCATCTACCCCGGTTTGAAGGTGACCGACTCACAGGGATGAGCGTCGAGCTCTCGCAGGTCACCAAGGAATACAGCGGCGGGGTGACGGCGCTGCGTGACGTCAGCGTCGAGATCCCCGCCGGTGATCAGGTCGCGGTCGTCGGGCCGTCAGGCTCGGGCAAGACGACGATGCTGACGATCCTCGGCACGCTCGAGCGTCCGACCACGGGTGAGGTGCGGGTCGCCGGCCACGACACGACCAAGGCCTCCGACGGTCAGCTCGCGGGATTGCGTGCCCACCAGATCGGCTTCGTCTTCCAAGCCTTTCACCTGCAGGAGTCGATGACGGCCGTCGACAACGTCGCCACCGGCATGCTCTACACGGGCATGGCGCTCGGGCGGCGCCGCGAGCTGGCCCGCGCGGCACTCGAGCACGCCGGCCTGGGTCACCGGCTGGACTTCAAGCCCAAGCAGCTCTCCGGCGGCGAACGCCAGCGCGTGGCGATCGCGCGGGCACTTGCCAAGCGCCCGGCGATCATCCTCGCCGACGAGCCGACCGGCAACCTCGACTCGACGTCGGGTGCCGGCGTGCTCAGCGTGCTGCACGAGCTTGGCTCCGACGGCGCGACGCTGGTGCTGATCACCCACGACGTCAACATCGCCGGCGAGTTCCCACGGCGCCTGCACATGCGCGACGGCGAGATCGTCCAGGACGAGCGCGCATGACCGACATGACCTTCAGCGAGGGCGTAGCTGCGCGCCAGCCGCAACCCACCCCGCCACAGATCGGCCGCGCGCGCCTGCCGTTCCGCGAGTTGGTCGGCGTCGCGTTACAGGGCATCCGTACGCGCAAGCTGCGCGCCGCGCTGTCGGCGCTCGGGATCGCGATCGGGATCGGCGCGATGGTCGCGGTAGTCGGTGTGTCCTCCTCCGCGCAGGCGAACCTGATCGCAGAGATCGACTCGCTCGGCACCAACCTGCTGACCGTTTCCCCTGGCACCGACTTCCTCGGCAACGCCGCGGTGCTGGCCCCCAGCTCCGTACCGATGATCAAACACATGCTCCACGTCAAGAGCGACGCGCCGATCTACCAGCTGACGGGCGCCAACGTCTATCGCACGCCCCTCGTGCCGGCCGAGCAGACCGGCGGGATCGGCGTCGACGCCGCCGGCGTCGAGCTGCCCAAGGTCGTCGGCACGACGCTCGCCTCCGGGCACTTCCTGGGCAGAGTCAGCCAGTCCTATCCCGAGGTCGTGCTCGGCGCCCAGGCCGCCGCGACACTGCAGATAACGCATGTGAGCGGGCACCTGATGCTCTACATCGGCAACCAGTATTTCGAGGTCGTCGGCATCCTCCACCCGGTCAAGCTGGACTCCTCGCTCGACTCGGTCGTGTTCATCTCGCTGCCGATGGCGGAGAAGTACTTCCAGGCGCTGCCCGAGCCGAGCCAGATCTACGTGCGAAGCACCCAGAACAACGTGACCTCGGTCGCCGACCTGCTGTCCGCCACAGCCAACCCGCAGGACCCGAGCAGCGTCAGCGTGAGCCGGCCCTCGGACGTACTCGAGGCGCGCGCCGCCGCCAAGGGCCAATTCACCACGCTACTGCTCGGGCTCGGCGCTGTCGCGCTGCTGGTCGGCGCGATCGGAATCGCGAACATCATGGTGATCTCGGTGCTCGAGCGACGCGGCGAGATCGGGCTGCGGCGGGCGCTCGGCGCCACCCGCAGCCACATCACCATCCAGTTCCTGGCCGAATCAGCGCTCTTGGCCGCGATCGGCGGCATCTTCGGCCTCGCCATCGGCGCCGGCGCGACCGAGGTATACGCGGCCGCCAAGCACGAACCCTTCATCGTCCCGCTCTACGCGCTGATCGCGGCGCCGACGGCCGGCTTCATCATCGGAGCCCTGGCCGGGCTCTACCCGGCCGCCAAGGCCTCGCGCCTCAGCCCCACCGAAGCTCTGCGGTCGTAGGCCAAAGTGTCGTCTCCATGCGGCCGCGAGCGCAACCAGCGCCCGCGGCCGCGCCATGGTTTCGGTCAGCCGGCGACCTGCTCGTACTGGGCGTAGAGCACATCGACGGCGCGCTTGGCGGCCTCGTGGCGGGCGCTCGAGTCGGCCGAGCGCTCGGGCGTCGCCCACGCGGACGGCTCCGCCAGCTCTTCCTCGACCGCGCGCAGCTCCGCCTCGGCCTGCTCGATCCGCTGCTCGATCCGCTCCGCCTTCTTGCCGTTTCCGCTCGCCCGTGGGGTGGGCGGGGTCCGCTTCACGGGCTTCGACTTGGGCTTGGCCTTGGACGCCTTCGCCGTGTCCCTGGCCGCCTCCGCCTCAGCGACCCGCCGCTCGCGCACACGCACGTACTCGGCCCAACCGCCGAGATAGGTGTGCAGCGTGCCGTCCTCGAAGGCGACCGTGCGCGTGCCGACCGCATCGAGCAGCGCGCGGTCGTGGGAGATCAGGAGCAGCGAGCCGGCGAACTGGCCGAGCGCGTCCTCGAGCGCCTCGCGGCTTTCGACATCCAGGTGGTTGGTGGGCTCGTCGAGGATCAGCACGTTGGCGCCCGATTGCACGAGGATCGCCAGCGACAGCCGCTGGCGCTCACCGCCGGACAGCCCCTCGAGCGGTTTCTCGGCCTCCTCGCCGCTGAACAGGAAGCGCCCTAACAGCGCCCGCGCGTTGGCGGGGGTCAGCCCGGTCAGGTGCGTGGAGGCCTCGATCACCGTGCGGGCGCTGCCGGCGTGCAGGTCCTCGGAGTGCTGTGAGAGGAAGCCGATCTTGACGTTGTGGCCGGTCAGTAGCTTGCCGGTGACAGACGGGCCCGCAGGGATGGTGGCGGGCTGGGCGCCGCCCTTGATCGCCATTCCGGTCGCGTCGCGCGCGTCCGCACGATCGTCGGCAAATGCACGATGGCCCGCGAGTGTCTCGATCAGCGTCGTCTTGCCGGCGCCGTTGGGACCTACGACGGACACGTGCTCACCACGCTCCAGCCACAGCTCGCCGCCCTCCAGCAGCAGGCGCTCGCCGATCTGTAGGCGCCCGTCCTGCAGCTCGAAGACGATGCGGCCGCTGCGCTCCGGCGGTTTGAACGCGAAGGCCAGCCCGTCGCGATCACGCTCGCCGCGCTCCAGCCGGTCGATCTTGTCCAGGCGCTTCTGGCGCGACTGCGCCTGGCGTGCGCGGGTGCCGGCGCGGAAGCGGGTGACGAACTTCTCGAGGCGGGCGATCTCCGCCTGCTGACGCTCGATCGCGCGCCCGAGCGCAAGATCCCGCTGCGCCTTCTCGGCGCGCCACTGGTGCCAGGTGCCGGGGAAGAACTTGCCGCGCCCGGCCTCGAGCTCGAGCACCGCCGTGGCGACCGACTCGAGGAACCAGCGGTCGTGGGCGATCAGGATCACGGCTGCGTCAAGCGCGTTCAGGTGCGCCTCGAGCCACTCGAGCGACTCGATGTCGAGGTGATTGGTCGGCTCGTCGAGCAGCAGCAGATCCGGACTCCCGGCCAGTGCGCGCCCAAGCGAGGCACGCGTCAGCTCACCACCGGAGAAGGTTTCGAGCCGCCGGTCGAGCACCGCGTCGTCCTTGAAGCCGAGGCCGTGCAGCGTCGAGAGCGCCTGCTCGCGCCAGGTGTAGCCGCCGGCGTGCTCGAGCGCCCCCTGCGCATCGGCGTAGGCGGTCAGGGTCTGCTCCTCGTAGTCACCCTCGGCCATGCGCTGTTCCAGCCGCTGCAGCTCGGACTCGAGCGCGATCAGCTCGGGCGCACCCGACAGCACGTAGTCGCGCAGCGTCATCTGCTGATCGCGCGGCGGACGCTGATCGTGCAGTGCGATCTTCGTGCCCTTCGTCAGCACCAGCTCGCCGCCGTCGATCGACGCCTCACCCGAGATCATGCGCAGCAGCGTCGTCTTGCCGGCGCCGTTACGGCCCGACAGGCTCATGCGGTCGCGGCGCTCGAGCTTGAAGGAGATGCCACGCAGCAGCCGCTCACCGGAGATGTCCTTGCTGAGGTCGGAGGCGATGATCACGGCCATGCCTTGATGGTATGCGGCGCACCCATAAGATCCGGTCGTGGCCCTCAGCGCCCATCCACCGGTTCCCCCACACGACTTCCCACCGGCCCGCACGGTGCTCGTTCCCGATCGCGGCGAGTTCTTCCTGCGTGACTCCGGATTGGATCCCGCCAACCCACCCTCCGCCAATGGGCCCGTCGTGTTCATGTTGCACGGTTGGGTCGCCAGCGCCGATCTGAACTTCGGTGGTCTCTACGACGACGTGGCCGCCGCCGGTTACCGCGTGATCGCGATCGATCACCGCGGGCATGGGCGCGGGCCGCGGCCGCTTGTCCCCTTCCGGCTGGTCGACTGCGCCGCCGATGCCGCGGCCGTGATCCGCGCGCTCGGGCTGGGGCCGGTGATCGTCTACGGCTACTCGATGGGCGGCGCGATCGCCCAGCTGGTCGCCCGCGACCACCCCGACGTGGTCGCCGGGCTGGTGCTGAGTGGCACCGCCCAACACTGGCAGGAGGACGAGCTCAAACGCGCCTGGAAGGCGATGCCGTTCGTCGGCCTCGGACTCTCGGTCGCCCCCGGCCGTGGCTGGCGTGCGGCGCTCAGGCGCGCGGGCTTCAAGCCCGGCGCACAGATGGCCTGGGTTCTCTCGGAGATGACGCGCCACAGTGCTCGCGCCATCGCCGAGGCCGGGCGCGAGCTCGGGCGCTTCGACTCGCGCGCGTGGCTGTCACCGCTCTCCATCCCCACCGCGGTTGTGCTCACGACCGCCGACGATGCGGTCCCACCGTTCAAGCAGCAGCAGCTCGCGGCAGCGCTGAAAGCACCGATGTTCAAGTCGCCCGTACGGCACCTCGAGGTGGCGGCGATGGCGGGCGCCGCGTCCGCTCAGCGCTACAACCCGGTGCTGATCGAGGCCCTGGATGCGATACGCACGGCCGAGACATCGGGTAGCCTTGCTGTCGATGACTCGTAAGCGGACAGTCCTACTCGCCCTCTGGGTCGTTGGCGCTATGCTCGCCGCCGCCCCCTCGGCGCTGGCGCTCACGCATGCCGGCGAGGGGATCTGGGGTCCGACCAGCGACCTGACGGTCACCTATACGATGTTCATCCTGATCGGCCTGTTCCCGCTGATCATCATCGTCTTCTCCCTGATCCAGGGCTTCCTCGAGCACCGCAAGCACGCTCGCGTGGACGCCGCCAAGCGGCGTGCCAGCTCCGAAGAGTGGAAGGGCGGCTGGTAACAGCCAGTCGGTAGGGTTCGCCCCGATGGCGTACTTCGTCACAGGGGCGACCGGCTTCATCGGTAGCAACCTGATCCCGCTGCTGCTCGAGCGGACCACGGGCCGGCGCGGCGCTGCGGGTCATATCCATCTGCTCGTGCGCGAGAGCTCGCTGCCGCGCATGGAGCGGCGCATCGAAGGCTGGGGCCGGGGCGACGCCGCCGTGCGGCGGCGCCTGAGGCCGGTCGTCGGCGACCTGCATGAGCCATCGCTCGGTGTCGCGCCCGCCGTGGTCGCGGCGCTTTCCGAGCGTGAGATCAAGCACTTCTTCCACCTCGGCGCGATCTACGACATGACCGCCGGTGACGAGCTCAACCAGCTCGCCAACATCGAGGGCACACACCACGCGCTCGAGCTCGCCGATGCGATCGGCGCCCGCCTCTTCCACCACGTCTCCTCGGTCGCCGTCGCCGGCAACTATCGCGGCGTCTTCACCGAGGACATGTTCGACGTCGATCAGCCGCTCGAGCACCCGTATCACCGCACCAAGTTCGAGTCCGAGCAGCTGGTGCGCGAGACCGCGTCGATGCCCTGGCGTGTCTACCGGCCATCGGTCGTGGTCGGCGACTCACGCACCGGACGCATCGACAAGATCGACGGCCCCTACTACTTCCTGCCGCTGCTGCGCCGGGCCCAGCGCCTGGTCCCGGACTGGCTGCCGCTGATCGGCCCAGAGCTCGGCAACACCAACATCGTTCCGGTGGATTTCGTCGCGCGGGCGCTCGATCACATCGCGCACGAGCCGGGCCTCGACGGCCGGGCCTTCCACCTGACCGACCCCAACCAGGCGCGCGTGGTCGACGTGCTCAACACGTTCGCCAAGGTCGCCGGCGCACCGCAGTTCGCCGTGACCGTCGATCCCGGGCCGCTCGCACGTCTGCCGCGCGGCATCGCCTCGGCGATGATGACCCTGCCCGGAGCGCACACCGCGCGTCGCGCGCTGCTCGCCGAGGTCGGGGTGCCTGACGAGATCGTCGACTACATCGACATGCCGACCGAGTTCGACACCACCCGTGCCCGCCAGGCGCTGGCGGGCACGGGGATCGAGGTGCCGCCCCTCGAGAGCTACGCGGAGAAGCTCTGGGACTACTGGCGACATAACCTGGATCCAGAGCTCGTGCGTCGTCGCAGCGTCACGAGCCCAGTGGCCGGCAAGACGGTGCTGATCACCGGCGCCTCGAGCGGCATCGGCAAGGCGGCGGCACTGCTGCTGGCACGCATGGGCGCCACCGTGCTGCTGGTCGCGCGCGGCGTCGCACCGCTCGAGGCAACCTGCCAGGAGATCCTCGCCGTTGGCGGATCCGCCCACATGTATCCCGCCGACATCTCCAACCCCGATTCCGTCGACGCCCTGATCGAGCGCGTCCAATCCGACCACCCGCGCATCGACGTGCTCGTCAACAACGCCGGGCGCTCGATCCGCCGCTCGATCGCACTCTCCTACGACCGCTTCCACGACTTCGAGCGCACGATGCAACTCAACTACCTGGGCACGATCAGGCTGATCATGGGCCTGCTCCCACGCATGCGCGAGCAGCGCGCCGGACACGTGATCAACATCTCCTCGATCGGTGTGCAGACCAACCCACCGCGGTTCTCCGCGTACGTTGCGTCCAAGTCGGCGCTGGACGCCTGGACGCGCGTGGTCAGCTCCGAGTGCATCGCCGACCACGTCCACTTCACGACGATCCACATGCCGCTCGTGAAGACGCCGATGATCGCGCCAACCAAGCTGTATGACCGCTTCCCGACGATCACGCCCGAGCAGGCGGCAGAGATGATCGCCGAGGCGATCCGCACGCGGCCGAAAACCGTCAACACCACCCTGGGAACGGTCGGTGAGGTCAGCTATGCGCTCTTCCCGAAGCTCGTCGACCAGGTGCTCTCGACCGCCTACAAGGTCTTCCCCGATTCCGCCGCCGCACGCGGACAGCGCGACCCGACCGAACGTGCCTCAACCGAGCAGGCACTGTTCGCCAAGCTGATGCGTGGCGTTCACTGGTGATCCGCGGACGCCAATAGCAGTCCCTCGCGCAGGCCGCCGCGCCCGATCTCGAGCGGCGCCGCGAACAGCTCCGACACGCTCCGCAGGATCAGGAGTCCGCCGGCGAGCAGCCGCGCCCGCTGCACGTCGATCCCGAAGCTGCGGGCGAACTCGACCGCGCTGAAGCGCTGCACCGTCCCAAGCAGGTGGTCCAAGGCCTTCACATCCAGCACCGGACCGGCGAGCAGGCGCAGCGACGTCGCGCTGCCGCCGACCGCGACCACGCGCCGCACGTCGACGGGCGGCTGCACATCGGCGAAGGCCGCGCGCGTGCCGCTCCGCGCCTCCTCGAGCTCCATGGCCGTGGGTGGGTCCGAGGGCAGCCAGCGCTGCGTGACATCGCCGGAGCCGAGCGGAAGCGATACCCACCAGCGCACGTGGCTCGGGGCATCGCCCACCACCAGCTCGGAGGAGCCGCCACCGGCGTCCACCACCGCGAGCCCACGCTCATCGCCCGCCCCAACCGCCCAGGCGGCGCCGACGAACGCGAGCCGCGCCTCCTCCTCGCCGCTGAGGATCTCCAGTTCGAGACCCGCGCAGGCCGCATGGATCAGGCGCACCAACGCCTCGCCGTTGGCCGCTCTGCGGATCGCGGCGGTCGCCACGCAGCGGACGTGCTCGGCACCGAGCTCGCGGGCGATCGCGTACTGCGCAACCACCGCCTGCAGCACCTCGGCGAGCTTCGCATTGGGGATCGCGCCGCTGGCGTCGATCGAGCGTCCGATCAGCGTGAAGGCGCGCTCCTGCCGGTGCTCGACCAGCCCGCTCCCACCGCAGTCGGCCACCAGCAGCCTGGTGGTGTTGGAGCCGATGTCGATGCAGGCGCGGCGCAAGACGCCGTTACGCTAGCGGCCCGGCGCCGCCCCCGCCAACTCGGGCGCCGCTCACGCCTATAGTCAGGCGCCATGGCCGACTCACCTCAGCCGTTCGCGCTGACCACCGACGAGCATCGCGACGGCGCCTTCGTCCGCCAGTCCAGCCGCTTCCGCGACTGGGTGACAGCGGATGGGTCGAGCGGCTTCGCGCCCGAGGCCGGCCGCTATCACCTCTACGTGGCGCGTGCCTGTCCCTGGGCGCACCGCACGATCATCGGCCGCCGGCTGATGGGGCTCGAGCAGGCAATCTCGATCTCCTACGTAGACCCGATCCGCGACCAGCGTGGTTGGGCGTTCAGCGAACCGGGCCGCTACGAGGACCCAGTCAACGGGTTCGGCTTCCTGGCCGAGGCCTACCGCGCGCTCGTCCCCGACTTCGCCGACCGCGTGACGGTGCCGGTGCTCTGGGACCGTCAGCGGGGGACGATCGTCAACAACGAGTCGGCCGACATCCTGCGGATGCTCTCGACCGTCTTCGCGCCGCTCGCCAAACATCCCGTAGTGCTCTATCCGGATGAGCTCGGCGCCGAGATCGATGCGCTCAGCGAGCACATCTACGACCATGTCAACAACGGCGTCTACATGGCCGGGTTCAGCACGCGGCAGAGCATCTACGAGCGGGCCGTCACCAAGGTCTTCGCCGTGCTCGACGAGCTCGACGCCCGACTTGGCTCGAGCCGGTTCCTGTTCGGGCCGGTCCCGCTCGAGACCGACTGGCGCCTGTTCACGACCCTGATCCGCTTCGACGCCGTCTACCAGATCCACTTCAAGTGCTCGCTGCGCAAGCTCGCGGAGTACCCGAACCTGTGGCCGTACCTGCGCGACCTCTACCAGTGGCCCGGAGTCAGTGAGACCGTCTCCTTCGACGAGATCCGCGCGCATTACTACGGAACGCACCACACGATCAATCCCACCGGGATCCGCGCCGTGATGCCGGCGCTCGACTTCGACACACCGCCCGAGCGGGAGCGCCTGTGAAAGTGGCTCGGCCAGCGGGCCGGGCCACTCCACATCAAACGCGACGACGGCCGTTCAGCTTGCCCGGAAGCCACGGCGCACGAGCAGCGGCGACTGGGTCGGCTCAGAGCTGGCTCGCGGTGGCCGGTCGCTTCAGTCCGAGCCGTGCCGGTTGTTCCCGCGCTGGTCGCGGGTCCGGCGATCCGGGTTGGCGCGCGACCCGGGGATCCGCATGATTCGCGTATCGCCCCCACGGGAGCGCACCGGGAGGTTGTTGGTCCCCTGCTGCGAAGCCCCGGCCGTAGCGACATCGCGCGCATAGGTATGGCGGGCTCGCAGCATCGCGATACCGCCGGCGAAGAGCGCAACCAGCAGGATCAGGAAGGCGAACTCGAGCCCGCTGGCCTCGCCCGGGGTGGCGATTACGTTCTTGGTGCCGACGGGCGCCTGGTGGACGTTGCCCGCCGCGATTCCGGCGATCAGCGCGGTCAGCTCCCCGAAGATCAGCGGAGCCAGGGCCTGCGCCAATGACCGCAGGAAGGTGCGCACGCCCTCGGCGCGCCCCCAGAGCCCGGCGGGCATGATGTCCAGACGAGCGGCATCGAGCGGCGGATTGGCCGCAGAGATCAGCGCCGCACCGGCCACGTCGAACCACAGGGCCGGACTCAGCCTGTCCATGATCAGTCCCGGGATCAGCACCGCGCCGGCCGCCAGGTAGCAGATCCCTGGAATCAACACGCGACTGTTCAGATAGCCGCGGCGCACCAGTTCGTCCGCGAGCCAGCCGCTGATCAGCGTGCCCACCAGCGCGCCGATCACCAACATTGCGAGCACGAGCTCCGCGGTCGCCTGGCCCACGTGGTAGTGACCCCTGACGAACAGCAGCGCGAACGTCTGCAGACCGGCAAAGTAGAAGTAGCCGAGCGACGAGCTGACGATCATCAGCACGTTGGTCGGGATCCGCATCACGTAGCGAATCGAGTCCATCAGCGTGAGCGTGCGCGGATCGTCATGGAGAACGAGGTCGGGGTCCGGCTCAACCCCGAGCCGGCGCGCGGCCTGCCTGGCGATGTCATCGACCTGCGTGGGGCGGTCGCCAGGCTCGAGCCAGTCATCGGGCAGCCTGGCACGCGCGCGGGCGGCGGCATCGACCAGATCCGCCTCGCCATGTTCCAGGTGACTCTGCCCGCCGCGCAGCGGCTCCGGCACGGTGCGATAGAGCACCCGCGCCAGGAAGAATCCAGGGATCGCAAGCAGGACGAACGACGCGCGCCAGCTGATCGCGCTCGCGACGCTGCCCGAGACGATGAAGCCGAACGCGGTACCGGCGATCTCACCTCCAAGGATGTAGGCGTAGATCTTGCCGCGCTCCTTGGCCGGAAAGTAGTCGCCGGTGAGCGAGGCGATCGCAGGCCCCGCGGTGGCCACCACCACGCCCAGAAGCAGGCGTGTGAGCAGCAATGAGGAGAAGCTGCCGGCAAACGCGCTGAAAAGTGAGGCGATGCTCCACAGCACGATGCTGACCGCGAGCACCGGGATGCGCTTGACGCGGTCGACGAGGAATCCGACGGGAAGCGTCGCGATCGCGCCCACCAACAGCGAGACCGAGCTCAGCAGCCCAATGCCGCCGGTGCCGATCGGGTGTCCGTGGAACGCGTGCTCGAGCTGCGGCGCGATCGCGCCGACCGTCGAGGTGTCGGCGCCGTTGAGCGCCAGCACCAGCCCGAAGACCACCACCACGCGGGCACGGGCCGCCCCGCCGACGCGGCGCACCACCTCGCCGCGGATCTGGCGCCCGGTCCAGCGCGACGCACGGATCACCCCGTGAGCGAGCGACGCAACGACGGACCGCTCAGCCATGGCAATCGCGCGAGAACACGATCGCAGTATGGCCGAGAGCAAAGTCTGCGAGATCCGGGCGGTGCGCGTCTCCGGGAGCGGCACCTCGAAGGCGTTGATGACCATCGCCGCCTGGTGGGTGTAGCGCCGCTGTTGGTGACGAGTTCGACGAGTCTCTGCCGGCCAAGCTCGGCGAGCGCGCGATCGTAGGTGTCCTGCGGATCTAGACCGCGTATGGGCCGCCGATGCTCTTGCGAGCCGACGGCAGGACGCGCCATCGTCCGTGGCGATGTCCTTAAGCGAGAAGAGGGGCGGCGCCCGCGGCGCCACCCCTCCTTGAAACCAGCGTGGCTTGCTGACTAGCCGCGCCTGCCCGCGAGTCGCCACGCGCTCGGAAGCAGGCCTGCTGCGAGCGCGCACTTGATCGCGTCGCCAATCCAGAAGGGCAGGAAGCCGAGGGAGATCGCCTTGCCAAGCCCGACGTGGAGGTCAACGGCCAGCCAGACGACCCCGATCACGTACATGACGAACTCGCCGACCACCATTGCCGGAACCGCTGAGAGCAGCTTGCGGTCGGCGCGAAGCTCGGCCAGGTAGCCGCAGACCGCGGCCGACGCCATGAAGCCGAGGACGTAGCCGAAGTTGGCTCCGACATAGCCACTCTGTCCTCCGGCGAACCACGGCACGCCCACTAGGCCTGCCGCCGTGTACAGGGTCAGCGCCGCCAGGCCGCGACGCCATCCCAGCGCCGTGCCGACCAGCAGCACGCCCAGGGTCTGACCCGTGAGCGGAACCGGGGTGAAGCTCAGGTGAATCGAGATCTGGGCCAGGAGCCCGACGAGGCCGGCGCCTGCGACAACAAGCAGCACGTCGCGGACACGCTCGCCGGGAAGCGTGTCGCCGAGCACACGCGCGCTCGGGAAGGTGGTGCTGGGAAGAACGGGATTTGCATAGTCGCTCATAACTGCGGCGAGCCTAACACGGTGCCTCGGATGCCGGCACGCGATACCCGACGGCTGTGGGGTGGCGACGTGGGACGGAAGCGGCGGCGCGCCTTGGGCCAATGCCCGCATCGTTGACTTGCTCAGCCATCTGCGCCTTTCAGCGGCAGCTCGAACTCGAGCTCGTCGTGCAGCGGGACGCCGTACTCCCCCACCTCTGGGATCGAAGGCTTCAGCTTCCGCGCCTCATCGACCGCGCCGGAGTGCATGGTGATCAGCCGCAGGCCGCCACGCTGGTAGAAGCGGGTCGCGTCGATGGTGTCGTTCGTCGTGGCCAGCCAGAGCCTGGCGCAACCGGGATCTGTGGCGAGGGGCCGCCAACCGTCAGCTAACGCTGAACAGATCCACGACAAAGACGAGGGTCTCGTCCGGCCCGATCGCTCGACCAGCACCACGTTTGCCGTAGGCCAGCATCGGCGGGATCGTAATCCGCCGCCGACCGCCGACCCTCATTCCGGCTACACCTTGATCCCACCCGACGATCACTTGGCCCTTTCCCAGACCAAACTTGAAGGTGCTGCCGCGGTCCCAAGAGGCGTCGAACTGCTCCCCGGTATTCCAAGAGACACCGACGTAATGCACCTCGACGATCCGGCCTGAGACGGCCTCATCTCCGTCTCCGACGGTGATGTCCTCAATCTCGAGCTGGTAGGACGGCGCCTGATCGGACGGCACCACGACATCCGGCTTCTCACCAATCGACATGGCCTCGAACCTACCAGACGGTTCCCAGAATGCTCTCGAGCCAGTGGCGACAGGGCAGTCCGCTGTTTGGGCGCCACGGCTACGCCGCCATCGCGGCGGCCAGACAGAAGGCCCGGCGGGCAGACAGAAGGCCCGGCGGGCAGCGCACCCGAATGCCCCACAGCAGCCCTGCAACGAGACAGACGCCCCAGTTCCCGTTTGGAAACTGAAGCGTCTAACTGTCCGGATGGAGACGGGGGGAATTGAACCCCCGTCCGCGGTCGCGTAAGAGATGGTGTCTACGAGCGTAGCCGGCGCTCTGATCTCACTCCCCACTAGCCTCGCCGGCCGGGTTGTGGGGAGCCAGCTCCCTGGGTGGTCCTCGGATCGGAGGGAACAAATCCTCACCGAGCAAGCCCACTATTGATCCCGGATCCGCCGCCGTGGGCTAACGGTGGCCGAGATGATGCTTAGCTAGCTGAGATTAAGCAGCGAGGCCAAGATCAAAGTTGTGCGTGTCCGCACTTATTGTTTCCCAGGTTTTTTACGAGGCCTCCCGGGAACCTCGACTCGCAACCACCCCCACGATCCGACCACGTCGAAGCCTGTCGTCCCCGGGGTATGTCTACGGGTATTTTAGCGTCGATCAGGGTTTACGGGGGAGGTTCTCTGGAGACGTTATTCCCGTGCCTCGTTGCAACCCGCCGCGGTGGTCGCTGGGCGCGCTGGCCCTGGTCGCGCTGGCCCTGGTCGCACTGGCCCTGGTCGCACTGGCGGTTACAGGATGCGGAGCAGCGGGCAATCAGCGAAAACTGCATAACCGCTCGGAGAGGCGCCTGCTCTCGCTGGTCGCGCACGCGCGTGTCGCCGCCTCCCAGCACCACAACATCGCTATCCACACGGTCTTGGGCGAGTTCGTCTCGGAGGTGCACACGCTGAAGACGTCGGGCCAGCTCAGCAGTACAACCGCTGGACGCCTGGCTCGCGAGGCACGGGCGACCGCCGCCCAGGCGGTATGGCCGTCGCACCCGGCCAAAAAGGCGGAGAGCAAGGCAGGTACGGCTGCAACCACCACCACGCAACCGACTGCAACCATGACCACGCAACCGACTGATCCCGCGACTACAACCTCGCCAGCCGCGGCTCCGACGCCAAAGACGCCGCACGACCCGCGCTCGAACGCGGCAGATAGCAAGCCAAAACCCAATCAGGACGGCGACTGTTCCGATTCGACCTGGCCGGGTCAGGTGCCAACCCGCGGCCACGGCCACGGCCACCGCGGCTGGGCCGGCTGCGGCCAGGGCGACGGCGGCCCGGCCGGCACCGCCGGCGCCTGGGCCA
>JBOGYJ010000120.1:0-1772 GCA_050696795.1 Solirubrobacteraceae bacterium | reverse complement strand
GAGCACGCCGGTCGCGTCAAGCAGCGCCTGGATCTCCTCAGGCGAATAGAGGTAGGGCGCCGGGCGAGAGCGTCGGAATGCCAGCAGGTTGCTCGGCGGCACCTCTGTGGCCCCATCGATTGTCTGTAGATAGCGCGCGAAACCACGTGCGATACCCAACCTGGTCTTCCACTGTTGTGGCAGGACGTCGGCCGGTCTAGTCGCCCACTCGAGTGCGGCACCGATCGTCAACGCTTCTCCTGGGCCGTGCTCGACATCGGCGACGAGACCTGCGAGGTAGCGCTCATGGCCGCGCAGCTGGAAACCCAGGGCACGGCGTAGGGTCACGTAATCGCTGGCCACCCGCCGCCCGGGTTGCCGAGCAGCAGCCGGCACAGCTCATCGGCGTCCTTGACCTCGACGAGCTCGTCGACCGCGTCTTGATCGATCCTCAGCACCAGCGGAGCAGCGTAGGCTCCTCGGCGGACATCGAGGGAGGCCATCATCGGGCCGCGAGGGTAGATTGCGCTACGCGATGGCGGACGTGGTGACGATCGATCAGGCGCTTGACGCGTTTCTTGGCGACCAATTCGCGCGCCTGTCTGAACGGACGTATCGGAACTACGAGGTCGTGATCGGGCTGCTGCGCGAAAGCCTGCCCGCCTCCGCGTATTCGTCGCTGGATGCCCGGGACACGAAGCGGTGGCAGAAGGCGTTCGATGCCGGGAGCGAGGAGGCGTTCTGCCATCTGTTCGGGCCGCAGGAGATCCCTCCGCACCTCGGCGAGTTCCTCCGCTATTTCATGGTCCGCAAGGTGATCGCCGGGCAGGAGCTACTCAAGGCCGCGGGGACGGTCACCGGCAAGCTCGCCCGCTGGCTCGAGCAGCAGGGGTATATCGAGTCTGACGCGGCCGAGATCGCGGTCGACCGTGCACGGGACAGCGCGCGCGAGCTTCCTGCGGCCGATCGCCTCACCGACCTGCTCGTCGAGATCACGATCAAGGCGCCGAATATCGACGCTGACGATGTCGGCGAGGAGGACTGGGTCGAGGATCAGCTGATGATCGACCGGGTCGAGCCCGGGAAGATCTGGTTCGAGGGCGGGATCGGCCCGTTCCAGGTTCCCCGGCGCGCGAGCGAGATCGCTCATGAGGGGTGGATGGTGTTCATCGTCGCCGCCCGCCGCAACGGTCGCTGGCATCTGCTTGAGGTCGGCTCCATCTACCCATAGCCAACCTGCTGCGATGGACGAGAACGAGTACCGCCCCCGCCTCTCGGCCGCTTCCGCTTATCTAAACGGTGTCTGGGTTTCAAGTCCTCGTTTCGGGTTTGGCTCCATGGGTGCCCGGGCTTATCTGGGTCCTCGAGCGGCCGGTTGTGGCTGTTGGTGACGTGATGGTTGATCGGTCATCCCGTGGTGGGTGTCCGGCCGCTCGGTCTTTGTCAGGACCGCCGTGGTGGGTGCCGCGGAAGCTGTGGGAGCTGGCCG
Organism: Solirubrobacteraceae bacterium; assembly: GCA_050696795.1. Lineage (GTDB taxonomy): Bacteria > Actinomycetota > Thermoleophilia > Solirubrobacterales > Solirubrobacteraceae > Palsa-465. The sequence goes on along the minus strand of JBOGYJ010000120.1, from coordinate 304 downwards.
GAAGGTCCGCATCGGTTGATGGTGGGTCGTGATTGGAGTCGATGGTGAAGGTTGGGTTCGGGGGTGGAGGGCGCGAGGGCGTCAGCCCCGAGCTTGTTGAGTAGGTGGTAGCTGCGGCGGGCGATCTTGCGTGCGATCGTCAATGGGGCGCGGGTGTGGGTCATGCCGCTGGCGCGCAGCGCGTGGTAGTGGGCGTAATCGGGGCTCTGAGCCCGGGTTGCGGATTGCGCGGCCTCATAGAGCGCCCAGCGCAACGGTGATGAGCCTTGGCGGGTGAGCTTGCCGACGCGGCTGGTCTGATCAG
>JBOGYJ010000119.1:0-2266 GCA_050696795.1 Solirubrobacteraceae bacterium | reverse complement strand
ACCTGGTCAACGACGCCTCCGTGCGCCTGCGGATCCCGGTCGTGTCGGCGGCGATCCTCGGCTTCGACGGGCAGCTGTCGGTCTTCAAGCCCTACGAGGGGCCGTGCTACCGCTGCCTGTTCCCGGTGCCGCCGCCGGCCGAGCTCGCGCCGTCGTGCGGTGCCAACGGCGTGCTCGGCGTGCTGCCGGGCACGATGGGCCTGCTGCAGTCGACCGAGGTGATCAAGTTGCTCCTCGATATCGGCAACCCGGCGATCGGGCGGCTGCTGATGTACGACGCGCTCGCCGCGACGATCACCGAGGTCAAGATCCGGCGTGATCCCGAGTGCCCGATCTGCTCGCGCGATCCCGACCAGATCAGCGACGACGAGATGGGCGTCTTCCCCGATTACGAAGCCTTCTGCGCCGGCGCCCACTGAGGCCCTCCAGCAGCGGCGATTTTCAAGCGATATCGCAGTGATAGCTCCGGCGATATCGGATCAGAATCAAGAGAAAGAGACACAGGAACCGCAATGGCCACCATCAAGATCCCACCGGTGCTGCGCAACGCCGTAGGCGGGGAGCGCGAGATCAGCGCCGACGGCGAGAACGTCGGCGAGATCCTGCGCGCCGTCGTCGAGGAGCACCCGTCGACCCAGGCGCAGCTGTTCGGCTCCGACGGCGACCTCAATCGCTACGTGAACGTCTATCTCAACGACGAGGACGTGCGTGTGCTTGACGGGCTCGAGACATCCGTGGGCGCCGGTGACACGCTGGTGATCCTGCCGGCGATGGCTGGGGGAGCGCGCTAGCCGGCGCAAGGATGGAAGCCTGCCGTCAGCGGACGGCAGGCACCCCCTATACTTTCTGAAGCGATGGCGACAGACCTACGCAACAAGCCCTGTGGGGGCCGTTACGGCGACATCATCGAGGCGATCGGCCACACGCCGCTGATCGAGCTCAAGCGCCTGCGCCCCAAGCCCGGGGTGCGGATCTGGGTCAAGCTCGAGTCGCGCAACCCCACCGGCTCGGTGAAGGACCGCGTGGCACGCTCGCTGATCCTCGACGCCGAGGACAAGGGCCTGATCCGCCCGGGCCAAACGATCCTCGAGCCGACCTCCGGCAACACGGGGATCTCGCTGGCGATGATCTGCGCCCGCAAGGGCTACAGCCTCAAGGTCGTGATGCCGGACAACGTTACGCCCGAGCGCACCGAGCTGCTGCGTATGTACGGCGCCGAGATCGTCTACTCGGAGGGCGCCAAGGGCTCCAACGGCGCGGTCGAGCTGGCGCTCGACATGGCCGCCAAGGACGCCGACTACTACATGCCCTACCAGTACGGCAACGAGGCCAATCCGAACGCGCACTACAACGGCACGGCCCTCGAGATCCTCGAGGAGCTCGACGAGGTCAGCGCCTTCGTCGCGGGGCTCGGTACCGGCGGCACGCTGATGGGCAACGGCCGGCGCCTCAAGGAGGAGCTCGGCGACAGGGTCAAAATCGTCGCCGCCGAGCCCATGCAGGGCGAGCCGGTGCAGGGCCTGCGCTCGCTCGATGACGGCTTCATCCCGCCGATCATCGACATCAGCCTGCTCGACCGCAAGATCTTCGTGACCAACCGGGACGCGATCACCTGGACCCGCAGGCTGCTCGACGAGGAGCAGCTGTTCGTCGGCGTCTCGACCGGCGCGATCGCGCGCGTCGCCGTGCGGATCGCCAGCGAGCTCGATGAGGGCAACGTCGTCTTCATCGCGGCCGACGACGGCAGCAAGTACTCCTCGTCGGGCATCTACACGCGCCCGATCGAGCAGATCGAGAACCTCGACTCCACCGTCTGGTGGTAGTCCCCGTCGCGCGCTGAACGCCGGCCGACACGCGATGCGGATCGCTCGACAGCTCCACGACGAGATCGTCGCGCACGCCCTGGGCGATGCGCCCGACGAGTGCTGCGGGATCGTCTCCAGCCGTGACGATGAGGCCGTGGAGGTCTTCCGCATGGAGAACGTCCATCACACGCCGTTCAAGTACGAGATGGACCCCATGGAGCTCTACCGGGTCATGATGCGAATCGACGACGCCGGGCTCGAGCCGGGCATCATCTATCACTCGCACACCCGCAGCGAGCCGTATCCCTCCCAGACCGATATCAACCTCGCGACCTACCCCGACTCGCTCTACGTGATCGTCGGCACCGCCACTCCCGAGCCGGTCGTGCGCGCATTCAACATCCGCGACGGTCAGGTCGCGGAGACGCATCTCAACGTGGCCTGAGGGCGGAGGCTTGGGG
>JBOGYJ010000118.1:0-1506 GCA_050696795.1 Solirubrobacteraceae bacterium | reverse complement strand
CACGAAATGGCGAGACCCGGACTTGAACCGGGGACACCACGATTTTCAGTCGTGTGCTCTACCAGCTGAGCTATCCCGCCGTGGGGCATGGATCGTAGCGAAAGCGTCCGGATCGGCGGCGGCGCGGCGCTGCTAGGCGCGCACACGGTCGGACACCGATCGTGTGCGCGCGATGACAGCTGCTCCCACAAGCGCGTTGCACGGTGGTAGACCAGACGTATGTCTGTTCAAACCGGTTCCGCCCGCCTGAGGTCGGAAGGCCTCTACGACCAGATCATGGTGGAGCGCCACCGCCGAATGGTGGACAGTGCCGCCCGCCGGCTGGCGCGCGAGCTGAACACCTACGGCTGTCCGGCTCCCAGGTCGAAGCTGGCACGCCGCGCGGGGGTCGATCACTGGAGCAAGGCGACGCTCGATGAGGCGGTGGCAGCCGGCGAGCGCATCGGGCTCTTCCGATCGCTACCGATGGGTTGGGTGGCCCCAGCCGAGCCGCTCGGGAGTGTGACCAACCGGCGGACCGCTGGAATCGACCCACGGCCAACTCGCCTGCGCGGCCGTAAGTTCGCCTAGACCAGCGCGAGTGCCTGCGTGATGATCGCGGGCGCGCCCAGTCCGTCACGGAAGGCGCGCCCCGCATCCAGCCGCGTGGCACTCGCGGCGCCGCCGATGACCACGTGCGCCTGACTGCGCGCCACCAGCGCATCGACGAGTGACCGTTCGGGCTCCTGGCCGGCGGCGATTACCACCGTGTCGGCGGCGATCCGCCGCTCGGCGCCGTCGAGGCGCACGACCACCGCGGCCGGCTCGATCCGCTCGTACTCGACGCCGGTGAGCAGCTCGACCCCGGCCTGCTGCAGCTCCTGCACGACGACCCAGCGCGTCGAGGCGCCGACGCCGTCACCGATCCGTCCCGTACGCCGCATCAGCGTGATCTGCTGCGGCCGGGCAGCGTCGGTGGGCCAAATGCCGCCCATCACCGGTATTTGGCCCACCGAAGGGGGCTCGAGCGCGTAGCGCTCGTAGAAGCTCTCGTCGCCGATCGAGAGCATGTGCGCGACATCGGTTCCGATCCCGCCGGCGCCGATGATCGCCACCTGCTCGCCGACCAGCGCGCGCGGGTTCTCGGCGAGCAGCAATGCGGCGTAGCTGAGCACGTGGGGCAGCCCGACCCCTGGCAGCGGCACGCTGCGCGGCAGCACGCCGGTCGCGACCACCACTGCCTCGAAGCCCTCGAGATCCTCCACGCCGACCCGCTTCCCCAGCGAGACCTCGACTCCCAGCCGCGTCAGCTCGTCCGCGAAGTACGCGCCCGTCAAGGCGAAATCCTCCTTGCCCGGGATCCGGCAGGCCATCCGGAACTGCCCGCCGAGCCGCGCGGCCGCCTCGAACAGCGTCGCCGCAAACCCATTCGCAGCCAGCGCGCGCGCCGCCTCCATCCCGGCCGGGCCACCGCCCACGACCGCGACCGAGGCGCCGCCGCCGTCCACGCGCGCGTCGGTCTCATAC
>JBOGYJ010000117.1:0-9827 GCA_050696795.1 Solirubrobacteraceae bacterium | reverse complement strand
AGCTGGTGGTCAAGGCCGCCGACCGTGCGGCCGCCGTGGCCGCCGTCCGCGACGCCGTCGATGCCCTCAGCGCCGAGCGCGCCCACCGCGAGGTCGCGCTGAGCGTCGACGTCGACCCGCAGTAGCGTCTCACGCCGCCTCAGATCACATCCGGGTCTCCTCGGTGTATGGCGCGGCAGTCACTTCGAGCCCGCCGACCGCCGCGCCCGGGCCGAGGGCAAGATCGAGGCGATTGGAGTCAACGTCCCCGGGGTCGGCGCTCAGGGATTGGGCGTCTGACGACGGGCGCCGGGCGATCACCCGCGTGTTCAGGTCAGAAAGCCGCCATCTACCGGCAGCACCGTTCCCGTGACGTATGAGGCCGCGTCGCTGGCGAGGAAGACCAACGCAGCGGTAAGCTCGCGAGGATCTCCGGTCCGTCCTATCGGCACTCGCGGGAGCACGACCTCCTCCAGGCACCGATGACGCTGCCGACATTGACGATCGAGGCACCTGGCTGCATCACGCTCGCGCACGCCTGAGCCATCCTGAGGCTACCGGTGAGATTGACGTCGAGGACTCGCGCGAACTCGGTGATGGCCTCGCGGGATGCCGGCGCCGCCGACGCGATCCCCGCGTTGTTGACGAGAATGTCCAGCCGGCCGAACCGCTGCATGGCTTGGTCGACAACGCCCCGGCACGCGTCCATGTCGCTCACATCGGCGGTGACCGCGAGGCACCCTCGTCCGGTGGCTTCGACCAGAGCCCTCGTCGACGCGAGTCGATCCCCACGACGCGCCATGATCACCAGATCGGCGCCGGCTTCGGCGAGGCCCACCGCGAAGTCCACTCCGAGTCCGGAGGACGCGCCGGTGACAACAGCGACGCGACCGTCCAGCCGGAACCGATCGAGCAACACGTCGCCCCCTTGCGGCTTCAGCCTGCCTGCTCCGTGAGTTGCCGTTCCAGCGTCGGCACTGCGGCTATCAGGCGCCGCGTGTAATTGGCCTTGGGTGCGTCGATGATCTGCTCTGGCGTGCCGCTTTCGACGATTTGCCCGTCGTACATCACCGCGATCTCGTCAGCCAGGTGCGCGACGACGGAGATGTCGTGGGTGATGAACAGCAGCGCGATGCCCGTCTCGTGGCTCAGCTCCTGAAAGAGGTTCAGGACTATCGCGCGCACAGACACGTCGAGCGCGGACACCGACTCGTCGCAGACCATCGCGACCGGCGACGCCGCCAGCGCCCGCGCTATCGCCACGCGTTGCTTCTGGCCCCCCGACAACTCGCCGGGACGCCGGTTGAACACGCTGTTCGGCGGCAGGCCCACTCGCTCCAGCAGCGTGCGCACCTCGTCCCGAAGCTCGGAAGCCGGCTCGCGCCAGGGCTGATACAGGGAATCGTTCGGCCGCAGGGCCTCCCCGATGATCCGCCAGACAGGCAGGCGCGGGCTCAGTGCGCCGGCAGAATCCTGGAAGATCATCTGCACATCGCGGTAGCCGGATGGGCGCCGGAGCAGCCGCGGCCGCATCTCACCCGACTCGTCGGGGAACAGCACCTGTCCAGATGTCGGCCTGAGAAATCCCGCTACGACCTTCCCGAGAGTCGACTTGCCGGAGCCGGATTCGCCGACGATGCCGAGCACTTGCCCCTGCCGGAGCTCGAGGCTCAAATGGTCGACTGCGCGCAGCGATGATCCGCGGTGAAGCCTGTAGTCGACGACCAGATTCGTGACTTCGAGAACCGCTGGCGTATCCATAGCTCCCTCTCCTACCCGACCTGCGCGTACATGACTAAGCGCATGCCTAGCAGTCTCATTGAGTTATGGCAAGAGCGAAGACCCGCGTGACCATGCGCGACATATCGACGGGCGCCGGACTAAAAGCCCTCATGTCGCAGCCAGCGCCGCGCGGTACGAGCTGGTCGGCCTGACGCCTGAGCATCACGGGAGCACTGAGGCACGCCAGCCCACAGTCATTGTCGGATTCCCACAACTGTTGGGCACGAAGGTCTGTCAACTCTCGTTATTGACTAGCGGCTTTCAACTGAACATCCTCTTTCTGAGCGTCGTGCTGGACGGCGTCGAACGCCGGCTCGGCGGAGGAGAGGAAATGGGCCAACGCGCGGACACCGCGATGGCACGGTCGATTGCTGGTGCCAATCAGAACCTGTCGCACCTGCTGACGCAAGCAGCGCTGGCACAGCCCGATGCCTGCGTGCTGCTCTACGAGCAGAACGAGCTCACGTACGCCGAGCTGGAGCGCCGCAGCCAGCAGGCCGCAGCGCTGCTTCGTGAGTTGGGAATCACAGCCGGAGACCACGTCGGGCTGCAGATGCCGAACGTGCCCGCGTTCATCTCGCTGTACTTCGGGATCCTCAGGTTGGGAGCCGTGGTCGTGCCCCAGAACCCGCTGTCTGGGCGGCGAGAGCTCGAGCAGAACATGGCCGACGCGCAGGTCAAGCTCGTCTTCGCCCAGCCGCTGACCGACGAACCGATGGGCGACCTCGAGTGCGGCGCCCGAGTCGTTCGGGTCACCACCGACGACGGGCTCGAGCTGTTCCGAGACTGTGAGCCGCTCACCGACACCGCGCATGTGCCGGGGGATGCGACCGCGGTGATCCTCTACACGTCGGGTACGACTGGCCAGGCAAAGGGTGCCGAGCTGACTCACTCCAATCTCGGCCTCAACGCGCTGGCCGCGATCGAGATCTATTCGCTCGTCCCGGAAGACGTCGTGCTGGCCACGCTTCCGCTCTACCACTCTTACGGCCAGACATGCACGCTCAACGGGGCGATCGCCGTGCAGGCGCGTCTGGTGCTCACGAGGCGTTTCGATGCGACGCGGGTCGCGCGCCTGATCGATCAGCACTCCGTGACGGTCTTCCTCGGTGTGCCGACGATGTTCTCCGACATCGCCCACGTCCCCCCCGACGCCGCTTCGCTTCGCTCGCTTCGTCTCTGTGGCGCCGGAGGGGCGGCGCTTCCGCCAGAGGTCAGGCGACAGTTTGAAGACCGCTCCGGGGCGCCGCTGTATGAAACCTACGGACTCAGTGAGACGTCGCCGATCGCGTCGATCAACCGTCGCGGGCGGAGCCGGCGCATCGGCACGATCGGCTGGCCGATCGTCGGCACCGAGATGAGGATCGCCGACACGACCGGAAGGACCCTGCCTCCAGGCGAAGTGGGGGAGATCGCGATCCGCGGTCACAACGTGATGAAGGGCTACTGGGCCAATCCTGAAGCGACCAACACCGCGATCGACGCCGACGGCTGGTTCTACAGCGGGGACCTGGGGACCATGGACGGGGACGGCTGCTTCATGGTTGTCGGCCGGCTCAAGGATCTGATCATCCGAGGCGGCTCCAACGTCTATCCCGCGGAGGTCGAGCATGTGCTCGACACCCATCCGGCGGTCCGCCTGGCTGCGGTGGTCGGCGTAGCCGACGAGCGTCTGGGCGAGGAAGTGGGCGCCGCTGTGTGGCTGGAGCCGGGCGTGGAACTGTCCACCGACGAGCTTCGCGACTGGGCCAGGCTGCGCCTCGCCGCGCAGAAGTCCCCCCGGCATATCTGGTTCGTCGACGAGTTGCCGCTCGGCCCGACCGGAAAGATCCTGAAGCGCCTCATCGTGCCGCCAGAAGACTTCGGCGAGCCCGCTGAGGTGCCGATGGCGGGGGGGTGAGCCCATCAAGGGGAGCATCAGGCTTCGGTGACGTACACATTCGGTGCAGACGATTGAAGGCAATGAGGAACTGGAGGAGAGCTGTGAATTTCACCCGACCCGATGTCGGCCGGCGGCGGTGGCAACTTGCCGCCGTGGCCGTCTGGGCAGCATGCGGTGTTGCCATGTGCAGCAGCGCAGCGGCGCGCGCCGCCACCGCCCACATCAACACCAGCGGCACGATCTCGATCGGATCGACCACGCCGCCGAGCACGCTGGACCCGGCGACCAGCACATCCGGCGACGACTACACGTACCTGTATTACGTGTTCGATCGGTTGATCAACCGCAACAGCAAGTCCGGCGTGCTGCAGCCGATGCTGGCGACGTCGTGGAAGTTCGTCGGCAAGAAGAAGGTCGAGATGGTCGTGAACCTCCGCCGCGGGGTCACCTTCCAGGACGGGACACCGCTCAACGCCCAGGCGGTCGTGACGTTCTCCCAGACGTTCATCAAGGACGGCGACGCCGGCAACGACCTCCAATACGTGAAGCGCATCACGGCCAACGGTCCGTATCAGGTCGTCTACCACCTGAGCCAGCAGAACGCGCAGTTGCCCAACGGCCTGGCAGATCGGGCGGGAATGATTCCTTCGCCGACGGCCGTCGCCAAGGAGGGCAAGAGCTTCGGCACAGATCCGGTTGGTGCGGGCCCGTACAAGTTCGTGTCTGAGGTCCAGGGGGCGAGCTACAGCTTCACGCGCTACGGCGACTACTGGAACGACGCCAAGCAGCCGCGAGTCGAGAACATCGACTTCAAGATCTTCCAGAGCGACACCGCCCTGCTCTCGGCGATCCGCAGCGGCGACGTCAACGTCGCCCAGTCCGTGTATCCGCAGGACGTGAAGACGCTGAAGTCGGACTCCGCCCTGACCGTCGCCAGCGGTCCGAACGTGACCTTCAACCTGGCGTACTTCGACGGCGCGAGGGCTCCGATCAACAACCAGAAGATCCGGCTGGCGTTCAACCTGGCACTCAACCGCAAGGCGATCATGGAGGCGGCGACCGATGGGCTCGGCCAGGTCTGGACAGAGGCTCAGCCGCACGGGACGCTTGGCTACGTCAAGAGCCTCGATCCGCTATGGAAGTACAACCCGGCCAAGGCTCGCAAGCTCGTCAAACAGTCCGGTGACGCCGGCACGGCGAACATCACGTGCCTCGAGTACCCGGGTTATGGGTACGAGATCACCGGTCCGATCATCATCGCCGAGGAGAAGGCAGTCGGCATCAACGTGAAGATCGTCCCAGGCCCGGCAGCTGCGGTCACAGCGTTCTTCACGAACAAGTCCTCGGCCCAGTGTTTCCTGGCCTACGGAAGTGGCGGAGGCAACCCGTACTACTCCTACCTCGGCCTGTGGAGCAAGGCTTACTACAACGCCGGCAAGACCAACTTCGGCGTCGACAACTACTACAACAAGCTGTTCACCACCTACACCACCAGCGGCGAGCAGAAGCTGTTCTACGACATCAACAAGGATCAGATCACCGATCCTGGATACGCGATGCTGTACGCGGCTCCGGCGATCAACGTCTACCAGAAGACGATTGGCGGCTGGATCATCAGCCCGCTTGACCTGGACAATTGGCAGAGCCTCCACTACAAAGGATAGAGCTGGACAGCAGATGCGGATGGTGAGCCGAGCCAGTCGTCGCGCGGTTGAGCCGACGGCGAACCCCGATGCGGGCGATGAAATGCTCGCGATCAAGGGGCTTCACGTCGAGTTCCACAGCGGCTCCGGCCGCACGCAGGCCGTCCGGGGGCTCGACGCCACCCTGCGTGCCGGGCAGGTGGTCGGCGTCGCCGGTGAGTCCGGCAGCGGCAAGACAACGCTCGCTCTGGCGGCGATGGGGCTCCTGCCCGCAGGAGCTTCCGTCGCCGGCTCCATCCGCTATGGACCGGTCGAGGTACTGGGCCTGCCGGAGAAGCAACTGCGGCGGTACCGCGGCCGTCATCTGGGAATGATCTTCCAGGAGACGGCCGCGGCGCTGAACCCCGTGCTACGCGTTGGCGATCAGCTGATGATGGCCGCGCAGGCGCACGTGGGAGGGAGCAAGGCTGAGCTGCGGGCGCGCGTGGTCGCGGCGCTCGCCGACGTGCGCCTCGCCAATGCGGACCGCGTGATGGCCAGCTATCCGCACGAGCTGTCGGGAGGGCAATGCCAGCGGGTCATGATCGCTATGGCGCTGAGCTGTGGTTCCCGCGTCCTGTTCGCGGACGAGCCGACCACCGCGCTCGATGTGTCAGTTCAGGAGGAGATCCTGAAGCTGATCCGTGAACTCGTGAGCGGGCGCCGGCTGGCCGTGATGCTGATCTCGCACGACCTGGCCGTGCTCGGCGAGATCTGTGACGAGCTGATCGTCATGTACAAGGGCGAGATCGTCGAGACGGGACCGGCCGGAGAGGTGCTCAGCCGGCCGGCGCATCCGTACACGACGGCATTGCTCGAGTGCCTGCCCAGGCTGCACGGCCGCCGGGAGCGACTGCCCGAGCTGCCTCCTTCCGACTCCTCGGAAGCGACAGCAGGCGGCTGTCGCTTCCGCGACCGTTGCGCTTACGCGATCGACGCCTGTCAGCAGCAGCCGGAGCTTGATCCCGTGACCAGCAGCGCGCGCCGCGCGCGCTGCTGGCGCAGCAAAGAGATCCTCGAGCTCACGCCAGCTCGACGGCCGGTCGCCGCGGCCGGCTCCGCCGCGTCCCGCGGCCGGGAAGGTGACGATGCTTAGGATCATCGGCAAGCGGCTTGCGACCACGATCCCAACGATCGTCGTGTGCTCGATGTTGGTCTTCGCCTTCCGCTACATGCTGCCGGGCGGCCCCATCCAAGACATGCTCGGCTCCGGGTCGGGTGGCGTCGTGACACCCGCCCAGCTCCATGCCATGGAAGCGAGGCTCGGCCTGAACCAGTCGGTCCCGGCGCAGTATTGGCACTGGCTGATGGGCGTACTGCACGGGAATCTCGGGACTTCGTACTACAGCGCCGAACCGGTGACCACCGTCCTCGGTCAACGGCTCGTACCGTCATTGGAGCTGATCGTCGGCGCGCTAGTGGTGGCAACGATCGTCGGCGGTGCGCTCGGCATCTTCGCCGCGATCTGGCGCGACGACCGCCGGGGCCGGTTCCTGCTCGCGGCCACGGGGCTTGGGCTCTCGGTCCCGGACTTCTGGCTTGCGACCATCGCCGCGGCGGTCCTGGGGCTCGAGCTCAAGGTGTTCCCGGCGGTGGGCTTCACGCCGCTCGCGCAGGGGTTGTGGAGCAACCTCTACTCGGTCACGCTGCCGATCCTCGTGCTCTCGATCGTGACCGGCTGCTTCCTGGCGCGGCACACGCAGGGGGCCATGTCGGCGGCACTTCGGAGCCCTTACGTCAGGACGGCCTGGGCGATGGGCATACCCGGCCGGAAGGTCTACCTGCATTGCGCTCTGCGCAACGCAATGGGCCCGGTCATCACCTTCATCCCGCTGGCGTTCGCGGCGTTGGTCGGTGGCACCGTGCTGGTGGAGAACGTGTTCGACATCCCCGGACTGGGGACTGAGATCGTGAGCTCTGTATCCAACCAGGACTATCCGGTCGTCCAGGGAATCGTGCTGCTGGTCGGCGTGCTGGTTGCGTTGCTGAACCTGCTGGCCGACATCGTGATGGTGCTCGTCGATCCGCGTGTCCGACGCGCCAGCGCGTAGGAGCCCCGGCCATGGCGGATTCCGAATTCCCCGATCCCGGCGGCCCCGCGCTGACCGAGCACGCTCAGGGGGCGGGGCTAATCGTTGCCAGCCCGGGCGGGTTGATCGCGCCGGGCGGTCCGGCGCTACGCCGATCGAGGCGGACCGGCGCGTGGCGGTTCGGCCCGGTTGCAACAGCCGGCCTGGTGCTGTTCGTCCTGTTGCTGCTGAGCGGCATCCTGGCGCCGGTGCTGCCGTTGGACGACCCCTTGGCTCAGACGCTCACGCTGCGTGAGGCCGGTCCGTCCGTTCACCACTTGCTCGGCACCGATATGGATGGACGAGATGTCCTCGCCCGGACGATCTATGGGTCGCGCTCGGCCTTCGAGGGCGCCGGTATCGGTGTGCTCGCGATGCTGATCCTCGGGGTCCCCTGGGGCCTTGCCGCCGGCTTCTGTGGCACCGTAGTGGAGGAGATCCTGATGCGGATCGCAGACGCGCTGATGTCGTTCCCGGCGCTGTTGCTGGCAATCGGTGTGGTGAGTGTGCTCGGTCCTTCGATGTTTCATTCGATGTCGGCGATCGGTGTCATCTCGGCACCAGGAATCGCGCGCCTGCTGCGCGCCGCCGTATTGCCGATCCGCGACTCACCGTTCGTCCAGGTCGCCACTTCGCTCGGAGTCTCGCGACTGCGCGTAGCCCTGCGCCACGTACTCCCGAATGCGATCGGGCCGGTGCTGGTGCAGACCTTCGCGGTGGCGAGCTACTTCCTGATAATCGAAGCGGCGCTGGGGTTCCTGGGCCTTGGAGTCCCGCCACCGGCGTCATCCTGGGGGCAGGACCTGGCGAACGCGTACACCACCTTTGCCAGCAATCCGTTCGCGACGGTGGTGCCGGGCGTAGCGATCACACTCGGCGCCTGGAGCATCAGTGCCACGGGAGATGGAGTCAGGGAGGCAGTTGCCAATGGCTGAACGCGCGAAAGCGACGGCGATCACCGGAGACGAAGCTTCGGCGGCCCGCGCCCTCGGATTCGATCCGGAGCGGCTCGAGCGTCTGGACCGACGGCTTGCCCGCTACGTGGACGACGGCCGGTTGCCGGGCTGGCAGCTGGCAATCACGCGCGGCGCAGGGGTCGCTCACCAGTCCTCGTACGGCTGGCGCGACGTCGAGGAGCGCCTAGCACTCAGCGATCGGACACTCTGGCGGATCTACTCCATGACCAAGCCGATCGCGACCGTGGCCGCGATGACCCTGTGGGAAGAAGGGGCCTTCCAGCTGAGCGACCCGATCAGCCGCTGGATCCCGGCCTTCGCCGACAGCCGCGTGTACCTCAGGGGATCACTGAGCGACGCGATCACCGTGGCGGCCGCCGAGCCGATACGCGTCTGGCACCTGCTGTCGCACACGTCCGGGATCACGGCCGGCTGGATGAGCACCTCGGTCGTGGATGCGCTCTACCGCGAGGCCGGTTACGGGACGACCATGCCGCCGGGGACGACGCTCGAGTCGTTCTGCGATGCAATGGCTGCGCTGCCGTTGCTATTTGAGCCGGGCGCAGCCTGGGGCTATGGGAACTCGACCGGCGTCCTGGGACGACTGATCGAGATCTGGAGCGGCCAACCGCTCGGCGACGCGATAGTCCAGCGCGTCACAGGTCCGTTGGGCATGAACGACAGTGGCTGGTACGCACGCGACGATCAGGAGCTCGCTCCGCTATACGTGCCGGACGACGACGGCGGTCTGGCGCGGATGGACGCGATCGGCGACTACGCCAGGCAGCAGCCGACGATCCTGGACGCCGGCGGCGGCATGCTCTCGACGCTCGCTGACTACGTGCGCTTCACGCGCATGCTTGCGTGCGGAGGCGTCTTCGACGACGTTCGGATCCTCTCACCGCACACGCTGCGGATGATGACCACCAATCATCTGCGCTCGGATCTCGCGGAGCTCTGCACGGGCGGCTTCGCGAACGTGGTGCTCGACGGGATCGGCTTCGGGCTGGGGTTCGCGGTGGTGACCGATCCGGCGAGGAGCCACACGGTTGCCAATGTCGGCGAGTACTACTGGGGCGGCGCCGCCAGCACCGTCTTCTGGGTGGACCCGGTGGAGCAGCTGAGCGTGGTTTTCATGAGCCAGCTCATGAACTTCCAGCACGGCCAGCTCGTGCCGTCGGACGCGCTCCCGCTGCGGGGAGAGCTGCGACAGCTGGTCTACAGCGCCCTCAGGTAGTGTCGTGAATCGACGCTGGCGGCCGAGTCGACTGGGCGGCGTGGGGCCCGGCGCGAATAGACTGAAGCACTGTGAGTGACGCAGTCGATCAGGTGGAGGAAGAGGCGCCGGCCGAGGTCGAGCCGCAGGATGAGGTCGAGCCCCAGGACGAGGTCGAGCAGCAGGCGGCCGAGCCGCAACTCGATCCCGAGGTTGCCGCCCGCCGCGATGCGGCGCTCGCTCATGTACGCAAGTTCGGGG
>JBOGYJ010000116.1:0-7717 GCA_050696795.1 Solirubrobacteraceae bacterium | reverse complement strand
CTCGACCTGCTGCTACCCGGACTGAACGGGCTCGAGGTGCTCGCCGAGATCCGCCGGCATCAGCCTGACCTGCCGGTCCTGATCCTCTCGGCCAGGGCCGACCTGGCGACGAGGCTGCGTGGCTTCGAGCTCGGCGCGGTGGACTACCTGGCCAAGCCGTTCTCGCTCGACGAGCTGCTCGCGCGGGCACGCGTACACCTGCGGCGGGCGCACAGCCTCAACCGCTCGCTGCTGATCTCGGTGGGCGGGCTGGCGCTGGATCAGAGCACGCGCCAGGCGCAGCTGGGTGACCGTGTCGTCGATCTGTCAGATCGCGAGTTCCAGCTGCTGCGCTACCTGCTGACGCACGTGGGCGAGGTGGTCAGCCGCGAGCGGCTGCTCTCAGAGGTTTGGGGCTACGACTTCGACCCGCGGTCCAACGTGGTCGATGTCTGCGTGCGCCGTATCCGGCGCCGCCTGGGTTCCAACGGGCCGATCGAGACAGTGCGCAACGTCGGTTACCGTGTCGCAGCGTAGGCTCGGAACGCCACCGCGCCGGTCCTTCCTCCGCCGCCACGCGGTGGAGCTCGTGTGGGCAACGTTTGCAATCGTTTGTCATGTGGCGATGATCGTCTGGCCGAACTGGCAGACGATCCCGTTCTTCCTGATCTGGATCTCGCTCGCGCTGGTCTACGGACTGCGCGTATGGGAGATGCGAACGACGCTCCTGGTATTGCTGGTCATAGCGCTCACGAGCGCGGCAGCGCTGACGATCGATGTGATCACCCGGCACCAGGACTGGAAGATGGACTTCAAGGTGCCGTTGATGGGGATGCTCTTCCTGGTCATGGTCTGGCACGCGCGTGGTCGCGTCGGTGCGCTTCGCGCCAGCGAGCGTCATGCGGCGGAGCTGCACGACACGCTCGAGCGCCAGGAGCGCTTCATCCATGACGCCTCACACGAGCTGAAGACGCCGGTGACGATCGCCCGCGGGCATCTCGAGCTGCTAGGTGCGGATGGCAAGCACGACGTCGAGATCGCACTCGACGAGCTGCGGCGCATCGACGCGATCCTCGGTCAGCTGCTGCTGCTGGCAACCGCCGGGCAGCCGGACTTCCTGCGGCTCGAGCCGATCGAGCTCGAGCCGTTCCTCGAGGACATCTTCATGCGCTGGTCGGATGTCGCACCCCGCAGCTGGCGGCTGGGGCCGGTTGTGAGCGGAACGGTGCAGGCAGATCCGGATCGGTTCAGAACGATCCTCGACGCACTGCTTGACAACGCGGTCAAATACTCCGACGAGCATTCGGCGATCGAGCTGCGGGCGCGTTGGGGCGGCCAGAGCGAAGTCGTGATCGAGGTCGAGGATGAAGGAATCGGCATTTCCCGCGACGCGATCGGCAGGATCTTTGCGCGCTTCGGCCGCGCCGACGCGGCGCGCACGCGCTCGGCCGGTGGGGTCGGCCTGGGGCTCGCGATCGTCGAGGCGATCGCGGGCCACCACGGCGGCCACTGCTCGGCGCAGAGCGGCCCCCACGGCTCGGTGTTCTCACTTCACCTGCCGGTGGCGGCAGTATCCGAGCCAAACGGCTCAGAAACCCTCGATCGGCCGCTCACGTCAAGTGTCTTTGACCTCTAGCACGGGACCTTAGGCCGCTCCGACGCTATTCCTAGATCCTTCTAACACCCTCCGGGAAGTCTATGTGAACGGGCAGATCTCGCCCAGGCAACACCAACAACCTCGTTAGGAGGCCCGTGCACATGATTGCTCTCAATATCGTGCTCATGACCGCAGTAGTCGTCGGAATTGTGTCTCTGCTCGCGTGGGCGATCGTCAGCGATCGCCACAGCAAGCGCACCGCCGGCGGCGAGCTCTCGCCGGCCGTGGCACCGCTTCATCGCAACCTCGTGATGCCGCGCGAGCTGCGCGCGCATAGCGGAGCCCGCCCACACACCGCGCGCGCAGGCAAGGCGGCACCGCGCTCATCGATGCCCGCCTGAGCGCCGCACGCGCCGTCCACCGGCGCGCGCACCGCTGACTACACGCAGAGAGGTCAGGATCGGCTCGGGCAACACGCCCGGGCCGGTTCATTTAAGGACCGCAGGGCCGGCCTCAGGCCACCGGCGCGTTCCAGCGGTCGACCACGCGGTGACCGTGCTCGTCACCCATGATCGAGATTGTCGCGGGGTCGAGCTTGAACAGCGCCCCAACGAACGGCTGCTCCCCGATCCAGCGGGCGACCAACACCCGCAGGATGTGGCCGTGAGCGAACATCAGCACGTCGCCATCGGCCTTCACCGCCTCAGCGATCACGCGGTCGGCACGAGCGGCCACCTGCCGCGGCGACTCTCCCCCGGGCGCACCGTCGGTCCAGAGCTGCCAATCCGGGCGCTGCTCCCAGATGGCGTCGCTGGTCAGACCCTCGTACTCACCGTAGTCCCATTCGGTCAGCTCCGGGGTGATCTCGACGCGGTCGCCGAAGCCGGCCAGCTCGGCGGTCTGCCGAGCTCGCTGCAGGGGGCTCGAGAGCACGCGTGCGAACTCGAACCCGGCCAACGCCGGCGCCAAGGTCCGCGCGTGCTCGATGCCCGATGGCAGCAGCGGCAGATCCGTACGGCTGGTGTGACGACCGTTCTGGCTCCAGTCCGTGTCGCCGTGGCGGACGAGGACCAGCTGTGGCTCGCTCACGCCGGCGTGCGCTCCAGCTCGTGAACCGCCAGCAGGGCCGCGCCCAGGACTCCGGCCGTCGCGCCCCAGCGGGCAAGCCGGATGCGCGCGCGTCCCTGCAGGCCGGGATGCACGTAACCGGCCGCGAACTGCGCTGCCGGCTCCAGCAGCAGCTCACCCGCGGCGGCACCACCGCCGCCGATCACCACCTCATCGGGATCGAAGGTGTTGATCGCGTTGGCGATCCCGACGCCGAGCGCATGTGCCCAGCGACGCACCGCGGCGATCGCGTGCTGATCGCCGTCCCGGGCGGCAGCCACGGCGTCGGCCCCGAGCACCTGCTGCCCCGTGACCGCGAGCTGCCCGAGCGCAGACTGCGGGTGCCGGAGGGCTGCCTCGTGCGCGAAGCGGTCGAGCGCGGTGCCCGAGGACAGCGCCTCGAGCGATCCGGGCTGCGGGAAGCGCTCGGTCGACGCCTGCACGTCGGGCTCGCAGGCGAGGCCGATCAGCGTCATGCCGAGCTCGCCGGCGCCGCCGCTGCCGCCGCGGAAGATGCGGCCGTCGATCACCACCCCGCCACCGATGCCAGTGCCGACCGTGATCATCACAAGGTTGCGCGAGACGGGTTTCAGATCCTGATCGTGCGCCTCGGCGAGCGCAGCCACCGTCGCGTCGTTGTCGACGAACACCGGCACGCCCAGGCGCTCGCCGAGCACTCTGCGCAGCGGCACGCCCTTCAGCGGGATGTTGGTCGAGGCGGCGATCTCACCCGTCTCGAAGCGCACGATCGACGGTACGCCGATGCCCACCCCGTCATAGGCACCGCCGCCGGCTGCCTCGCCGACGATCTGCACCAGCTGGTCGATCAGCGCGTCGCCGCTCTCGAGCTTGGTCGGCTGCTGCTTGTGCTCACCCATCGCCTCAGGGCGCAGGAGCGTCGCGGCGACCTTGGTGCCGCCGACGTCAATCCCCACGACCGTTGTCATAGACGCGCAGCCGCGGCCTCGTCGAGCAGCACGACGATGTCCTCGACGTGCTCAACCAGCAGCGACGCGGGCACGTCGGTGGTGCGCGGCGCATCGTCCGCAAACGCAGCGGCGATCGGGTCGGCCTTCTCCTCACCGGTCGCCAGCACGAGTACACGTTTGGCATGGCTCAGCGCGGCGAAGGTCAGCGTCACCCGCGGCACGAACGGCTCGAGGCCGGCCTCGGGCACGCCGACCGCGAAGCGCGAGCGCTCGGTCAGCGACTCCTGGCGCGGGAACATCGAGCAGATGTGACCGTCGGGGCCGATGCCGAGCAGCACCAGTTCGAAGCGGATCGCGCCCGGCCCGCCGCCGACGTGCTCGAGCTCGCGTTCGTATTCGAGCGCGCCCTCCTCGTGGCCACGCTCCCCCAACACGCGGCGGCAGAACTCGACCTCCACTCCCGCCCGCTCGAGCGGGTCGAGCAGAGTCTGCTTGACCATCTTGAAGTTGGAGAGGTCATCGTCAGGCGCGACGCAGCGGTCATCGGAGAACCACAGCTTCGCCCCCTGCCAGGACTGCGAGTGCTGCGCGGCCGCCAACTCATAGGCGTGCTTGGGCGATGAGCCGCCGGTCAGGACGACGTGCTCGCCGGTGGCAGACGCGACGCTCAACGCGTCGGCGCACGCCTGGGCGGGATCGTCGACGACCTGAATCTCAATGCTCATTGACTGAAGCTCCTAGCTGCTTGTAGGGCGGGACCATAGATGTGATCCCTGATCAACGCCTGCCTCACACCTTCGCCGAGTATTCCGTCCTCGCCGCGCGAGGCGCCGAAGAGCTGCCACTGACGTGGTTTCGAACCGGCGCTCTGTTCACGCGCGATCAGACCTCCGGGGGCCCGCTCGAACGACAGCGAAAACCCGGAGCTGCCGGTGACGGTGACTCCGGCGAGTCCGCGGATCGGCTGGGCAACGGGGTTGAACTCGATACCGATCGAGGGGCCGCGACCGGTGCGGGATGCGGTCGCCTGACGGATACCGCCCGCCGCCGGCTCGAGCGCACTCGGCTCCCAGCCGAGCCGGGAGGCGAGCCAGCCGATGAGCAGCAGCGCCGAGACGATCGAGCCGTCGTGGTGGCGGATGTAGATGCGCCGCAGGCCGTCCAACAATCCGCTGCGTGAGGGATCGGCGAAGCTGCCGGCCAGCCGCTCACGCCAGGCGATCGTGCGCAGCCAGGCGAGGTCGACGACATCCACGTCTGACTCGAGCAGATCCGCGGCGCGCGCGAGCGCCGCGCCAGGGCCATCGAAGTAGACCGGATCGTCGGTGTCGATCAGGATCACGTCGGCCAGTGGCAGCAGCGCCTCGACAGCTTCATCACGGCTGTGCGGCGACCATACGACGGTCGGCAGCTCGGGAATCAGGATCGGGTCGATGATCGTGTCGATCCGGCCGGCGTGCAACGCTCCGAGCGAGATCTCAACCGATTCGCGCAGGACGCCCACGCCTCCCGCACTCGAGACGTCGCCGCTGACGGTCGCGTAGCCGTCGATCGTGCGGCGGTCGTCCTCCACCGTGCAGATGATCGTCCGTGACGGGTGGTAGCGGCCGACGCGCTCAAGCCGGTTGACGACCTCGCCGCGCCACTCGCGGTCGGCGATCACGACCAGGTTGAGCACGCGCGCCGGCACGAGCGTCTCGTTCTCGGCATGGCGCTCGCGCAACAGCTCGCGCAGCGCCGCCTCGATTCGCTCGGGGCTGGTGTCGCTCTCCGACCAGCGAACTTCGCTCATCGCGCCCTCATCAGAGGCGACGCCAGCTGCGCCCGTCGAGCAGCGCGCCGGCCTCGGCAGGCCCAGCGGAGCCCGCAGGATATTGTGGGATCGGCGCCTCGGTGTCCTGTGCCCAGGCCGCGAGGATCGGATCGATGATCCGCCACAGCGCCTCTACCTCGTCGTTGCGCGTGAAGAGCGTCGCGTCGCCGCGCATCACATCGAGGATCAGGCGCTCATACGCCTCGGGCGACTCGGACAGGAACGCCGTCCCATAGTGGAACTCCATGTTCACCGGGCGGATCTGCATCTTCGTGCCCGGGACCTTGGCGCCCAGCGAGACCGAGACGGCCTCGTCGGGCTGCAGCGTGAGGATGATCTGGTTGGGTTTGACCCCGGCGGAGTCCGGCCCCTGGAAGGCGATATGGGGGACGGGGCGCAGCGTCACCGCGATCTCCGTCAGCTTGCGCGTCATGCGCTTGCCGGTGCGCAGGTAGAAGGGCACGCCCGCCCAACGCCAGTTGTTGATGAACAGGCGCAGCGCGACGTAGGTCTCGGTGCGCGAGTCCTCCGCGACACCGGGCTCCTCGCGGTAACCGACCGACTCGGCGCCGGAGACCACCCCGGGCCCGTACTGCGCACGCACCGCCATGCCGGCGACCTCGTCGGGCTGCGGTGGCGCGATCGCCTCGAGCACCTTGACCTTCTCGTCGCGCAGGCGGTTGGCCTCGAACGCCGTCGGCGGCTCCATCGTCAGCAGCGCGAGCAGCTGCAGCATGTGATTCTGCACGAGGTCGCGCAGTGCGCCCGCACCCTCGTAGTAGCCCGCGCGCGTGCCGATGCCGATGTCCTCGGCGGCGGTGATCTGGACGTTCTCGATGAAGTTGCGGTTCCAGACCGGCTCGAACAGCGCGTTGGCGAAGCGCAGCGCCATCAGGTTCTGGACGGTCTCCTTGCCGAGGTAGTGATCGATGCGGAAGACCTGCGACTCGTCGAAGTAGCTCAGCACCGACTCGATCTGGGAGCGCGCCGAGGCGAGGTCGTAGCCGACGGGCTTCTCGATCACGACCCGCACCTCGGCCTGATCCGCGACGTTCAGACCGGCCTCGCCGAGGCGGCTGGTGATCACCGGGAAGAACTCAGGCGCTGTCGACAGGTAGAAGATGCGGTTGAGTGGCGTTCCCAGCCCGGCGTCGAGCGCGGCCAGGGCCTCCTGCAGGCGGGTGTACAGCCCCTCCTCGTCGAAGGTCCCCGACACATACTGGAAGTTCGTCAACAGCCCATCGAGCACGTCGGGCTCCGGGCGCCGCCGCGAGAAGCGATCGATCGACTCGCGCGCGCTGTCGCGGAACTCCTCGTCGGTCATGGCACTGCGCGAGACGCCGATCAGCGCGATCCGCTCCGGCAGTCCGCCCTCGTGCGCGAGGTTGTAGATGCCGGGCAGCAGCTTGCGGCTGGCCAGATCCCCCATCGCGCCGAAGATCACAACGGCCGTCGAGCGCACCGGCAGGCGCTCGAGGCCCGTCTCCAGCGGGTTGGCTACGGCCTCGAGATCGATATCTACAGCGGTCACGACTGCAACACGTTCCCGATCCGCACCGTCAGCGAGCGGATCGCCTGCGCCAGGTCACCCTCGAGCGCCACCCGCTCCGCCGCCAGCCCGTGCGAGCGCAGCGTCTGCAGGTTGCCGGCCGAGGCCGCGTCGATCAGCGTGCTGAAGTCGTAGCTCGCCTCGGGGATCGGCAGCGCTGCCTTGGGCACGTTCACCAGCTGCAGGAAACGGCCGTTGGGCGCGCCGCCGCTGTGTTCCTGACCAGTCGAGTGCTGGAAGCGCGGCCCGTAGCCCCAGGTCGTCGCCATGCCGGTCTGCTCGCGGACCAGCGCACGCAGCTCCGCGATCGCCGCGTCGATGCCGGCGTTCTCCGGCCCGGCCGTCGGCAGGTAGCCGAGGATCGCCACGTAGTGCGGCGGCTTCACGCCCAGGAGCGCCTTCAGCGCCGCGTCGTCGGCGGCCTCGATCGTCGGCAGCGAGCCGGACTCGAGCACCTTGTTGGTGTTGTCCTTGGCCTCCTGCACGTTTGGCTGGTCGAACGGGTTGATCTCCAGCGTCCAGCCGGCGACGGCCACCGCGTACTCGGCGATGAAGAACAGGCGACCGAGGTCGGCGCCGTCGCCGCTGGTGATCGTCAGCGTCGGCTGGCCCGCGCCGGTCAGCGAGTCGACGAAGGCGTCGAGCTTCTGATCCGGGCTGTCGCCGTTGCGCAGGTACACGAACACGCGGTCGTCGCCGTAGACGCTCGCCTCGCCCAGCGGCTCGTCAGCGACGGGCAGGAT
>JBOGYJ010000115.1:0-4120 GCA_050696795.1 Solirubrobacteraceae bacterium | reverse complement strand
GTGATCCACAGGCGCCGGAAGTCGCGCTTGCGGTTGCGGCGGTCGCGGTAGCGGTACTGATCGGCCTTGAGCAGGGCCTCCTTGGCCGAGCGATAACGGCGCGATGCGTTTCCACGCATGCCCTTCGTCATCGCCAGGGTCTCGCGGCGCTTCTTGCGCGCGTGGACGGAACGCTTGACGCGGCTCATGACTTCTTGGCTCCCAGCAGCGTCTTGACCCGGGGCGCGTCATGGTCGGACAGGATCACCGGGCGACCGAGGTCACGCTTGTGCTTCGGTGACTTCTTCTCGAGGATGTGACTGGTGAAGGCGTGACGCGCCTTGACCTTGCCGCCTGAGGTCAGCTTGAACCGCTTCTTGGCGCCAGAGTGGGTCTTCATCTTCGGCATAACTCGCGGCTAGTAAAGCAGATCCCCGCGGCGATGCCCGGCCGTACCCGAGCCGTTCGCGGACTTTGGATCTATGCGGCGCAGACGAGCACCGCATATCCAAAGTTCGGGCTTCAGCCGGTGGCGGCCGGCTTACGGGCGCGCGGCTTGGCGGGGGTGACCGCGGCGGCCTCGGGCTCGGGCGCGTCGGCCTCGGGCTCAGGCGCGGGTGCCTCCGGCTCGGGCGCGTCAGCCTCCGGCTCGGGAGCGTCAGCCTCCGCCTCAGGCGCGGCGGCCTCCTGCTCGGGCGCCGGTGCCAGCTCCGCGGCCGTGCCGTCGGCGTGAGCTGCGGCCTCGCGCTGCTGGCGTCGCAGCTTCTTCTCGCCGCCCTCGGCGTGCTCCTCCTCGGCATGGCCGTCGTCCTCGGCGAGCACGGCCTTGGAGGGACCGAGCATCATCGTCATGTTGCGGCCGTCCTGCAGCGGCGTCTGCTCGACCACGGCGAACTCCGAGAGCTCGCCGGCGAGCCTTTCGAGCAGGGCGGTACCGCGCTCGGGATGAGCCTGCTCGCGGCCGCGGAACATGATCGTGACCTTGACCTTGTCCTTGCCCTTGAGGAAGCGCTCGACGTGACCCCTCTTGGTGTCGTAGTCGGCTTTGGCGATCTTCGGGCGGAACTTGATCTCACGGATCGTGATCTGCTGCTGGTGCTTACGGGCGGCCTTCAGCTTCTGCGCCTGCTCGTACTTGAACTTCGAGTAATCGAGCACACGACAGACCGGCGGGCGCGCCTCGGGAGCCACCTCGACAAGGTCGAGATCACGCTCCTCTGCGTACTTGAGTGCATCCGGCGTCGTCAGCACGCCGATCTGATTGCCGTCCTCGCCGATCAGGCGAACCTCGGGCACGCGGATGCGGTCGTTGATCCGTGTCTGGTCGCGCTCCGGCAGTCGCCGGTCGAACCTACGTGGAACCGGCACTAGCCCTGAATACGGCGGTGCTTCAAGCCGTGCCGAGCCGGTTGTCGAAAATCTGCTGGGTCAACGAGAGGGAAGTATAGCCCGGAACCACTCAGGTCAAACTCCTGCTCGAGATCAGAGCCGTGATGCGGGCCAAGAAGTCATCCAGGGCGACCGCCCCCGTGTCCCCCGCGCGGTGCTCACGCACGCCGACCTCGCCCGCCTCCTGCTCACGGTCGCCGACCACGAGCATGAACGGAACCTTGCGTACCTCGGCATCCCGGATCTTGCGCCCGACAGACTCGGTGCGGTCGTCGAGCTCGACGCGGACTCCGGCCGACGCCAGGCGGTCACCTACCGAGCCGGCGTAGCCGTTGTGGCGGTCGGCGATCGGCAGCACGATCACCTGCAGCGGCGCCAGCCAGACGGGCAGCTCGCCGCCGAAGTGCTCGAGCAGAATGCCGATGAAGCGCTCGTAGGAGCCCATCAGCGCGCGGTGGATCATCACCGGCTGGTGCTCGGCGTTGTCGGCGCCCGTGTAGGTCAGGTTGAAGCGCGCGGGGAAGTTGTAGTCGAGCTGGCAGGTGCCGAGCTGCCAGGAGCGCCCGAGCGAGTCGGTCATGTGGATATCGATCTTGGGGCCGTAGAAGGCGCCGTCGCCCGCGTGGATGGAGTACGGGAGGCCGAGGCCGTCGAGTGCATTGGTGAGCGCCTGCTCGCTCTTGTCCCAGAGCTCGTCGGAGCCGATCCGGTTCTCCGGCCGAGTCGAGAGCTCGAGCCTGACCTCGACGCCGAACAGCTTGTAGGTGTCGAAGGAGAACTGCAGGACGCCCGCGACCTCCTCCTGGATCTGGTCCTCGGTGCAGAAGACGTGGGCGTCGTCCTGGGCGAAGTGGCGGACGCGCAGCAGGCCGTGCAGCGTGCCGCTCGGCTCGTTGCGATGCAGCAGGCCGGGCTCCGAGTAGCGCACTGGCAGGTCGCGATAGGAGTGCGGCTGCATCGAGTAGAGCTGGCAGTGGCCCGGACAGTTCATCGGCTTCAGCGCCATCTGCCGGTCCTCGGACTCCGTCACGAACATGTCGTCGTGGTACTTGTCCCAGTGGCCCGAGGTCTTCCACAGCGAGCTGTCGAACAGCTGCGGCGTCTTCACCTCGGTGTAGCCGCGCGGCACCCCCATCTCGCGGCTCAGCTTCACCAGCTCGTTGAACACGGCGGCGCCAGGTGGGAACCAGAAGGCCGAGCCGGGAGCGGTCTCGGAGAAGCCGAACATGCCGAGCTGGGGACCGAGGCGGCGGTGGTCGTTCTGACGCGCGAGCTCGAGCCGCTCGAGGTGCTCGTCGAGCTCCTTCCTGGAGAAGAACGCCGTCCCATACACGCGCGTGAGCATCTTGTTGTTGGAATCGCCACGCCAGTAGGCGCCGGCGACCGACTGCAGCTTGAACGCCTTGATGCGCTTGGTGGTGGGCGCGTGCGGACCGCGGCAGAGATCGACGAACCCGCCGTTGGTGTAGAGGCTGACGGTGGTGAGAGGAGCCTCCGGCGGGGCGTTCCTGACGAGATCCTCGATCAGCTCCACCTTGTAGGACTGGCCTTCACCCCGGTAGCGGTCAAGCGCGACCGCTACCGGGACGTCCTCGCGCACGAACCGCTCGTCAGCCTCGATGTGCTCGCGCATGCGCGCCTCGATGGCGGGGAAGTCGTCCTCGTTCAGGGTCACGCCGTCGGGCAGGTCGAGGTCGTAGTAGAAGCCGTTCTCGATCGGCGGCCCGATCGAGATCTGCACACCGGGATAGAGCTCGAGCATGGCCTCGGCGAAGACGTGCGCCGTGTCGTGGCGAATCAGCGCGAGCGCCTCCTCCCCGCTGCGCTCGGTGATGATCTCGATGTGGCCCGCGCCCCCGACCGGGAGCTGGCGGGAGAGGTCGTAGGTGCCCCCGTCGACCTTGATCGCCAGGGCGGCCTTGGCGAGGCCAGGGCCGATTGCGGCGGCGGCGGCGGCGCCGGTCGCGCCTTCGGGCAGGCTGAGCTTGTCGCCGTTGGGGAGCAGGTAGTCCATCGCCCGTGATCGTACGGTCCCGTCGGGCTGCGTGCCGTCCCGCTGGCGCCTAGCGGCGTTGGAGCTCGCCGTCGATGTAGGCCTCGGCGGGCACGCCGCGCGCGACCGCACCGGGTGGGACGTCGTGCATGACGAGCGCGTGGGCGCCGACGATCGCGCCGCCGCCGACATGACTCGGTCCCAGGACGGATGCCTTGGCCCAGATCTCGATGTTGTCACCGATCGTCGCGAAGCCGGTCTTGCTCGGGCGGTGGAAGGCCGAACCGAGCAGCACGCCCAGCCCGAGCAGCACGCCCCCGAGCAGCACGCCCAGCCCGAGCAGCACGCCCAGCCCGAGCAGCACGCCCAGCCCGAGCAGCACGTTGGAGCCGATCACCACGCCGTCACCGATCTCGACCCCGTGTGGGTGCTCGAGGAACTGGCCGGGCCCGATCTCAGCGCGCCAGTCGAGCTCGGCGCCGGTCCGGGCACGTCTGAACGCGCCTGACGGGAGGCGGCGGCACCACCCTTCACCCCGGCTACGACTCGTGGCATCGCCTCGCGTCAGCCACGCCCCGGCCATCGCCCATGCTGCTCACGAATTTACGACTCAAGACACCAAGCAGCTCCGGGCAGACGCAAACCCGAGCGGTCCGATCTCGCTACAGTTACGGCTCTTCCCAGGGCGATTAGCTCAGCTGGGAGAGCGCCACCTTGACATGGTGGAGGTCACTGGTTCGAGCCCAGTATCGCCCATTT
>JBOGYJ010000114.1:0-2728 GCA_050696795.1 Solirubrobacteraceae bacterium | reverse complement strand
GGTCAGTGCGCCGCGGTGCTGGCCGGACCCCTGGGTTCGGTCCGCTTGTTGTGGGAGCTTCGATGATCCTGGAGAATGGGTCGAAGGAGCATTCGCATGTCGCGACGCAGGCATACGCAGGAGCAGGTTGTTCGCAAGCTGAGGGAGGCCGACAGGTTGCTTGGCGAGGGGATCGAGTTGCCGGAGGTGTTCAAGGCGCTGGAGGTGTCCGAGCAGACGTATTACCGGTGGCGCAACCAGTTCGGCGGGATGAAGGCCGACGACGTGAAGCGTCTGAAGGAGCTCGAGGCGGAGAACGCGAGGTTGAAGCGGATCGTCGCCGATCAGGCGTTGAATATCGCGTCGCTCAACGAGGTGTCGAAGGGACGGATGAAAGTCAAGCTCTCGTCGGGGCCGTCCTTGTCTTTGCGGCTTGTTGCCAGTCGGTGATCACGCGTTCGTAGGCCAGCTGGGCTTGGTGGGCCAGTTGTCGTTCGATGATCCGGCGTTGCTCGCGGTTCACGGCGGGTCGTCCTGCTGGTGCCCGGGCGCGGGTGCCCGGCTTTGAGCTCGATCCCGCGGATCTTCTTCGCCAGGGGGGTCGGGAGCGTGTAGGCGTAGTTCTGCTCGTTGACGAGGAGATGCCAGAATGGCCAACGATCTTGCTGGGCGGGCTTTCCCGGTCGTTGGTAAGGATCAGCGTCGGGTGCTCATGCCCGAGTCCGCGGACCGCGATCTTGACGCAGCGGTGTCGGGCAGCCACGAACCGTGACGTCCTGTTCGTGAACCTGCGGCTTGGCGTAGGCACCGCGCCGGTCAAGCGTGATCTGCGTCCATGCGCTGTCGGGCAGCGCCTCCAGCGCGGTAGTGAGTTTCGCGTTGCGGGCGCGCAAGGTGATGAACCGAAGGCCGGCGGCGTTCAGTTCGGCGAGTCCGGCGCCGGTGGTGACTTTGGAGTCGAACACCAGCAGTGACGGTGGGTGACCGGTCGCGTCCTTCCAGTGTTTGGCGAACGCGATAACCTGCCCGGCCTGATCGCTTTGGTGCAGGTCGCGTTGGCGTAGAGCAGGTTGCGGGTCTCTGACCTAGTTCAGTGAGTAAGGCGGGGCTGGCTGCTGCGATGGTGCGTTCGGGGTCGTGGAGCGCTGGGTGGTGTCGTGTGGGGGGCTTGTCGGCCCCGGCGGTGGGGGTGTGGCACCCGGGGTCGGGGCAGTGGGGGTCGTGAGCTTCGTTTTCGGCGTCGGGTCAGCGCGGTGGGCGGCGCGTGCTGGTCTTCGACGGCGGGCGGCGCTGGTTTTATGGGACGCCGAGCGCGGTGATCGCGTCGTAGGTCGCCTGGAAGGTGTTCAGGTAGCGGAAGCCGGCGGGGAGACGCAGCGTGGTCTGGCGAGCGGTGCGGATGATCCGCGCGGGGACGCAGACGAGGATCCGTCGCAGCGCTTTCGCGTGACGGCGTAAGGGCGTGTTGTCGGGGGCTTGGCCGGACGCGGCGGCGGCCGGGGACAGATCGCAGAGCAGCGCGGTGATGCTCAACGCCATCAGGCTCGCGGTCAGCCACACGCGGTTGGCGTTCAGGTCGCCGGAGGGGAGGTGACGCAACGGCTGCCCGAGCTTTGCGTCCTTGAACCGTTCCTCGATCTGCGCGCGGCATCGGTGGAAGTGCTCGACCTCGGTCGTGGTCTTCTCGGTGGCGGGGGTGTCGGTCACGATGAAGCTGTAGGCGTAGGTCGAGTCAAGCTGCCCGTCGAGGACCATCTGCAGCTGATCGGCGGGGATCGTTGAGCGCCGCCGGGCGCGCGGGGACCCACCGCGGATCTCCTCGGCGCAGACGCTGACGCGCCGCACGATCAGCCGCAGCTGCTCGTGGCCCCAGTCGTTGGGGGCGAACGGTGTCTCGGCGACCTCGGCTCCGTGCATCTCGATCGCCTGCTCCCACTGGTTCTCGGGGATCTCGCTGATCGCTCGCCACATGCTCGAGGTCCGCGGCGCGCTCATCGAGAACCGTGTCTGCTGCTCGCGCAGGGCGCTCATCAGCTCGGCCGAGTAGAAGCCGCTGTCGAGGCGGGCGGTGAGCGTCCCGTGCCCGGCGGACAGCAGGCTCTTGGCGCGGGCGATCATCGCCGCGGACTCCCGCGCGGTGATCCTGGCGCGGTTCCCCGGCTCAAGCTCCGAGGTCAGCGCCCGTCCACGCTCGGCCCAGGTCACGACATAGGACTGGTAGGCCAGCGCGCCTGAGTGGCTGCGGGCCGCGCCACGCCGACGCGGCCCGCGGCCGTACACCTCCGTCTCGGTCGCGTCCAGATCGAAGGTGACCGGATCGCCCGTCTCACGCCCGAGTTGGCGGTCGACCCGCTCACCGACCCGTGCGAGCGCCCGCTCGACAGCGCGGATGTGCGTACGCCGGTAGTGGCGGGCGAGCTGGCGTGCCGCCGGCGCTGACGGCGTGTCCGGGACCGCGCGCAGCGGCACGCTGGCAATGTCCGCGCGAACGTTCTCGATGTCGTCGAAGCATTCCGCCCCGGCGATCTGGCACTCCGCCAGGCACACCAGCAGCCCACCCGGCGAGATCCCACGCCGGCGGGTCTTCACCGCCCGCACCCCGCGCGCGGCCGACAGTTCCGCGTCGACGAGCTCCACCAGCCGCGTGCGGCGTGCCAGCTCACCGACGATCGCCAACCCACCGTACGAGGTCAACGCCGGGTCGTCCGCCCGGAACGACAATCGTCCGGGCCCTCTGTCACAGTCACTG
>JBOGYJ010000113.1:0-4077 GCA_050696795.1 Solirubrobacteraceae bacterium | reverse complement strand
TCTTGACCCTGAACGCGCCGTGCGTGACGTGCCCGCCGCAGTTCACCTTCACGGGAACGCGGCCCGGGGAGTCCTTACGCGGAATCCTGACCTGGATCCAGCCGTACGGCATCGCGTGCGAGAACCGCTTCTTGGCGATCGAAACCGTGAGCCTGCATGCCTGACGCGGCGCCGTGGTGATCGTCACCGTTCCGCCCCGTGCAACCCGTGCCGGAGACACCGACAGCTGGAAGGCCGAGGAGGCCCCCGCCACTCCGGCTGAGGCACCCACGGCGACCACCGTCACGGCGACAGCGGTCAGCCGTCTACGCATTCCCCCACTCACAACCCCACCTCCAGCTAACCGATCTCGAATCCCCTGCAAAGTAAACCAACCCTAGGCTTCGGCCGCTTGCTCGTCAAGTCGTGAAAACCAATCGGCCGACAGCCCGTCCACCTCAGCCGATGATCGCATGAGCTGCCGAGGCAACCCCTGCGAGGACCAGAATAACCCAGAATGCGATGCGCCAAACGTGCTCGAAATCGATGCCGTGGAACTGCATTTCGTCCTCCTCCGTGAGGAGCCGGAACATCGTGTCGCCGCGAGGCTCCGACCTACCTGACTAAACACGCTATGTGATCGAGTTGGAGCGCTCGATTAGGGGTGTGTTGCGCTCGGATTGCGGAGCATGCCAAGCCCAGGATCGGCGCCGGACGATCGGCCTCGATTCGGCTCCGGTTCGTACGTCATCACGGTGACAGAATCCCCCCAAGCGAAAAGGACGGAAGCGACGCGTTACACCCTTCTGCTCCACTATCCCGAGCCAACCGGGCGGTATGTAACTGACATGATGCCCCAACTCACCCATCCGATCGTGCAGGCGCCGATGGCGGGTGGACCGTCGACCCCGGAGCTGGCGGCCGCCGTAGCGAACGCGGGCGGCCTCGGTTTCGTCGCAGCCGGCTACCGCAGCGCCGATCAGCTGCGGGCAGACGTCCAGGCCACACGGGAGCTGACGGACGGTCCAGTCGCGGTGAACCTCTTCCTCGTTGCCGAACAAGAGCTCGACGAGGACGCCATCGACGCCTACGCCCGTGAGCTCGAGCCGGTCGTCATGCGCTATGGCGCCAAGCTGGGAGCGCCACGGTTCGACGACGATGCGCTGGAGGCCAAGCTCGAGGTCGTGCTGGAAATGCACGTGCCGATCGTGTCCTTCACGTTCGGCTGTCCGTCGCCCGCGCTCCTGGACTCGCTGCAAGCGGCAGGCATCGCTGTGTGGATGACCGTCACCGAGCCCGACGAGGCCGTGCTCGCCGCCCGCTTGGGCGCCGACGTGCTCGTCTGCCAGGGCACCGAGGCGGGCGGTCACCGCGGCACCTTCGAGGACCTCGACGGCCGCGGTGAGCTCGGGCTGCTCAGCCTCCTGCGGCTGACGCGAGCGGCCACGGATCTGCCGCTGGTCGCCTCCGGCGGGATCGCCGACGGCGCCGGGATCGCGGCGGCCCTGGCCGCAGGAGCCGTCGCCGCGCAGGTCGGGACGGCATTCATGCTCTGTCCCGAGGCGGGCACGAGCGCGCCACACCGAGCGGCGCTCAAGCGACCGGGAACCACCGCGCTGACGCGAGCCTTCAGTGGTCGACGAGCCCGCGGGATCGTCAACGACTTCATGCGCGAGCACGGATCGCGCGCGCCGTCCGCCTACCCGCAGGTCCACCATCTCACCTCTCCCCTGCGCGCCGCGGCGCGCGCGGCCGGTGACCCGGAGGCGATCAACCTGTGGGCGGGACAGGCCTACGGCTTGGCGCGGGAGCTGCCGGCAGCCGAGCTCGTGAAGGCCTGGGGCGCCGGGGCGATGTGATGCCGCCGCAGCCCGCGGTGCACTTGAAGGTCGTGGCCACAGTGCGCGCTCAAGGGCCGGGGCCGAGCATGCCCGGCAGCTGGCTCAGGCCAGCTCGGCCAACTGCTGGATCTCCTCCTCGCTGGTCCAAGCGCCCACGGAGGCGCGGACCAGCCCGGCGGAGGGGATGCTGCGCACGATGATGCCCGCGCCGAGCAACCGTGCGACGTCGCCGTCGGCGTCCTGGGCCTTCCAGGACACGAGCGTCGAGCGGCCGCGCGGCGCCAGCTCGTGGCGCTCCCGCAGCAGCTCGGCCAACCGCTCGGCCCCGGTCGCGGCGCGCTCGTGCACCCAGGCCCAACCTGCGCCCGAGAGCACGCCCATCGACGCGAGCGCCCAGGTGCTGCGCACGGCGCCCGGCCAGCCGTCATCCAGGCGCGAGGCGTTCCCGGCCAGCGCAGAGTGCAGCGGGGCATCATGGTCGGCGACGGTCATGTAACCCGGGAACGGCGGCTCGAGCTCGTCCAGGCAATCGGGCCGCACGTAGAGGACACCGCTGCCCTCGGGACCGCACATCCACTTCTGCCCGGAGCCGGCGTAGTACTCGACACCCAGCTCGTGCACGTCGACCGGGATCGCGCCGAGCGCCTGCGCGGCGTCGAGCAGCACCGGGACCCCGGTCGCGCGCAGCGCGGTAACGTCCATGACCTCGCCGCCAACCCAGGAGACGTGCGAGCAGACGACGAGGCGGGTGTCAGAGCTGACCTCGCCCGGCAGCTCCGCGAACGGCACCATGCGCACCTCCACCCCGTGCACGGCCTGCGCGCGGCGCAGCGGCACCAGCACGCCGGGGTGCTCTTGGTCGCTGGTGACGATCTCGTCGCCGGCCGAGAAGGACAGGCCGGCGAGCACGGTGTTGATGCCGTAGGTGGTCGAGCTGGTGAGCGCGACCTCGGAGGGGTCGGCGCCGATCGCGGTCGCGTAGCCGGCGCGCGCGAGCTCGGCGAGCTCCATCACATCGTCGAAGTAGGCCCTGCCGACGCGCCCTTCGGTCAGATCGAGGTGCACCCGCGCGCGGACAGCGTCCTCGGCCGCCTGTGGCACGGGACCCTCCGTTCCGGCGTTGAAGTACGCAAGGCGCTCGACCACCGGGAATCCCTCGCGGAAACTGGGCACGATCGCTGGCTCTGTCATTCGCGCTTACTCCATCACATCCGCGCCCTCCCCGGCGCCGCCGGGGATTTTCTGGAGACACGCAGCGGTGGATCCTCAGTTCACTGTCTGTTGATCCGTCAACTATACTGCTTGATATGTCGGTCGCATCTCAAAGCTCACGCCTCGAAGGCTCAGCACTCGAGGCCTGGCGCAGCTACCTGCAGAGCCATGCGGGGATAGTGCGCGAGCTCGATGCCGACCTGATCGCCCAGCACGGGCTCACGGTGCGCGACTACGAGGTGCTGCTGTACCTGGCACAGTCCGAGGACCGCCGGTTGCCGATGTCGGCGCTATCGGAGCGCACGATGCTGACGCGCTCCGGCATCACGCGCTTGATCGATGGTCTCGTCGGTCAGGGCATGATCGAGCGCGTCTCCTGCGACAGCGATGCGCGCGTCTCCTACGCGCGGCTGACCGATCCGGGCTATATCAAGCTCAGAGACGCGGGCTGCACCCACGTCAAGGGCATCGAGCGCCTGTTCCTGGCCAACTTCACCACGCCTGAGCTAGAACAGCTCGCGAGTCTGCTCAGCCGCCTGCCCGGAGCGATGCCGGGCGGCTCCTGCGCCGTCGAAGACGGCGACTCCTGCAGCGTCTCCTGACCCGGACGCGCCAGCGCCGCTATCCACCGCCTCGCCGCTGCTTCGGCGGCGGACCAGACGTGCCGAGCGGAGCAAATGCTTGACAGGTCAACCATTTGTGTTAGGCTATTAGTTGCAAGCTCAATTGTCGACTACTCAAGGAACCTTTCACATGTCAACCATCTCCGCAGAAGCGATCCAGTCCGGCACGTACAACGTCGATCCCGCGCACTCCAACGTGGGCTTCGCCGTACGCCACATGGGCATCGCCACCGTGCGTGGGCAGTTCAAGAAGTTCAACGGCACGGTCGAGGCCGCCGATGACAAGCTGACCCTCGCGGGCACCGTCGAGGTCGCCTCGGTCGACACCGGCGACCAGAACCGCGACGGCCACCTGCAGTCGCCCGACTTCTTCGATGCCGCGCAGTTCCCCCAGATCAGCTTCAGCTCGACCGGCGCCGAGC
>JBOGYJ010000112.1:0-13626 GCA_050696795.1 Solirubrobacteraceae bacterium | reverse complement strand
GGTTCCAGCGCCCGGGCTCGCCGTAGCGGTGGCCGACGGAGCCGCCCGGCACAACCGGCGCGCTGCTGCGCGCGTCCAGTACAACCGGCTTCCACTCGGCGTGCTCGGTCTCCCCGGCGGCATCCGGCAGGTCAGAGGCGCGCAGCAGCCGGTCGGCCATATAGGTGCGCGCCGGTGGATCTGATCCCGCCGACCCGCCGGCGGCGGAGTCGGCCTCGCGCAGGGTGACCAGCAGCGGCAGGTCGGTGAAGCGCCGGGCGTAGTCCTCGAAGTACGGGACCTGGCGGTCGACGTAGAACTCCTTGAGGATCACGTGGCCCATCGCCATCGCCAGCGCGCCATCGGAGCCCGCCTCGGCCGCCAGCCAGTGGTCGGCGAACTTGGTGTGCTCGGCGTAGTCAGGCGAGACGACCACCACCTTCTGGCCGCGGTAGCGCGCCTCGGTCATGAAGTGCGCGTCCGGGGTGCGCGTGGTCGGCAGGTTCGTGCCCCAGACCAGCAGGTAGCCGGCGTTCCACCAGTCGCCCGACTCGGGCACGTCGGTCTGGTCGCCAAAGGCCTGCGGCGAGGCCGGTGGCAGATCCGCGTACCAGTCATAGAAGGACGGGATCACGCCACCGAGCAGCGACAGGAAGCGGGTCCCGGCGGCATAGGAGGCCTGTGACATCGCCGGGATCGGGGAGAAGCCGGCGACGCGGTCGGGGCCGTAGCGCTTGACCGTGTGCACGTGCGCCGCGGCGATCATGTCCAGCGCCTCGTCCCAGCTGGCGCGCACGAACCCCCCCTTGCCGCGCTGGCGGCGGTAGAGCGTGGCCTTCTCGGGATCCTCGACGATCTCGGCCCAGGCGTCGACGGGGTCACCCAGGCGGGCGCACCCCTCGCGGAACATCTCCAGCAGGCTGCCGCGGATGTAGGGGTACTTGACCCGCAGCGGCGAGTACTCGTACCAGGAGAAGGAGGCGCCCCGAGGGCAACCGCGGGGCTCGTACTCGGGCATCTCGGGACCGTTGGACGGGTAGTCGACGGCCTGTGCCTCCCAGGTGATCAGGCCGTCCTTGACGTAGACGTTCCACGAGCACGAGCCCGTGCAGTTCACGCCGTGGGTCGAGCGCACCACCTTGTCGTGCGCCCAGCGGCCGCGGTAGGAGCGCTCCCACTCGCGGTCCTTGGAGACCAGCTGACTCCAACCCTCCGCGTTCACCGGGCCCCTGCGCAGGTAGCGGTGCAACTCCAGCAGCGGATTCGGCTCGACGGTCTCGGGCATCAGCTCGGTTGTCCTCGATTGGCGGGCAATATTCGAACTGCGCGCGCCACCGCACCGGGTGGGTGGGCGCGCCGGACAAGTTACCGCTCCCGATCGGTCCGTGAGCCGGTTCGGACAGATATGTGGAATTACCGCAGTCCGGGCGGGCAGTTAATTGCGCTGCGTGCTCAGCGGGCGTTCCTCGAGCGCGAAGGCGCAGGCGATGCCGGACAGGGCGACGACCGTGGCGATGAGGAAGACGAGGTGCATGCCGCTCAGCAGCGCCGAGTCGACGGCGGCCGAGTGGTGCGTCGAGCCGCTGGTCCCGCCGTTGATCAGGCGGCTGATGTCGACCGTCCTGGCGTGGCTCCCAAGTCGGGCTTCGAGTACGGAGCGGGCGCGGCTGGCGAGCAGCGCGCCGAACACAGAGACCGCCAGGCTGGCGCCGATCGCCCTGACCAGGTTGAGCCCGGCCGTGGCCGCGCCGAGCATCTGGGGCGCGATCGCGTTCTGGGTGCCGACCATGTAGGGCGCGACGGTCAGGCCCATGCCGCAGCCGCCGAGCGCCAACATCGCGCACAGCTCGACGCGGCCGCTGGAGCGGCCCACCAGGATCAGCAGCCCGACGCCGACCGCGGCGCAGATCGTGCCCAGGATCGGGAAGACGCGGTAGCGTCCGGTGCGGGTGACCATCCGCCCGATGACGAAGGCCATCACCACCCAGCCGATCGTGTAGGCCATCGTCGTCAACCCCGAGACGGTCGGGCTGTCGCCACGCACGTCCTGCAGGTAGACGGGGATGTAGATCGTGACCGCGAACGTCAGCGCGCCGACGACGAAGTACCCGCCGCCGGAGGTGAGGAAGATCCTGTTGCGGAGCAGCGCTAGAGGGATGATCGGCTCGCTCGCGCGGCGCTCGATCCGCACGAACGCGACCAGCCCCAGCAGCCCGGCGACGAACGGGACGATGACCTGCGCCGAACCGATCGGGTAGGTGGTGCCCGACCAGGCGCAGGCGATCAGGATCGCGCAGAGCGAGAGCCCGAGCGTCATCGCGCCCGCGTAGTCGATGCGATGCTCGGTGCTGCGCGAGTGCTTCAGGGTCTTGATCACGACCGCCAGTGCGACCAGGCCGAGCGGCAGATTCACGTAGAAGATCCAGCGCCAGGAGATCACCTGGGTGAGCGTGCCGCCGGCGAGCGGCCCCGTCACCGCGGCGATCCCCCACATAGAGGAGACGTAACCCTGGTAGCGACCGCGCTCGCGCGGCGAGAAGAGGTCGCCGATCGCGGCCTGCGCCAGCGGGATCAGGCCGCCCGCGCCGAGACCCTGGAGCGCCCGGAAGGCGATCAGCTGATCCATCGTCTGCGCCAGGCCGGAGAGCGCCGAGCCCGCCAGGAAGATCACGATCGCGATCACGAACAGGAGCCGGCGGCCGTAGAGGTCGGAGAGCTTGCCGTACAGCGGGATCGTGACCGTGGAGGCGAGCAGGTAGGCGCTCACCACCCACGAGAGGTCGTTGAAGCCGCCGAGGTCGCCGACGATGCGCGGCAGCGCCGTCGAGACGATCGACTGGTCGAGCGCGGCGAGCAGCGTCGTCAGCATGATCGCGCTGAAGGCCAGACGCCGGACGCGCTCGGCGTGAGCGGCCCCCTCGGGCCCGCCGCCCGGCGCGACCGCGTCGCCGGTCGGCTCCTGCTGCTCGAGGGTCACCCCACGCACGGTACCGGTGGGCAGGGCGTTGCGTGGAGAGGCGAAGGAATCCGGTCAGCCGAACTGGATCACGCTGCGGATCCCGTCCTGAGCCTCCATCAGCTCGAACCCCCGGTTGACGTCGTCCAGCGTGATGCGGTGCGAGATGAAGGCATCGACGTCGATCTCACCGGCCATGTAGCGGTCGACCAGTTCGGGCACCTGATCGCGGCCCCTGACGCCGCCAAAGGAGGACCCGGCGATGCGCCGGCCCTGGATCAGCCAGCGCGGGATCACGTCGAGCGTCTCACCCTTGCCCGCGACGCCGGCGACGGTGCAGAGGCCCCAGCCCATGCGCGCCGCCTCCACGGCCTGCGCCATCACGTCGACGCGACCGGTGGCCTCGAACGTGTAGTCGGCGCCGAAGCCGCGGGTCTCGGCCTGGATGCGCTGCACGATGTCCGGGCTGGCATGCCAGGCTTCGGTAGCGCCCTGCGCGCGTGCCATCTCAAGCCGGTCCTCGGAGAGATCGACGCAGATGATCCGCTCGGCGCCCTGCAGGCGGCAGCCGGCGACGGCACCGAGGCCGACCATGCCGGCGCCGAAGACCACACAGGTGCAACCGGGTCGCACCTGGGCGGTATACATCGCAGCCCCGAGTCCGGTCGAGAGCCCGCAGGCGAACAGGCAGGCGGCCTCGAGCGGCGCGTCGTCACGCACCTTGGCGAGCGCAATCTCGGGCATGACCGTGTACTCGGCGAAGGTCGAGGTGCCCATGAAGTGGCGGATCGGATCGCCGTCGCGAGACAGGCGCGTGGTGCCGTCGGGGAGATAGCCCCTGTTCTGCTGCTCGCGGATCGCCAGGCAGAGATTGGTGCGGCCGCTGCGGCAGTGCTCACACTCGCGGCACTGGGGTGAGAACAGCGTGACCACGTGATCACCGGGTTGCAGCGACGCGACCCCCGGGCCGACCTGCTCGACCACGCCGGCGCCCTCGTGGCCGAGCACCGTCGGGGCGTAGCCGGACGGATCCACGCCCGAGGCGGTGTAGAGGTCGGTGTGGCAGACCCCGCAGGCGACCAGCCGCACCAGCACCTCGCCCTGTCTCGGTTCGGCGAGGTCGACTTCGGTGACGTTCAGCGGCTGGCCGAACTGCTCGAGAACTGCTGCACGGATCTTCACGCTGCGCGATCTCCCTTCTGTCGTGGATCCCTACGCGGGCGGATTCTCGTCGAACTGGGGCGCGTCGTCACCGATCGACTCCCACGGCGCCTTGTAGGCGACCTGGAGGTGGAAGCTCGGCGTCAGGTCGAGCTCGCGCATCAGCCCGGCGGCGACGAAGTACGTGCCGCCGCCGAGGTCGTCGTACAGGCTCGAGCCGCAGTGGCGGCAGAAGTGCCGCGGTGCGAACTCACTCTCGTAGCGCTGCACGAGCTCGGCGCCGCTGGTGATCGTGAAGCTCTGCTTCTCGACCACGACTCCGGCGAGGCTCGATCCGGTCCAGCGCTGGCAGCGGGTGCAGTGGCAATAGCCCATGTCTCCCGGCTCGGTCACCTCGTATTGGATACCGCCACACAAGCAGGCACCGTTCAGGGTCTTGGCCATCTGCTCCTCCTTCTGACGTCGGTTTCCCGACGGTACCCCAATCATCCGCCCCCGAGCGTGAATTCGGGCAAAGCGGCTCAGGTGATCTCGAGCATCAGGTCGCGCGCCTCGACGTGGTGGGTCTCGCTGAGCAGGACCCGGGTCACGGTGCCGGCGACCGGAGTGGTGATGGTGGCCTCCATCTTCATCGCCTCGATCATCGCGACCGGCTGGCCGGCCTCGACGTGCTCGCCCTCGAGCACCTTGACGGTGGCACTGCCCGCGAACGGCGCCGGGATGTGCCCGGGCTTTTCCGGGTCGGCTTTCTCGGCCTCCTTGACG
The DNA here is from genome assembly GCA_050696795.1 of Solirubrobacteraceae bacterium. Lineage (GTDB taxonomy): Bacteria > Actinomycetota > Thermoleophilia > Solirubrobacterales > Solirubrobacteraceae > Palsa-465. The sequence continues at coordinate 8,765 of JBOGYJ010000112.1, read as the reverse complement.
TCGACCTGGACGCTGTGGTCGCGGAGGTTGACCGGTCGCAGCTGGCCGTTGAGCGTGGCCATTACGGTGCGGTAGCCATGGTCGTCGGGTTCCGAGATCGCCTCGAGGCCGACGTACAGTTGCACGCCACGGGCGACGGTTACGGAGGCCTCGACCCCCGGCGTGAGCCCGTAGAGGTAGTCGATCGTCTCGAGCGGGGAGAGGTCCCCGTATTGCCTGCGGAACTCCTCGTGCTGCTTGGTGGGTCCGGCGAAGAGCAGGCGGTTGAGCGTCGAGCGGCGCGTGGACTGGTCTGCGTCGGCCGCGATCGCCGCCGCATCGTCCGGCTCGAGCGGCGTCTCGCCGATCTGGATGTCGCGGTCCTTGAGCACCTTCGTCCGGAACGGCTCGGGCCAGCCGCCCGGCAGGTCGCCGAGCTCGCCGGCCAGGAACCCGATCACCGAATCGGGGATGTCGTAGCGCTCGGGGTGCGCCTCGAAGTCCTCGGGATCGGCGTCGGCGGCGACCAGCTGCAGGGCGAGGTCGCCGACCGCCTTCGACGATGGCGTGACCTTGGTCGGCCGGCCGAGGATGCGGTTGGCGGCCGCGTACCAGTCCTCGATCTTCTCGAAGTGGTCGCCGAGCCCGAGCGAGATCGCCTGCTGGCGCAGGTTCGAGAGCTGCCCGCCGGGGATCTCGTGCCTGTAGACCCGCCCCGTCGGCCCCGGCAGGCCCGACTCGAACGGTTTGTAGACGGCCCGCACCGCCTCCCAGTAGGGCTCGAGGTCGCTGACCGCGCCCAGCTGCAATCCGGTGTCGAGCTCGGTGTTGGCGGTGGCGGCGACGAGCGCGGAGAGCGACGGCTGGCTGGTGGTGCCTGACATCGGCGCGCTGGCCGCATCGACGGCGTCCGCGCCGGCGTGCGCCGCCGCCAGCAGCGTCGCGAGCTGGCCGCCCGGGGTGTCGTGGGTGTGGACGTGGATCGGGATCTCCGGGAAACGCTCACGGAGGGCTGCCACCAGCCTGTGGGCGGCGCCGGCTCGCAGCAGTCCGGCCATGTCCTTGACCGCGAGGATGTGCGCGCCCGACTCGACGATCCGCTCGGCCAGGCGCAGGTAATAGTCGAGCGTGTATAGATCCTCCGCCGGGTCGAGCAGGTCGCCCGAATAACACATCGCCACCTCGGCCACAGCGGTGCCGGTCTCGAGCACCGCCTCGATCGCGGGACGCATCTGGCCGGCATCGTTGAGCGCGTCGAAGATGCGGAAGATGTCGATCCCGGAGCCCGCCGCCTCCTGGACGAAGGCTCTGGTGACGGCCTGCGGATAGGGCGTGTAGCCGACCGTGTTGCGCCCCCGCAGGAGCATCTGGATGCAGATGTTCGGGAGCGCCTGCCGGATCGCGTCGAGCCGCTCCCAGGGATCCTCACCGAGGAAGCGCAACGTAACGTCGTAGGTCGCGCCACCCCACGCCTCGATCGAGAGCAGCTCCGGCGTCAGCCGCCCGACGTGCGGCAGCACCTGCACCAGATCGCGCGTGCGGACGCGCGTGGCGAGCAGGCTCTGATGCGCGTCGCGGAAGGTCGTCTCGGTGACGCCGAGCCGCTTCTGGGCACGCAGCGCGGCGGCGAATCCGGCCGGGCCGAGCTCCAGCAACCGCTGCCGCGAACCGGGCGGCGGCGGTGTGACGAGATCCACCGGTGGCAGCTTCTCGGCGGGGTCTATGACGCCAGGATTGGGGCCGTAGGGCTGGTTGACCGTTACGTCGGCCAGCCAGGTGATGACCTTCGTGCCGCGGTCCGCCGACTCGCGTGGCTCGAGCAGCTCGGGCCGCTCCTCGATGAACGACGTCGACAGGTCGCCGGCGACGAAGGCCGGGTCCTCCAGGAGCGCCTGGAGGAAGGGAATGTTGGTCGCCAGCCCGCGGATGCGGAACTCGGCGAGGCCGCGTTTGGCGCGGCGCACCGCCGCCGGGAAGTCCGAGCCGCGGGCGGTCATCTTCGCGAGCATCGAGTCGAAGTGCGGGCTCACGTAGACGCCGGCGTTGACGGTGCCGCCGTCCAGCCGGATGCCCGCGCCGCCGGGCGAGCGGTAGGTCGTGATCCGGCCGGTGTCGGGCCGGAAGTCGTGCCACGGATCCTCGGTGGTGATGCGACACTGCAGCGCGGCCCCGCGAACGTGGACGTTGTCCTGTTCGAGCCCGAGATCCTGGAGCGTCTCACCCGCGGCGATCCGGATCTGCGACTGGACGAGGTCCACATCGGTGACCTCCTCGGTCACCGTGTGCTCGACCTGGATCCGCGGGTTCATCTCGATCAGCACGTGCCGGCCCGCGCGCGGGCCGACGGTGTCGAGCAGGAACTCGACGGTGCCGGCGTTGATGTAGCCGATCGACTTCGCAAACGCGACTGCATCGTCGAGCATCGCCTGCCTGACCTGCGGGTCGAGGTTCGGTGCGGGCGCGATCTCGACAACCTTCTGATGGCGGCGCTGTACCGAGCAGTCGCGCTCGAACAGATGCATCGTCTCGCCGCTGTCATCGGCGAGGATCTGCACCTCGATGTGGCGCGGGCGCAGCACCGCCTGCTCGATGAACATCGCCGGGTCGCCGAAGGCGCCCTCCGCCTCGCGCATCGCCGACTCGAGCGCCGGTTCGAGCTCATCGCGGGTTTCGACCCGGCGCATGCCACGACCGCCGCCGCCGGCCACCGCCTTGGCGAACACCGGAAAGCCGATCTCGTCAGCGGCGTCGAGCAGGGCTCGCAGATCGGTGCCGGCGGGACTCGACGCCAGCACCGGCACCCCGGCGGACACCGCGTGCTGCTTGGCGGTGACCTTGTTGCCCGCCCGCTCGAGCACTTCGGCACTCGGTCCGATGAAGGTGATGCCGGCCGCTGCTGCCGCACGGGCAAGATCGGGGCTCTCGGACAGGAAGCCGTAGCCGGGATAGATCGCGTCCGCCTCCGAGAGCTTGGCGACGCGAATGATCTCGTCGATGTCCAGGTGCGCGCGGACCGGGTGCCCGCGGTCCCCGATCAGGTAGGCCTCGTCAGCCTTCTGGCGATGCAGCGAGGCGCGGTCCTCCCAGGTGTAGACCGCGACGGTGCGTGCGCCCAATTCGAACGCGGCCCGGAACGCCCGGATGGCGATCTCCCCGCGATTGGCCACCAAGATCTTGCGGAACACCGCGCGTACCCTAGATGGTTGATTCCGCGGCCGCGTGAACGCCACTTCGCACGAGTCCGCGAGGCGCTGGAGGCGGGCCAAGCGGGGCCCGCCCCTGAAGCCAATCAGCCGATCGCATTCAGGAACTTCGCGATGATCGGCCCGTTGACCGGTCCGCCGTCGCCGCCACCGGTGTCGTGGGTGACGATCGCGAAGGCGACGTTGCCGCGGTAGCCCATCAGCCAGCCATCGATCTTGAGCTTGGCGGCGGCGCCGGTGCCGTACTCGGCGGTGCCGGTCTTGGCGTGGGTACCGCTCGGCAGGCCCTGGCCAGCCGCCGTACCGCTGGTGACAACCGACGCCATCATCGTGCGCAGGTCATCGACGACGGCGCTCGGCAACGGTGAGGAGGGGAGCTTGTCGTCGGGCGCCCCTGCGACGAGCCGCGGTGCGCGAACCACGCCCGAATCGATCGCCGCCGCGACGGTGGCCATCCCCAGCGCGGAGAAGGTGACGCTGCCCTGGCCGATGGCGCCGGCCGCCAGCTCGGTCTGGCTGGTGGGCTTGGGGATGTTGTCCATGAACGCGGGTACGCCGAGCCGCGGGGTGCGCTGCAGCCCGTACAGCCGCGCGACAGCCGGGAAGTCAGGCGGCGTCAGATGCTGCGTGGCGAGACCGATGAACGCCGTGTTGCAGGACTCGGTGAAGGCCTGGGCGAGCGTCGAGACCGGCGCGTCTCCCTCGGCGTTGTGAAAGACCTCGCCGTCGACCGTGAAGGTCGGAGGGCAGCTGGCCGCCGACGACGGGCTCAGTCCACCCTGGATCAGGGCCGAGGAGGTGAGGACCTTGAAGGTCGACCCGGGAGGGTAGGCACCCTGCAACGCGGTGTCATAGGTGGTGACCGGGTCGGAGACGACCGCGAGCAACTGTCCCGTCGATGCGTTGACCGCGACCATCGAGACGTCGTGGTGAGTGGCGCTCGCCAGCGCCGCCTCGGCGGCGCGCTGGATCTTCGGATCGATGCTGGTGGCGACCGGCGTGCCGTTCTTGCCGGGAAAGCTCGCCAGTCGCGTGAGCGGCGTACCGACCGTGTTATCGAGGTCGATCACCGTCGTCGGAGTCCCGGCCAGCGTCTTCTCCTCGCTGGCCTGGATTCCCGCCTGGCCGGTGCTGCTCGACGCGTCATAGGGTGGCCCCAGAGCTTTCAGCTGCTCGGCCGTGATCGGCCCGACGGTCCCGACGACGTGCGCGCTCAGCTGCTTCGTTATCGCCACGGTCCGATCCGAGGCTTCGAACTGTGTGCCCCCGACGTTGTAGACGTTGGCGGGCCCGGGCTGGGATTTGAGCTGGGCGAAGCGTGCCTGAGAAATCGTGAAGATCGGCTCGAAGTAGCTCGGATGCTGCTCGGCCGCCGCGAGAGCCTCGCGCACCTGGGCATGTGGGGCCCCAGCGGCGATCAGATCGCCGCGCACGGCCTGGCGCTGCTTGATCCGCTCGCCGACGACGCCGACGACGACCTGCCGGGCCACCGTCGTCAGCTTGACGCCTCCGGCGCCGAGGATCGGCGCCCGTGCGGGCCAGTCGCGCCCGACGACGATCCTGTCGCCGGCGGCGAGCAGTGGATCGATGGTCGCCGGTGTCCACTTCACTGCCCACGCGTGACCGCGCTTGACCAGATGGATCGTGCTGGTTGCCGTCCACGCGCCGGCCCCCGCCAGCTGGTAGCGCTCGGTGATGTGGGCGCTGGCCGTGCTCCCCGACCTCGACGTCTTCAGACGGCCGGCGGTGATCGTCGCGCGCGAGACGCCGAGGCCGGTGAAGACCGACGCGTTCATCGACACGAAGTCCTTGGGCGGGTCGAGGACCCGCGCGCGCATCGTCGTCCAACGACCGCTGTCCCAGGCGGTGAGGAAGGCGCTCAGCGTCGTGCGCGGGCTCGGCGGCGAACTGCCCCCGCAGCCCGCGACCAAGGCCGCGATGACCACCGCGGCGCAGACAGGTGATGCGGTGCGGATGCCACTGCGCAGTTCTGCAAGACACCGGAGCACCAAAGTCGAGGATAAAGCCGCGCCCCGACGCCCGGACGCGTCGTAACGTATCCGGCTGGATGTCCCCGATCGATCGTCGCCCTGCCATCGCCGAGCACATGCCCGAGAACGCGATGGGTGAGCCGGACGAGATCGCGCGGTTCTACGACTGCTGCAGCGATCTGATGCGGGAGCTGCTCGACGGGCTTGCGAAGGTGCCCGATCGACCACGGCCGTTCCCCGAGGTCGAGGATGCGCTCGGCTGGCCGCGTCGCCGGATCGCAAGCGTCCTCGGCGGGGTGTGGCACATGCGAACCGCGGAGTTCGGAGGTTGTCGGCCCTACCGATTCCTCGACGAGCGACGGTCCGCGTCAGGGCGCTGGGAGATCTGGTGCGACCGCGACCAGGCGAGCGCCATCCGATCGGCGCAAGCGCTCGATGACTCCCGTTGAGCTGGTAGCCGCGCGGCTCGAGTGAGCGTCAGCTGGCCGCCTGGCGCTTGAGCGCGTCCAGGCCTGCGCGCAAGAAGAGCAGGCCGCGCGCGCATTCGCTGAGCGGATCGAAGCTGTCGGGATGCGCGACGGCCTTCTCGGCCATGGTGACGAACAGTCCGGTGATCGCCGCCGCGAAGACCCGCGGACCGGAGTCGTCCGAGGGGAGGCCGAGCTCGGCCGCGAGGCTGGCAGAGATCAGCTGCTCGGCATCCTCGAGCTTGCCTCGCAGCACGCGACGCAAGTAAGGGTCGGTCCAGATCGCGCGCATTTTCAGCCGCGCGAGCTCCGCGTTGTCCTGGCCGGCCGCGACCCGCGCCTGCACGAAGCGACCGAGCCGCTCGATCAGGTCATCGTCTTTGCCGTCGATCCACTCGCGGAAGGAGGCTGCTCCTTCGGTCTGGCTGAAGAGGATCGCCTCCTTGGTGGGGTAGCGCACGTAGACCGTGCGCGGCGCGACATCAGCGCGTTCGGCGATCTGGTCGACGGTCGTGTGGTCGTATCCCTGCTCGAGCGCCAGTTCCGCGGCCGCCCGCTCGATCGCCTCGCGCGTGCGCGCGTTCTTGCGTTCTCTGAGCCCGGGGCCTTCCGTCATACCGAGATCATAGATAAAGCGGCATTTATCAGCAAGTTTGCAGACTTCTGCATTTTTACGCTATGCTGTCGGCCCATGCGAAAGCTTGCGACCTGGTGCGTCAGACACCGCAAAACCGTCCTTGCCGGGTGGCTGGTTGCCCTGATCGCGCTGGGTGGCGTGCTCTCCAGTGTCGGCTCCGGCTACCAGAACAGCTTCAGCCTGAAGGGCACGCAGAGCTTCGAAGCCCAGCAGCTGCTGCAGAAGGCGGCGCCGAAGGCCGCGGGCGACCGTGAGCAGATCGTGATCGCGGTCAACCGCGGCACGGTCCGCGGCAGCGCGGTAGAGCGGCGGGCCGAGCAGATGCTCGCGCGCGTCTCGCAGTTGCCCGAGGTCGCTTCGATCGCCTCCCCCTTCACACCCGCGGGCGCCGCTCAGATCTCCAGGTCCGGCCAGGTGGCGTTCGCGACCGTGACGATGACCAAGCTCGCCCCTAACTTCACGACGACGCAGGCCAAGCAGTTCGTCGACACCGCCCGTGCGGGCGCGGGCGATGGACTGCAGGTGGCTGTCGCCGGCCAGATCGCACAGGCGAGCGAACCGGCCAACGACTCGAGTGCCGGCCTGGGCGCGCTCGCCGCCCTGATCGTGCTGCTCGTGGTCTTCGGATCGGTGCTGGCTGCGCTGCTGCCACTCGTCACCGCGGGGGTCGCGCTCGGCGTCGGAGTCTCCGTCATCGGCCTGCTCTCGCACGTGATCACGATGGCCAGCTTCAGCGCGCAGCTGTCGATGCTGATCGGGCTGGGCGTCGGCGTGGACTACGCACTGTTCATCGTCGCCCGGCACCGGCAGGGCCTGCAGCAGGGCAAGCCGGTCGAGGAGGCGATCGTCGACGCGATCGACACGTCAGGCCGTGCGGTGATGTTCGCGGGGATCACCGTGTGCATCGCGCTGCTCGGCATGTTCGCGCTCGGCGTGAGCTTCCTGTACGGCGTGGCGATCGCCGCCGCGGTGGTCGTGTCCTTCACCGTGCTCGCCGCGCTCACCCTGCTTCCGGCGCTGCTCGGGTTCATGGGCCCGCGCGTGCTCGGTCGGCGCGCCAGGCGCAGGCTGGCGCGCGGCGGCCCTGTCGCCGCCCCAAATACCGGCGGCCTCTGGGCGCGCTGGACCGGCGCACTGCAGGCCCGCCCCGCCGCCTTTGCGCTCATCGGTGTGCTGCTGATGGGCGCGCTCTCGGTGCCCTTCCTGTCGATGCGGCTCGGGTCCTCTGACGCCGGCTCGGATCCTGCCGGGTCGACCACTCACCAGGCCTACGAGCTTCTCGTCAAGGGCTTCGGCGCCGGCCACAACGGCCCGCTGCAGCTGGTCGCAGAGGTGAGCGGCCCGAGCCAGAAGCAAGCGTTCGAGCGGGCGCTGACTGCGGTCGCTCACACGGCCGGGGTTGCCGCTGCAACACCGGCCGTAACGCTGCCGGGTGCCAGCGATGGGAAGCAGGTCGTATTCGCCAACGTCTACCCGGTAGGTTCACCGCAGGCAGCATCGACGAGCAGCCTGCTGACACGCCTGCGCGATCACGTGATTCCGGCAAGCACCCGCGGCAGCGGCGTACACGTGCTGGCCGGCGGCCAGACCGCGATCTTCGCCGACTTTGCGACCGTCCTGTCGAGCAAGCTGCCGCTCTTCATCGGCGTGGTCGTGCTGCTCTCGTTCCTGCTGCTCGCCGCGGTCTTCCGCAGCATCGCGATCCCGCTGATGGCGGCACTGATGAACATGCTCTCCGCCGGTGCCGCGTTCGGCGTGCTCGTCGCGGTCTTCCAGTGGGGTTGGGCCGCGTCGCTGCTCGGCGTGACCGAGACCGGACCGATCGAGGCGTTCATCCCGGTGATGATGTTCGCGATCCTCTTCGGCCTATCGATGGACTATGAGGTCTTCCTCGTCAGCCGCATCTACGAGGAGTGGCATCGCACCGGCGACAACCGCCTGGCGGTGACCCGCGGGCTACAGGCAACCGGGCGGACGATCACAGCGGCGGCAGCGATCATGGTGCTCGTCTTCGGGTCCTTCCTGCTGGGCGGGCAAGTCGTGATCAAGATGTTCGGACTCGGGCTCGCGGGCGCCGTCCTGCTCGACGCGGCGATCGTGCGCATGGCGCTCGTTCCCGCGCTGATGCTGCTGCTCGGCAAGCTCAACTGGAAGCTGCCGCGGGCGCTCGAGCGCGTCCTGCCGCACCTCAACGTCGAGGGATCGGTCGAACATGTACCCCATGAGCGCGGCCACCTTCCGCGTCCGCACATCCATCTCGGGCCCGACCCGCAGATGGCGCCCAGCGAGAGCTGACCGCACCGCTCCCCTCCGGGCGTGGTCCGGAGCGGTGGCTTTTACTCCAAATTGCGGGATTGGATGGGCACGGGGCTTGCGTCCGGCGCCGTTGGCCACATAAGGTTCTGCTTGCGGTTCGGGAGGGAGCAAAGCTTCGCGAAAGCCAAAGCGAGGCGGGGCTCCCAAAGGCGAACGACAAGGCTTTTTTCGT